>NZ_JAIZ01000058.1 GCF_000710465.2 Kitasatospora sp. MBT63 | reverse complement strand
GATGGCGAGCGGGGTGCCGTGCCCATCGGTGATGACGTGGTGCTTCGAGCCAGGCCGGGCACGGTCGACCGGGCTCGGACCTGTTTTGGGCCGCCCCGACGGGCCTGGTGGTGCGAGCCGTCGATCACCGCCCGCGACCAGTCCAGCTTCCCCGCCCGGTGCAGCTCGGTCAGCAGCACCTGGTGCAGCCGGTCCCATACGCCGGCCTCGTGCCAGTCCCGCAGGCGGCGCCAGCACGTCATCCCCGAACCGAAGCCCAACTCCTGCGGCAGCCACTCCCACTGGATGCCCGTGTGCAGCACGAACAGAATTCCCTGCAGGCACCCGCGATCATCCAGCGGCAGGCGCCCCGGATTGCGTGACCGGCGCTGCCGCACCGGCAGCAACGGCTCGATACGCGCCCACAGATCGTCCGGCACCACCCACGGTGGACCCTTCAGCTTCCCCACGGATGGACCAACGAGCAGACCGTCGAGCAGACATGGCCACACCAGAGCTTTGTGTTAG
>NZ_JAIZ01000057.1 GCF_000710465.2 Kitasatospora sp. MBT63 | reverse complement strand
CCCCGCTCGCCATCACCCTGACCGGCGGCAACCGCCATGATGTGACCCAGCTGCTGCCTCTGCTGGACGCGATCCCACGCATCCGTGGCACGACGGGCCGTCCCCGGCACCGCCCGCGGCAACTGTTCGCCGACCGCGGCTACGACTTCGACAAGTACCGCCGACTCCTGTGGAAGCGCGGCATCAAGCCGGTCATCGCCCGCCGCGGTGTATCGCACGGCTCCGGATTGGGCGCCGTCCGGTGGGTGGTCGAGCGGACCAACGCCTGGATCCACGGCTTCCGACGACTCCGTATCCGCTGGGACATCCGCGACGACATCCACGAGGCATTCCTCAAGCTGGCCTGCTGCCTGATCACCTACAGGCGCGTCCGAGCTTTGTGTTAG
>NZ_JAIZ01000056.1 GCF_000710465.2 Kitasatospora sp. MBT63 | reverse complement strand
GGCGCTGCCGGTGCCGCTGCCGCCGTCCGGGGTGAGCGCGGGTGCGGAGGCCGGGGCGGCCGCGGGGTGCCGGTCCCCGCCGGGCCGGGCGGCCAGGACGGCGGTGGCCACCAGGGCGCCGACGAGCACCACGCCGAGGGCCGCACCGCCGGTCCTCAGCAGGCGGCGCCGCCGGTGTTCGCGTTCGTTGTCCTCGGCCAGCGCCGCCCAGTCGGGCGTCGCGCTGGTCACCGGCGGCAGGTAGGCCGCCTGGGCGCCGCCCGGCGCCGTGCTCCCGCCGGGGAAGCCCCCGGTACCGCCGCCATCCGGTATGCCCCCGCCATCAGTCATGGCCGAAATGCTAGGGCACCGGTCCTGCCGGGCCGCGGCCCGCCCGCCGGCGCCGGCCCAGGACGCACCGCGGCCCCGCTGCCGGACGGGGCAGGCGGGGCCGTGGTGTGACGCGGGATCAGTCTCCCGTACGGGCGGGGCGGATCACGCCTCGACGGGCTCGGGCTCGGCCGGGACGGGCTCGGCCTTGACCGACTCCAGCAGCAGCTGGGCGACGTCGACGACCTTGAGGTGCTCCTTGGCGGCGCCCTCGTTCTTCTTGCCGTTGACCGAGTCGGAGAGCATCACCAGGCAGAACGGGCAGGCGGTGGAGACGATGTCGGGGTTGAGCGACAGGGCCTCGTCCACGCGCTCGTTGTTGATGCGCTTGCCGATCCGCTCCTCCATCCACATCCGCGCGCCGCCGGCGCCGCAGCAGAAGCCGCGCTCCTTGTGGCGGTGCATCTCCTGCTGGCGCAGGCCCGGGACCTTGTCCATGATCTCGCGCGGCGGGCTGTAGACCTTGTTGTGGCGGCCCAGGTAGCAGGGGTCGTGGTAGGTGATCAGGCCCTCGACCGGGTTGACCGGGACGAGCTTGCCCTCGTCGATCAGGTGCTGCAGCAGCTGGGTGTGGTGGATGACCTCGAAGTGGCCGCCCAGCTGGGGGTACTCGTTGGCGATGGTGTTGAAGCAGTGCGGGCAGGTGGCGACGATCCGCTTGACCGGGGCGTCCTCCAGCGCTGCGTTCAGCGTCTCGACGTTCTGCGCGCCGAGCATCTGGAACAGGAACTCGTTGCCCAGGCGGCGGGCGGAGTCACCGGTGCAGGACTCCTCCTTGCCGAGGATCGCGAAGTTCACGCCCGCGGTGTGCAGCAGTTCGGCGAAGGCCTTGGTGGTCTTCTTGGCCCGGTCCTCCAGCGCGCCGGCGCAGCCGACCCAGTAGAGGTACTCGACCTCGGCGGGGTCGATGTCCTCGCCGATCACCGGCACCTCGATGCCGGTCTCCTTTTTGAGCTCCTTGACCCAGTCCAGGCGGGCCTTGGTGGCCATGCCCCACGGGTTGCCCTTGTTCTCCAGGTTCTTGAGCATGGTCCCGGCCTCGGTCGGGAAGGAGCTCTCGATCATCACCTGGTAGCGGCGCATGTCGACGATGTGGTCGATGTGCTCGATGTCCACCGGGCACTGCTCGACGCAGGCGCCGCAGGTGGTGCAGGACCACAGCACGTCGGGGTCGATGACCCCGCCCTCCTCGGCGGTGCCGATGAGCGGGCGCTCGGCCTCGGCGAGGGCGGCGGCGGGCACGCCGGCCAGCTGCTCGGCGGTGGCCTTCTCCTCGCCCTCCATGTCCTTGCCGCCGCCGGCGAGCAGGTACGGCGCCTTGGCGAAGGCGTGCTCGCGCAGGCTCATGATCAGCAGCTTGGGCGAGAGCGGCTTGCCGGTGTTCCAGGCGGGGCACTGCGACTGGCAGCGGCCGCACTCGGTGCAGGTGGAGAAGTCGAGGATGCCCTTCCAGGCGAAGTGCTCGACCTGGGAGACGCCGAAGACGGCGTCGTCGGCCGGGTCCTCGAAGTCGATCGGGGCGCCGCCGCTGGTCATCGGCCGCAGCGCGCCGAGGGCGGTGGAACCGTCCTCCTCGCGCTTGAAGTAGATGTTGAAGAAGGCGAGGAAGCGGTGCCAGGCCACGCCCATCGACGGGTTGATGCCGATGGTGGTCGCCCACGCGAACGAGATCGAGATCTTCAGCATCGCGAACAGGTAGATCAGGTTCTCCAGCGTCCCGTGCGACAGGCCGCGGAAGGCCGCCACCAGCGGGTAGGAGACCAGGTACGCGGCCTCGTAGGAGTCGACGCCGGCCAGCGCCCCCTCCAGGCCGCGCAGGATCATGATGCACAGGCCGATGCCGAGGATCGTGTACTCGACGTAGAAGGCCTGCCAGGCGATCGAGCCGGCGAACCGGGACTTGCGGCCGGACCGGGACGGCAGGCTGAGCAGCCGGATCACGATCAGGACGGCGATGCCCAGGGTGGTGAAGGTGCCGACCAGCTCGGTGAAGACCTCGAACGGCAGCCAGTGGCCGATCAGCGGGATCGCCCACTCGGCGTCGAAGAGCTGGCCGAAGGCGGTGACCAGGGTGCTGACCAGGGTGAAGAAGCCGACCGCGACGAACCAGTGCGCGACGCCGACGACGCCCCAGCGGTTCATCCTGGTGTGGCCGAGGAACTCGACCGCCACGGTCTTCACGCGCTGGACGGGCTGCCCGGTGCGGGTGGCGTCCGGCTGGCCGGTCTTCACCACCTTGTAGATGTACGCGGCCGCCCTGGCGGCGAGCGCGATGCCGATCACAGTCGTGACCAGCGAGATGACGATCGCTGCTAGCTGCATCGGCTCTCCGTCTCCAGCGGCTGGTGTCCCACAGGTCTGAAACAGGGGGACGGGTAAAGGGGTCCCCCCGATTGTACTGATCGGTAACTTACCGATCCAACGGGCCGGACACTACCGCTCCTTACCACTGATCCATAAGACGCTCAAGGTATGGCGGCAGTCACTAAGGACAGGCTCACCCGTACGGCTCAGTCCCGGTCACGCCGGGCCGGTGACATAAGGGCGCAGTAAAGTTGAGCGACACGGACTCATAGCTGTTGACGCTCGAGGGGTCGTCGTGCATCCTTGAGTCCGTACAGCTCAACTTCTTCCATGGAGGTATTTACGATGGCACGCGCGGTCGGCATCGACCTCGGTACGACGAACTCCGTCGTCAGTGTTCTTGAGGGCGGTGAGCCCACGGTCATCACCAACGCCGAGGGCGCTCGGACCACGCCGTCCGTCGTCGCCTTCGCCAAGAACGGCGAGGTTCTGGTCGGCGAGGTCGCCAAGCGCCAGGCGGTCACCAACGTGGACCGCACCATCCGCTCGGTGAAGCGCCACATGGGCACCGGCTGGAAGATCAACCTGGACGGGAAGGACTTCAACCCCCAGCAGATCTCCGCCTTCATCCTGCAGAAGCTCAAGCGGGACGCCGAGGCGTACCTGGGCGAGACGGTCACCGACGCGGTGATCACCGTCCCGGCGTACTTCTCCGACTCCGAGCGCCAGGCCACCAAGGAGGCCGGTGAGATCGCGGGCCTCAACGTCCTGCGCATCGTCAACGAGCCCACCGCGGCCGCGCTCGCCTACGGCCTCGACAAGGACGACCAGACCATCCTGGTCTTCGACCTCGGCGGCGGCACCTTCGACGTCTCGCTGCTGGAGATCGGCGACGGCGTGGTCGAGGTGAAGGCCACCAACGGTGACAACCACCTCGGCGGTGACGACTGGGACCAGAAGGTCGTCGACCACCTGGTGAAGGTCTTCCACGCCGGCCACGGCGTCGACCTGTCCAAGGACAAGATGGCCCTGCAGCGTCTGCGCGAGGCCGCCGAGAAGGCCAAGATCGAGCTGTCCTCGTCCTCCGAGACCTCGATCAACCTGCCCTACATCACGGCCTCCGCCGAGGGCCCGCTGCACCTGGACGAGAAGCTCACCCGGGCCCAGTTCCAGCAGCTGACGGCCGACCTGCTGGAGCGCTGCAAGCACCCGTTCCACAACGTCATCAAGGACGCCGGCATCCAGCTGTCCGAGATCGACCACGTGGTCCTGGTCGGCGGCTCCACCCGCATGCCCGCCGTCGCCGAGCTCGTCCGCGAGCTGACCGGCGGCAAGGACGCCAACAAGGGCGTCAACCCGGACGAGGTCGTCGCCATCGGCGCGTCCCTGCAGGCCGGTGTGCTCAAGGGCGAGGTCAAGGACGTCCTGCTGCTCGACGTCACCCCGCTGTCCCTCGGCATCGAGACCAAGGGCGGCATCATGACCAAGCTGATCGAGCGCAACACCACGATCCCGACCAAGCGCTCGGAGATCTTCACCACGGCCGAGGACAACCAGCCGTCCGTGCAGATCCAGGTCTACCAGGGCGAGCGCGAGATCGCGGCGTACAACAAGAAGCTCGGCATGTTCGAGCTGACCGGCCTGCCGCCGGCGCCGCGCGGCCTGCCGCAGATCGAGGTCACCTTCGACATCGACGCCAACGGCATCATGCACGTGGCCGCGAAGGACCTCGGCACCGGCAAGGAGCAGAAGATGACCGTCACCGGCGGCTCCGCGCTGCCGAAGGACGACATCGAGCGCATGATGCGCGAGGCCGAGCAGTACGCGGAGGAGGACCACAAGCGCCGCGAGGCCGTGGAGACCCGCAACCAGGGCGAGCAGCTGGTCTACTCGACCGAGAAGTTCATCGCGGACAACACCGACAAGCTCCCGGCCGACGTCAAGACCGAGGTCGAGACCGCGATCGGCGAGCTCAAGGAAGCCCTCAAGGGCGAGGACATCACCGCGATCCGCGAGGCCACCGAGAAGGTCTCCACCACCGCGCAGAAGCTCGGCGCCGCGCTCTACGCGAACGCCGACGCCGCGGGCGGCGCCGCCGAGGCCGGCGAGGGTGCGGCCAAGGCCGAGGACGACGTGGTCGACGCCGAGATCGTCGACGACGAGAAGCCCAAGGGTGGTGCCGCATGACGGAGAAGCCGCAGGGCGAGCAGCCCGGCGACGACTCCGCCGCCGAGGAGGCCGTGATCAAGGCCGCCGAGGAGGCCGCCGCCGGCGGCACCTCGGAGGAACTGGCCACCGCCAAGCGGGAGCTCGCCGAGCGCACCGCCGACCTGCAGCGCCTTCAGGCCGAGTACCAGAACTACCGCAAGCGGGTCGAGCGCGACCGGCTGACGGTCCGCGAGATCGCGGTCTCCAACATCCTGGAGGCCCTGATCCCGGTCCTGGACGACATCGGCCGGGCCCGCGAGCACGGCGAGGTCACCGGCGGCTTCAAGTCGGTCTCCGACAACCTGGAGACCGTCGTGGCCAAGCTGGGCCTGCAGCAGTTCGGCAAGGAGGGCGAGGCCTTCGACCCGACGCTGCACGAGGCGCTGATGCACAGCTACTCCTCGGACGTCACCGAGGACACCTGTGTGCAGATCCTGCAGCCGGGTTACCGGATCGGCGAGCGGGTCATCCGCCCGGCGATGGTCGCGGTGGCCGAGCCCCAGCCGGGCACGCAGACCACGGCCACGCCGGATTCCGAGGACTCGGAGTCCGACAAGGCTGACGGTGCGGGCGACAACTGACAATCTGTGCGCTGCGGAGTCGTACGTCGTCGAGTACGACGGACGGCTCCGCAGCGCCGTATGGACGCACTTCGGGAGGTGGCGGCAGCCATGAGCACCAAGGACTACGTGGAGAAGGACTACTACAAGGTCCTCGGCGTGCCCAAGGACGCCAGCTCCGCGGAGATCAAGAAGACCTACCGCAAGCTCGCCCGGGAGTTCCACCCGGACGCCAACAAGGGCGACACCAAGGCGGAGGACCGCTTCAAGGACATCTCCGAGGCGTATGACGTCCTGTCGGACGACAAGCGCCGCAAGGAGTACGACGAGGCGCGGTCGCTGTTCGGCGCGGGCGGCTTCCGGGCCGGCCCGGGCGGCAACGGCAGCCAGGGCTTCGACTTCGGCGACCTGTTCACCGGCGCCGGCCAGGCGGGCGGCGGCGGGCTCGGCGACGTGTTCGGCGGGCTGTTCAACCGCGGCGGGCGGCAGGCCCAGCCGCGCCGCGGCGCCGACGTGGAGACCGAGGTCACGCTCGGCTTCGACGAGGCGGTGGACGGCGCGACCGTCCCGCTGCGGATGACCAGCCAGGCCGCCTGCCGCACCTGCAGCGGCACCGGCGCCAAGGCCGGCACCACCCCGCGGGTCTGTCCGACCTGCGTCGGCGCGGGCACCGTCAGCCGGGGCCAGGGCGCTTTCGCGCTCTCCGAGCCGTGCCGGGACTGCAAGGGCCGCGGCATGATCGTCGACGATCCGTGCACCGTCTGCCACGGCAGCGGCCGGGCCAGCTCGGCCCGCACCATGCAGGTCCGGATCCCGGCCGGGGTCCAGGACAACCAGCGGATCAGGCTCAAGGGCAAGGGCGCCCAGGGCGAGCGCGGCGGCCAACCCGGTGACCTCTACGTCACCGTGCACGTCGACGCCCACCCGGTCTTCGGGCGCAAGGGCGACAACCTGACGGTCAGCGTGCCGGTCACCTTCCCCGAGGCGGCGCTGGGGGGCACCATCGAGGTGCCGACCCTCAAGGGCCCCTCGGTGAAGCTCAAGCTGCCCGCCGGCAGCGCCAACGGCCTCACCCTGAGGGCCCGGGGCAAGGGCGCCACCCGCAAGGACGGCACCCGCGGCGACCTGCTGGTCACCGTGGAGGTCGTGGTACCCAAGCACGTCGAGGGCGACGCGCTGACCGCACTGGAGCAGTACCGCGAGGCCACGGCCTCCGACGACCCGCGAGCCGCCCTGTTCCGGGCGGCGGAGGGAGCGTGACCGGATGATCACTCCTGACGGCCCGATCGGCCCGGGACTCGGCGAGGGCCTGCCCGGCGGCGCCCCCCGCCGGGCCCCCGGCCCCACCCACTACGTGCTGACCGAGGACACCCCGGTCTACGTGATCTCGGTGGCGGCCGAGCTCTCGGGCCTGCACCCGCAGACCCTGCGCCAGTACGACCGGCTCGGCCTGGTCTGCCCCGACCGCACGGCCGGGCGCGGCCGGCGCTACTCGGCGCGGGACATCCAGCAGCTGCGCGAGGTGCAGCGGCTGTCCCAGGACGAGGGCATCAACCTGGCGGGCATCAAGCGGATCATCGAGCTGGAGAACCAGGTCACCGCCCTGCAGTCGCGGGTCGCCGAGCTGGCCGACGCGCTGGACGGCGCCGCCAGCGCGCTCCAGCAGCGGGAGGCCGCGGTGCACGCCTCCTACCGCCGCGACCTGGTCCCGTACCAGCAGGTCCAGCAGTCCAGCGCGCTGGTGGTGTGGCGGCCCAAGCGGTAGTTCCCTGTTCCCCGCCCATCGCCGGTACCCTCCGCATGGGGGGTGCCGGCGTTCGGGCCGTGCTGGGAGAGTTGGGTCCACCGCTCGACCGGCAGGGAACTAGCGAAGTGCAAGTCCCCGACCGGCCGGTTCTGCCTATGATCCGTACTGATCCGCAGAGCTCGCCAAGCACAGGTCAGGGAACAGAGCGGAGGGGAGCTGCACATGAAGGCATTCGGGGACTCCGCCTCGATGGATCCGGCGTCGCTGCTCTCCGCCCCCGCACGCGCGCTCTACCTCTCCGCGATCCGCACCGGTGGCCGGCTGACCGCCGCCGAGCAGAGCACCGTGCAGGCGGAGGTCCAGGAGCTGCTCGACTTCGGCCTGCTGGTCCGGGACCTGGACGACCCGCCGGCGGTGATCGCCGTGGACCCCAAGCGGCTGTCGACCTCGCTCAGTGCGGCCTGGCAGCGGGAGGCTGCCCAACTCCTCGCCCGCTCGGTCGCCCTGACCGACGAGCTGCGGGAGCTCGGCGACGCGTTCAGCGAGCTGAGCGGCCAGGTCGAATCCAGCGGAAAGATCGAGTACGTCCAGGGAAAAGTCCCGATCAATCAGCGGCTGGCGATACTGGTCGACGGCTGCTCACAGGAACTCCTCACCGCGCAGCCCGGCGGAGGCCGGCGCCCGGATACCGTACGCACGGCTATCAACCGTGATCTCGGCGTACTGCGCCGAGGCGGTACCACCAGAACGATCTATCAGCCGAGCGCCCGATACTCCAGTCCCACGCTCGAGTACGTCGAGACCATGACGCAGGCCGGCAGCCACATCCGCACGCTGGACGAGCCGTTCAACATCCTGATCGTGGTGGACCGCAAGGTGGCGATCATTCCCGGCAGCAAGGACATGACACAGGCCTGCTTCGTCACCGACGAAGCAGTGATCAGCTATCTGATACAGACCTTCGACTCGCTGTGGGAACGCGCGATCCCGTTCCAGGGGAACCGCGAGGTGCCACCGCAGGTGCTCTCCAGCCTGCGCCGCCAGATCATCCGCTCGATGCTCCAGGGTGTCGGGCACCGGGTCATCGCCCGCAACCTGGGGTTGAGCGAACGTACGCTGGCCCGTCATATCGCCGAGATGCGCGAGGAATACGGCGTGGACACGCTGTTCCAGCTGGGCTGGAAGCTCGCGCAGGAGACGGACGACCCGGAAGCCGACGACGAGTCGGCCCCGGCCCTCGACTGACGGGTACTACTCCCAGACGCTGTCCTGCTCCGCCGTGACCACGGTCGGACGGTTCTTCAACTGCCAGACGCTGTCGGCGCTGGCGCTGCCCGCTCCGATGAAGAGCGCAGCGCTCACAAGGATGGCTGAGGCGATGAGGCGACGCGCGTTACGCACGAGAGCACTCCCTTCGGTACGGAGCATGAGTTACAGGAAGTATGACTATCGGAACAGGATAAATCCTGCCACCCTCCTGACCGATAGAACGACCGGGGGGTGTGTCATCTCTCTGCCAGGCAGCGAGATGACATCGAGTGCCAGTGGACGACGGACCGTAACGACAGAGACGATCAGTGCACTCTCCACATAGGTCGGCGAGGGGGAAGCACGGGGGCGCCGCCGAGTGACATGAACTCGGCAAATAATTTCCACCTCACCGATATTGATCGCGTTTTCCCGCGTCAACCACACTTCCTTATGGGGGTGCGGTCTCCGCCCCTCCTTCTCCCGGAGTCGACATGAGTGAGCCCTACCTGCGTCATCGCGCCGCCCAGACCCCCGAGGGCCGGCGCGCACGGGTCTTCCTGGCCGCGCCGCTGATGCGGCTCACCGGCCCGGCCGACAGCGTGGTGACCCTGGCCAGCCGCACCCGGCTGACGACCCTTCGGACCACGCTGCTGCGCAGCGGCGCCGCCGTGTACAGCGGGCACCACAGCGACGCCTGGACGGTGGCGGGCCGCGCGCCCGAGCCGCGGGTGCCGTCCGACTTCCGCGCGATGCAGACCGCCGACCTGATCTTCGCCTACGTCGGAGCGCCGCTGTCGGCCGGTGTCAGCCTGGAACTGGGCTGGGCGTCCGCGCTGCGCAAGCCGATCGTGCTGCTGGTCGACGAGGCGATCACCCACAACCCGCTGATCGCCACCATCGAGCAGGTCTCCCCCGTGCTGCCGCTGGTCTTCGACGACACCTGGTCGCAGGAGGCCCTGCACCACACCGTCGAGACCGCCCTCGACTGGGCCGGCATGGCGCTCTCGCTGCGCGAGGGCTTCTGGACGGCGCCCGGCGAGCAGTTCCCGATCCCGCGCCAGCCCGCGCCGAGCACCCGCCCGCACGGCTACTGGTCCCCGGAGATCGCGACCGGCTGACACCGGGCCGCCGCCGTCACTCACCTGACGCCGCCTCCGTCCCGCGCATCTGCCAGCCCAGCTGGAAGAGCGTCTCGGCGTCGTACAGCTCCCGCAGCCGGGAGATGTGCCCCGCCACGGTGCGCTCGCTCAGGCCCATCCGGCCCGCGATGCTGCGCTGCGTCAACCCCTGTGCGAGCAGCCTCCCGACCTGCTCGTGCACCGGCAGACCGTCCGCCTCCTGGTGGACGGAGCGCCACTGGACCCGCTCGGCCCGCGCCCAGTCCCGTTCGAAGACCCCGACCAGGAAACTGACCACCGCCGGATCCTCGATGAACGCGGCGCTGCGGTTGTCCGCGGCGGCCGGCAGTACCGCCACCCGGCGGTCGAAGACGATCAGCCGGGTGAACGGCTCGCTGAGCACCCGGATCCGCTCGCCCAGCTCGGTCACCCGGGCCGCGTACCGGACCGTCGCCTCGTCGAGCCGCGCACCGGGCTGGTAGATCGTCCGGCTGGAGCCGCCGTTCTCCAGGAACCCGCGGGTGCGCTCCAGCGACTGCTCCAGGTGCTCGGCCGGCCTGGCCCCGCCCGGCTGCGCAGCCAGCGTCTCCTCCCGGCACTCCGCCTCGATCTGCAGGATCCGGTGCCGGATCTGCCGGAAGTCGTCGACATGCTGCACCTCGCTGGAGCGGTCCACCCGCCGCGGCGTCGCGTCGTAGGCCCGGGTCAGCTCCTCGAGGAGGGTCGGCATCTCCTCGGCCTGGACCAGCATCCGGGTACCGGCCGAGCGCAGGTCCGCGCTGATCCGCTCGCTGACCGCGCGCGGGTTGACGGCGGTGAGCGAGGCGTCGGCGTCATGGTGGATCAGCAGGCCCAGCTCCATCAGCCGCAGCACCGCGGCCGCGTGCCCGTCCGCCACGTCCCGGAACATCACCCGGCCGCCCTGCGCCAGGATCTCCTGGTAGAGCGCCCGTTCCGTCTCGGTCGGCAGCGAACCCGCCACCAGCTCGTTCACTTCGCACCACTCCGCATCCGCCGTACGGGCTGGAAGAGCGTCCGTCCGCGGCCCGGACCGGCCTCCCGGGCGGTCCGCCCGGCCACCGTCCGCCCGCGCGACCCCAGCCGACCCGCCACCGTACGCTGCACCCGTCGACGGCCGAACGGCCGCCCCACCGGTTCGTGCACGTCCCGGGTCACGGCCGGCCGCCCCCGCCCCGCATCAGCCAGCCGAGCTGGAACAGGGTCTGCGCGCCGTAGCGCTCGCGCAGCCGGGAGATGTGGCCCGCCACCGTGCGCTCGCTCAGCCCCAGCCGGGTGGCCACCGCGCGCTGGGTGAGGCCCTTGGTCAGCAGCCGGCCGACCCGGTCGGTCGCGGTCCGGGTGACCCGCTGGGCGTCGCTCTCCCGCCAGCGGACGATGTCGGCACGTTCCCAGTCCCGCTCGAAGACGGCGGCGAGGAAGCAGATCGACGCCGGGTCGGTGACGAACACGGCCCGGCTGTGGTCGTCGGACGCGGGCAGGACCGCCACCAGGCGGTCGACGATCAGCATCCGCCGGAACGGCTCGTCCAGGACGCGCACCCCGGCGCCGTGCTCGGTCACCCTGGCCGCGTAGTCGATCGCGTGGTGCGCGGCGAGGTTGACCGGCTGGTAGATCACCCGCAGCTCGCCGCCCCGGCCGAGCAGCAGCAGGTCCTGCGGCAGCGCGAGCGCCAGTGCGGACGCCGGGCGGAACCCGGGCTGGGCGCTGAGCAGTTCCTTGCGGCACTCCGAGACCAGCTGGGCGATCCGGTGCCGGATCGCGTCGTGGCCCTCCACGTAGGTGGCCCCGCCCGGCTCGGGCTGCTGGAGGGCGCCGTGGCCCGGTAACGCGTCGTAGGCCCGCGCCAGGCTGTCCAGGGCGCCGGGCAGCCGTTCGGCGCGCAGCAGCAGGCGGGTGGCCTCGCCGCGCATCTCGGTGCTGAGGCGCTCGGTGACCGTGCGCGGGCTGACGGCGGTGTAGAGGCAGTCGAGCGGGTTGGGCACCACCAGGCCGATCTGCACCAGCTGCTCGACGGCGGCCTGCCGGTCGGCGGTCACCCGGTGGAACGGGATCCGGCCGCCCTCGGCCAGGATGTCCAGGTAGCAGCGGCGGGCCGCCTCGTCGAACACGGCGTCGCCGGGGTCGGCGTTCGGATCGGCAACCATGTCGAGCACTCCCCGCCGGACATCCGGACCTGTTCGCGGTCTGCAAGGCCCGGTCCTGGGAATGCCTGGAGCCCTCGGTACCTGCGTGCCTCCCGGGGCCAGTGCGCAGTTGCGCTCTGAAGCCCCGGGAGACCCGCTGGTGTCACACCACGGCCACGGCAGACTTCCGGTGAGGCGGAGCAGCAACGCCTCGCCGACTCCGGGTCCGGGGGTCATCACCACACATGACGTCCCGGCCGGCGCTCCCGCTCCGGTACGCAGGTGCAGCAACACCTGTCCGTACCAGCGAGGAGCAAGTCACCTTCATCGGGCTGCGGCTGCCCGGCGACCTGGCGTGGCTCCACTTTCACAGTGTGACGCGCGGGGAACAAGTGCTCTCCTGTTGCAGGTTCCCGCAAGTGCAGAAACCTGCAGCCGCGGGCGGCATTGGCGGGTTTCTCCGGGGGGCGGTTTTCACGCCCTCCGCACATTTCCGGGGCGGCGCCCGCGAGTGCGGCGAAGTGGAACCGTACCCTCCCGGACTGCGCCCGCGGAGGCGTCCGACCGGAAATTCGGCGCCCGCGGGCCGGGTCTACGCGCGTATCTTCCGGATCGGCCCGGGGTGGCCGATTCCAACAGAACCACGCAGGGCGACCCGCACCGGCAGGGCGTCCGGCCAGCACGCGATGTTCGATCGTGGTCGGTTCTGATGGGTCGGCCGGGGTCCGCCCTTTCCAGCATGGGCATGACATGAGGTCGTGTGCCACCGGCGCCGGGATCCGGAATTGGGAGCACAAAACCACGGACAGCGGGGGGCCACGGCGCGTCCGGGCGGCGTCGCGCCCGGCGGCGGAAGGGGCGCGGAATTCGAATCCGGCCGTCCGCATCCGGACCATCCCGAAATAGGCGGCCGGCAGTTCCGGATTCCGCCGGGCGGAGCCGGGAATTCCGCCGTTCACAGCGCCCGCCCCGGCCCGGCGGTACGCGCCGGCCGGTTCAGCCGGCCAGCAGCCGCCCGCCCGCCAGGGCACCGACCGTGCGTACACCGGTGACCGCCCACGCGGCCACCAGCAGGGCGAACAGGCCCGCGGCGAGAGCCGTGAAGCCGGCGAATCCGGTGTGCCGGGCCAGGCCCGCCGCGCCGGTGACCATGGTGCCGACCGGGAAGGTGAAGGCCCACCAGGTCATCCCGAACGGCATGCCGGCCCGCCAGGCGCGCAGGTTCAGCCCGGCCGCGAGCAGCAGCCACAGCACCCCGAAGCCCAGCACCGGCGCGCCGAACAGCACCGCCAGGTGCAGCGCGGACGGCCCGAGGCCGGGCACGGCCGGCCGGGCCGCGTCGGCGAGCTGGTTGACCGCGGTGGCGGACTGGCCGAGCGGCCCCAGCACCAGGAACAGGGTCGGGGTCAGCACCAGGGCCGGCAGCTTGCTGTGCACCAGGCCGGCGAACACCACCGGCAGCACCGCGAGGACGCCGAGCAGCCCGGCACCGAACAGCGCGTAACAGCCGTAGAGCATCGCGGCCCGCGGGGTGCCGGCCGGCAGGTGCGGGACCAGGGCCGGACCGAGCGCCCCGGCCACCAGCGGGGCGACCACCGGGAGCAGCCAGGTCGGGTCGGCGCGCAGCACGGAGACCCGGTGCCGGGTGATCATCAGCGCCGGGATGCCGGCCGCCACCGCGAGGGCGTACAGGGTGCCGGCGCTCCACAGCACCAGGTCGGCGGCGACCGCCGGGCCGGTGCCGATCAGCGGCGCGCCGACCGTGAGGGTGCCGAAGCCGACGGCCAGCAGGGCCATCGGCGGGCAGCCGTAGAGGACCGCGGTGGCGGGCTGTTCGAGCAGCTGCGCCCGGGCGGCGGCGCGGTGGCGGGTGAGGTGCACGGCGCGGGCCGCCATCAGGACCACCAGCAGGACGCAGGACAGCACCCAGACCGCCCGGGCGAAGACGGTCAGACCCGGGAGGGCCACCGGCAGTGCGGCGGCGCCGTTGGCGACGATCCCGGTGCCCATCACCGCGGCGTAGAAGTTGGGGCCGAGGCCGCCGAGGTGGATCCGGCGGGGCCGGGCGGCGGCGGGTACCGGGTGGGATGCGGGTGCGAGGGGTGCGGGGCTGGGCTGGGTGAGGACGGGACTGGCCATGGGACCACCGTGCCGGGCGGGCCCGGCCGCCGGTAGCCGTCCGCGGGCTATGAGGACATAACCTGGCTCTATGGCTCTCTCCTCGCACGTTCCCGAGATCGGCGCCCTGGAACTGCTGCTCACCGTGGTGCGACTGGGCAGTGTCGGACGGGCGGCGGCCGAGCTGGGGATCAGCCAGCCCGCCGCCAGCGCCAGGATCAAGGGCATGGAGCGGCAGATCGGGGTGGCCCTGCTGGAGCGTTCGCCGCGCGGCTCCCGGCCGACCGAGGCCGGCCGGCTGGTGGTCGAGTGGGCCCGCGGGGTGGTCGAGGCGGCGCAGGCGCTGGACGCGGGGATCGACGCGCTGCGCGGGCGCCGGGACACCCGGCTGCGGGTGGTGGCCAGCCTCACGGTGGCCGAGTACCTGATGCCGGGCTGGCTGCTGGCGCTGCACGAGAGCAGCCCGGGGACCGCGGTGACGCTGCGGACCGCCAACTCCGCCGACGTCGCGGCGCACGTGCTGGCGGGCGAGGCGGACCTGGGCTTCGTGGAGGGCCCGCACACCCCGCCGGGGCTGGCGGGCGCGGTGGTGGCGGCCGACCGGCTGGTGGTGGTGGTCTCGCCCGGGCACCCGTGGGCGCGGCGGCGCGCGCCGCTCACCGGGGCGGAGCTGGCGGCGACCGCGCTGGTGCTGCGCGAGCCCGGCTCGGGCACCCGGGAGGTGCTGGACCAGGCCCTCGCCCCGTTCGGCGGCGGCTCGGCGCCGCGGCTGGAGCTGGCCTCCTCGACCGCGCTCAAGGCGGCGGCGATGACCGGGGCCGGCCCGGTGTGCCTGAGCGAGCTGGCGGTGATGGAGGAGCTGGCCACCCGGCGGCTGGTCGAGGTGCCGCTGTCCGGGATCGACCTGCACCGGCCGCTGCGGGCGGTCTGGCCCGCGGGCCAGCGCCCGGCCGGCCCGGCCAGGGAGCTGCTCGGGCTGACCAGGAAGCTGCCCCGCGACCGTTCCGTCCCGTCCGGTCCGGTCCGGCGAAAGAGTTCATCCGAAAGTTGAGCGGAATAGACTCAACTTAGTGCATGCTGTATGTAGCAGATGACAAGGGCCTCGGGTGCGGCTGCGCCGGCGGGCCCGTACGCCACAGAGAGGGGCACGACAGCATTGGATGCCAGCAAGTTCACCAGCAGGACGCAGGACGCCCTGTCCGCCGCGATCCGGCAGGCCGGCGCCGCAGGTAACCCGGACGTCAGGCCGGTGCACATCCTGCTGGCGCTGCTGGAGCAGCCCGAGGGCCTCGCCCGGCCGCTGCTGGAGGCGGTCGGGGCCGACGTCCCCGCGGTGCTGGCCGGCGCCCGGCGCAGGCTCGCCGAGCTGCCCAGCGCGCAGGGTTCGACCGTGGCCGCGCCGCAGCTGGCCCGCGACACCATGGCCGTGCTGGAGGAGGCCGGCCGGCGCGCCGCCGACCTGGACGACCAGTACCTGTCCACCGAGCACCTGCTGGTGGGCCTCGCCGCCGAGGGCGGCACGGTGGCGGACCTGCTGAAGCAGCACGGCGCCACCGCCAAGGCGCTGCTGGCCGCGTTCAAGGAGGTCCGGGGCAGCGCCCGGGTGACCTCCGCCGACCCGGAGGGCACCTACAAGGCGCTGGAGAAGTACGGCACCGACCTGACCCAGGCGGCCCGGGACGGCAAGCTCGACCCGGTGATCGGCCGGGACCAGGAGATCCGCCGGGTGGTCCAGGTGCTCTCCCGCCGGACCAAGAACAACCCGGTGCTGATCGGTGACCCGGGCGTCGGCAAGACCGCCGTCGTCGAGGGCCTGGCGCAGCGGATCGTGGCCGGTGACGTGCCGGAGTCGCTGCGCGGCAAGCGGCTGGTCGCGCTGGACCTGAGCGCCATGGTGGCCGGCGCCAAGTACCGGGGTGAGTTCGAGGAGCGGCTGAAGGCGGTCCTGAACGACATCAAGGCCAGCGACGGCCAGGTGGTGACGTTCATCGACGAGCTGCACACCATGGTCGGCGCGGGCGCCGGCGGTGACTCGGCGATGGACGCGGGCAACATGCTCAAGCCGATGCTGGCCCGCGGCGAGCTGCGGATGGTCGGCGCCACCACGCTGGACGAGTACCGCGAGCGGATCGAGAAGGACCCGGCGCTGGAGCGCCGCTTCCAGCAGGTGCTGGTGGGCGAGCCGAGCGTCGAGGACACCATCGCGATCCTGCGCGGTCTCAAGAGCCGTTACGAGGCGCACCACAAGGTGGAGATCTCGGACGCGGCGCTGGTCGCCGCGGCCACCCTGTCCAACCGGTACATCACCTCGCGCTTCCTGCCCGACAAGGCGATCGACCTGGTCGACGAGTCGGCCTCGCGGCTGCGGATGGAGATCGACTCCTCGCCGGTCGAGATCGACGAGCTGCAGCGCTCGGTCGACCGGCTGCGGATGGAGGAGCTGGCCCTGGAGAAGGAGTCGGACCCGGCCTCGGTCGACCGGCTGGCGCGGCTGCGGCGCGATCTCGCGGACAAGCAGGAGCACCTGAGCACCCTGGGTGCCCGCTGGGAGCAGGAGAAGAAGTCGCTCAACCGGGTCGGTGCGCTCAAGGAGCGCCTCGACGACCTGCACGGTGCCCTGGAGCGGGCCCAGCGGGACGGTGACTTCGAGCGGGCGTCCAAGCTGATGTACGCCGAGATCCCCTCCGCCGAGCAGGAGCTGACCGAGGCGCAGGACCGGGCGGCGGACGGCGCGAGCGCCACCATGGTCAAGGAGCAGGTCGGCCCGGACGACGTCGCGGATGTGGTCGCGTCCTGGACCGGCATCCCGGCCGGGCGGCTGCTGGAGGGCGAGAGCGCCAAGCTGCTGCGGATGGAGGAGGAGCTGGGACGGCGGCTGATCGGCCAGCGCGAGGCGGTGCAGGCGGTCTCGGACGCGGTGCGGCGCACCCGTTCGGGCATCGCCGACCCGGACCGGCCGACCGGTTCCTTCCTGTTCCTCGGCCCGACCGGGGTCGGCAAGACCGAGCTCGCGAAGGCGCTGGCGGACTTCCTGTTCGACGACGAGCGGGCGATGGTCCGGATCGACATGAGCGAGTACGGCGAGAAGCACTCGGTCTCCCGGCTGGTCGGCGCCCCGCCCGGCTACGTCGGGTACGAGGAGGGCGGCCAGCTCACCGAGGCCGTGCGGCGGCGCCCGTACAGCGTGGTGCTGCTGGACGAGGTGGAGAAGGCCCACCCGGAGGTCTTCGACGTGCTGCTCCAGGTGCTGGACGACGGCCGGCTCACCGACGGCCAGGGCCGGACGGTGGACTTCCGCAACGCCATCCTGATCCTCACCTCCAACCTGGGCAGCCAGTACCTGGTGGATGCCGGGACGCCGCAGGAGCGGAAGAAGGAGCTGGTGCTGGAGACCGTCCGGGCGGCGTTCAAGCCGGAGTTCCTGAACCGGCTGGACGACATCGTGGTCTTCGAGCCGCTGGGCACCGCCGAGCTGAGCCGGATCGTCGATCTGCAGGTGGCCCGGCTGTCCCAGCGGCTGCGGGACCGCCGGCTCACCCTGGAGGTCACCGGGGCGGCCCGCGAGTGGCTGGCGCTCACCGGGTACGACCCGGCGTACGGCGCCCGCCCGCTGCGGCGGCTGGTGCAGTCCGCGATCGGCGACCGGCTGGCGAAGGCGATCCTGTCCGGGCAGGTGCACGACGGTGACACCGTGGTGGTCGACCTGGACCAGGAGGGCGACCGGCTGACGGTCGAGCCCGGCCCTTCGCCGGTGAAGTGACGTCCGGCAGCGGCGGCGGGCGGCCGGCGGCCGGTGGGGCGACCTACCGGCCGTCGGCCGCGATCACGTCGGCGACCTTCCGGGCCTCGGCGCGGACCGACTGCTTCACGCTCTCCAGCTCGGCGCCGTGCTGCTCGACCTGCTGCCGCTGGTAGCCGGTGAGGACGGCGAAGTAGATCCCTGCGAGGTTGCTGCCCGCGGTGCACTCCGCGTCGGCGCGAGCGGTGGGGAGCTCGTCCGGGCCGCCGGGCGGGACGGCCTGGTAGCGGGTGACCAGCGCCTGCGGATCGGTGACCGGGAAGCCCGCCCGGCCCATGCACGCGCGCCAGGCGGCGGTGGCGGCGGCCACCCTGGCGTCGGCGGCGGCGGCCCGCATCGAGGCGTCGTAGAGCTCGCCGAGCAGCCGGGTGCCGGCGGTGGCGGGCACGCCGAGCTGCTGGACGCTCTTCTTGGAGCACTCCTCGGCGGCCGCCCGTTCGGCCTCGGTGCCGTGCTGCTCCGGGCCGCCGGCGGCCGGGGCCGGCCGCGGCCTGCTGTGGAAGCCCTGCGCGGCGGCCACCTCGGCGCCGAGGTAGCCGAAGGGGCCAGCGGGGTAGGCGCCCGCGTCGTCGTCCGGCGGTTCCGCGGCGGGGTCGCCGAAAACGGTCTGCCGGGCGACGGAGGTGAAGCCGCCCTCGCGCAGGCAGCGCATGGTGAGGATCTGGACGGCCTGGAAGTGCCGGGCCCCCTGCCGGTCGTCGGCGCTGTAGGCGGCCAGCGGCAGACCGGTCATCCCGGCCCGGCCGCTGGCGGGCGGAGCCGGGGAGGCGCCGATCGGCGGCGGGGTCAGGGCGGGTCGCGCGGCGTCGTGGCCGCCCGGTCCGCCCGCGCAGGCCGCGAGCAGCAGGGCGGCCGGGACAGCCAGGGCGGCGCGGGCGGGGCGGACGGCGGGCCTCACGCGTACGCCTCCGTCCGGGGGCCGGGTACGGGGTAGGGGTAGGGGCGGCGGGCGGTCCGGTCGCGCTGGATCCGGGCCAGCCGGTTGAACTCCTGGCGCTGGTCCTCGGTGAGCCGCAGCGCCTGGGCGAGCAGCCGGATGGTGGAGATCCTCGGGCAGCTCACCCCGCGTTCGAGGTCGCTGATGGTGCGCACGCTGATGCTGGTGGCGGCGCCGAGGTCCTCCTGGGTCATCCCGCGGTCGAGCCTGAGGCGCCGAAGCCGCTCGCCCAGCCGCGGGCCGTCCGGTATGCGGTCCTGTGACACGTCTCCCCCCAAGGTGGCGTGCTACCGATGCTCCGTCCCGCGCCGGCGGCGCCCGGGTACCGCCTTCGGCGCTTCGGGTCGGACGCTAACTGTCATGCTCCCCACACGCAACACCCGTACCGGCAAAGCCCGGTGACGAGAGTCACCGGGCTTTCGGGTTTCCCCGCGCGCACCGGCAGTTCCGCCGGACAGGCGCCGGTGAACTTCCTGGTTGCGACTTCGCCGGGCCGCTCAGCATGAGACCTCCCGGCCGGCACGTCCCGGCCACCGATCTCCGGTCCCCGCCCTCGGGGAACCAAGAAGGGGAAGCCCTGATGGGACGCACCCACCGGCGCGCCGCGCTCGCCCTCGCCGGCGCCGCCGCCCTCACCCTGGCCCTGCCGGCCGCCGACGCCGCCGCGATCAACCGGGTGAACTGCGCGGGCCGCACCGACTTCGTCACCGTCTGGAACGAGGGCGAGGTGTGCTTCGCCAACCTGGGCTACACCGACACCGCGATCTACAACGTGCGCGACGTGGGCGCGGGCAACAACGACCTCACCTACGGCTACTCCGTCGAGCCGTGGACCCGCCACCTGTACGCCTGGCACTGGCAGACCGGCGAGTACTTCGACCACGGCGCCCGGGGCACCGTGCAGTGGCTGGAGACGCACCAGGCGACCTGACCCCCTCCGGCCCCGGCGCACCGGCCCGCGGTACGGGCGTCCGACGTGATCACGATGCCCGGCGTTCCCTGTGCCGCAGGCCACCGATGAGGCAGGATGGAGAGGTAAGCAGGGCGGCCCCACGTCGACAGCCACCCTCGTGCACCCCCTGAAGGGACCCCCCGTGAGCATTGACCCGTCCTCGATCCCGTCGTTCGGCGCGCCCCAGCCCCCGCAGGGTGGCGGCCAGGGGGGTCCGGCCGGTCCGCCGCCGGTGGTCGTCCCGGACCAGGCGCTGGTGACCCAGCTCCTCGACCAGATGCAGCTCAAGCACGTGGTGGACGAGGAGGGTGACCTCGCCGCGCCGTGGGAGGGGTTCCGCGTCTACTACATGTTCCGCGGTGAGCAGCAGGAGCTGTTCGCGGTCCGCGCGTTCTACGACCGCTCGTACCCGCTGGAGCAGAAGGCCGAGATCCTCGACCTGATCGACGAGTGGAACCGCGAGACCCTCTGGCCCAAGGTGTACACCCACACCCACGAGGACGGCGTGGTCCGCCTGATCGGCGAGTCCCAGATGATCGTCGGCACCGGCGTCAACCTGGACTACTTCGTCACCACCACCGCCAACTGGACCCAGGCCTCGGTCGGGTTCGAGCAGTGGATCGTCGAGCGCCTCGGCCTCCAGAAGGAGATCGAGGAGGGCGGCGAGGACGACGCCTCCTCCGACGAGGACTGAGTCCACCGCGACGACGGGCCCTCCCCGGCAGGGGACGGGCCCGTCGTCGCGTCCGGGCCCGGCCGCGGGGCCGGGGGTGCTTGCCCCCGGCCGGGCGGGGCGCCCAGGATGGGCGACGACGACGAGGCGTGAGGAGCCCGGTATGAGCGAGCGGCCGCTGCTGAACCGACGGTTGGCAGGACTCGGCACGACGATCTTCGCGGAGATGTCGGCGCTGGCCACCGCGACCGGTTCGATCAACCTCGGCCAGGGCTTCCCCGACACCGACGGCCCGCGCGAGATCGCCGAGGCCGCCGCCCGCGCCGTGCTCACCGGCCACGGCAACCAGTACCCGCCCGGCCCCGGCATCCCGGAGCTGCGGCAGGCCGTCGCCGAGCACCAGCAGCGCTTCCACGGCCTCACGTACGACCCCGACACCGAGGTGCTGGTCACCGCCGGCGCCACCGAGGCGATCGCCGCCACCCTGCTCGCCCTGCTGGAGCCCGGCGACGAGGTGATCGCCCTCGAGCCGTTCTACGACTCCTACGCCGCCTGCATCGCGATGGCCGGCGCGGTGCGCGTGCCGCTCACCCTGCGGGCCCCGTCCTTCCGGCCCGACCTGGACGAGCTGCGCGCGCTCGTCACCCCGCGCACCCGGCTGCTGCTGCTCAACACCCCGCACAATCCGACCGGCACCGTCCTGCACCCCGACGAGCTGCGCGCCATCGCCGAACTCGCCGTCGAGCGGGACCTGCTGGTGGTCACCGACGAGGTCTACGAGCACCTGGTGTTCAGCGGCGCCCACCACCCGATCGCCGCCCTGCCCGGGATGCGCGAGCGCACCGTCACCATCTCCTCGGCCGGCAAGACCTTCTCCTTCACCGGCTGGAAGGTCGGCTGGGTGACCGCCGTCCCGGCGCTGGTCTCCGCCGTCCGGACGGCCAAGCAGTACCTGACGTACGTCAGCGCCGGCCCCTTCCAGTACGCCGTCGCCGAGGCGCTGCGCCTGCCCGACGCGTACTTCGACTCATTCCGCGCCGACCTGCGGCGCAAGCGCGACCTGCTCTGCGACGGCCTGTCGGCCGCGGGCTTCACCGTCTTCCGCCCCGAGGGCACGTACTTCATCACCACCGACATCACCCCGCTCGGTGAGAAGGACGGCCTGGAGTTCTGCCGCGCCCTGCCCGGACGCTGCGGCGTGGTCGCCATCCCCAACGTGGTCTTCTACGACGACACCGAGGCCGGCCGGAGCCTGGTGCGGTTCACCTTCTGCAAGCGGGACGACGTCCTCGAGGAGGCGGTCGCCCGGCTCAGCCGGCTCTGACCCGCGCGGGCGCTCCCGGACGGGCACGGGCGCTCCCGCACGGGCGCGGGGGATCGGGCAAGTGCCCGCGGTCCGGGTGCAGTTGGACCGGGCCGGGCGGCCCGGTCGGCCGTCCGCCACCCGGTTGGCGGAGCGCACCCGTCGCCGGACGGACCCGCCGTTCGGGGCCGTCCCGCCGAACCGGACCTCCGGCTTCTTCGTAGGAAGACCTGACCGTCGTTTATTTCCAGGTGGCCGGGTACAAGACTCGTCATCCCCTCCATCCGCCCTGGTCGGCGCGGGGGCCCCGGAGAAACGCGCGCCACCCTTTCGCCCACCTCCACGCCACGGCGCGCGGGGCGCACGACCGGCGCACGCGGCGCACGCGCGTAGGTATGGGGCGCATGGAGAACAGAGTCAGCCCTAGGAGTGATCAGGGCCCGGCCGAGGCTGCGCCCAGAACGGTGAATGCTTGGCAAAGATGGGTAAATCCCTGACGGACCCGGAGAATTCGTGCTTCTCTGCTGCTGAATCTCCAGCCGGAATCCTTCCTTCCACGGTCGGCCGCGTCCTGGACCGCACAGCACCGAACCGCCCCCGCCACCGCCCGGGCCCGGTGCCGCTCGGCCGGCGCGCACGGAGCTGAAACGCGGAGCCCCAGCATGCTCACCACACTGCAGACCTCCTACACGGACACCCGCGCCGGCGACCTCGCCTGGTGCCTGGGCGGCGAACCGCTGCCAGCCCTGGCCGTCCGGGATCTGACCCTCGATCACCTGGAGGGCCCCGCCGAGGGCCGCGCCTGCGGCACCCTGCAGCTGCGCCTGCTCGGCGCCTCGCACCAGGTGATCCTGGCCGCGGGCCCCGGCGAGTGCCTGGAGACGGTCGCCTGCCTGCCCGGCCGGCGCACCCCGCTGCCGGCCCGGGTGGCCGAGCGGGTCGCCGGCTGGGAGTACGAGTTCGCGGCGCGGATCGAGGAGCTGCCGCCGCACGTGTTCGCCGCCCGCGCGCAGGAGCTGCTGGCCCTGGTCGAGGGCCATCCGCACGCGCTGGCCGGGGTGTTCCCCGGCGACCCGAGCGCGTTCACCGCCCTGGTCGCGCACAGCGAGGAGCGCCGGGTGCTCTGGCGCACCTGGCACGCCTACCCGCAGGAGGGGCGGCTGGTGTGCACCCGGTCCTCCCTGGTGGTGCGCTGACGGCGGCCCGGCCGGCGGGGCACCGCAGCGGCCTCCGGGACTCCCGCCGGCCCGAACACCGCCCAACGAGCCAGTGATTGGCACAGCCGACCGATTCGTCAACCAAGTGTCCGAACCATCCCCCGAATGGGTGCAGCTAACGGTGTCGGTTCTCGCCTAGCGTTTGTTCATGATCAGCCATTCGACCGGGAAACCCGCCGAGCCGGACCTCGACGCCCCGCAGGACACCGCCCCGGCCGGGGGGCCGGGTGCCCGGGCGATCCGCGCACGGACCGGCCCGCGACCGCGCCCGCGGTCGGCCCGGCCGATAGTCCTGCTGGCCGCCTTCGTCTGCGCGGCCTGCGGGCTGGTCTACGAACTCGAACTGGTCGCGCTGGGCGGCTACCTGCTGGGCGACTCGGTGGCCCAGACGTCGGTGGTGCTCTCGGTGATGGTGTTCGCGATGGGCATCGGCTCGATCCTCGCCAAGCGGCTCACCTACCGCCCGGCGACCTCCTTCGCCCTGGTCGAGTGCGCGCTGGCGCTGGTCGGCGGGCTCTCGGTGCTGGCGCTCTACTCCTGCTGGGCCTGGCTGGACCGCTACCGGGCCACCACCGCCGGCCTGGTCGGCACCACCCTGGCGATCGGTGTGCTGATCGGCGCCGAGATCCCGCTGCTGATGACGCTGATCCAGCGGATCCGCCGGGAGGAGGCCGGCCGGGCCGCCGCCGACCTGTTCGCCGCCGACTACGTCGGCGCCCTGGTCGGCGGGCTGACCTTCCCGTTCCTGCTGCTGCCCGCGTTCGGCCAGGCCACCGGCGCCCTGGTGACCGGCGCGGTCAACGCGGTGGCGGGCGCCGCCGTGGTGCTCTGGCTGTTCCGGGACGAGCCCTCGCGCCGTACCCGGGTCCTGCTGTGGACCGGCTGCGGCCTGGTCCTGGCGGTCCTCGCGGCGGCCGCCGCCTGCACCGGCGCGATCGAACGGGCCGCCCGGCAGGCCCTGTACGGCGCCCAGGTGCGCCTGGCCACCCAGAGCCGCTACCAGGAGATCGTGCTGACCGGCCAGTTCCGGCCTTCCGGCGAACGGGTGCCGGAGCAGCGCCCGGCCCCGGCCGGCTCCACCCCGCTGGAGCTGTTTCTGGACGGCCGGCCGGTGGTCTGCGGACCGGAGGAGTACCGGGACCACGAGGCGCTGGTGCACCCCGCGCTCGGGGCCGGGCCGAACGCCCGGGTCCTGCTGCTCGGCGGCGACGGGCTGGCGCTGCGCGAGGTGCTGCGGCACCCGTCGGTGCGCTCGGTGCTGGTGGTCGAGCGCGACCCGGTGCTGACCGAGCTGGCCCGGCACGATCCGGCGCTCTCCGCGCTGAACGAACACGCGCTGGACGACCCGCGGGTGCGGCTGGTCAACGCCGAGCCGCTGAACTGGCTGCGCGGCGGGCCGGAGCCGTTCGACGTGATCGTCTCCGACCTGGCCGAGCAGGGGCCGGACGGCCGGTACAGCTCGCTGGAGTTCTTCGGCCTGGCGCTGCGACGGCTGGCCCCCGGGGGCCGGATCGCGGTCCGCACCGGCGGGCGGGAGGCCGATCTGTGGTCCGCGGAGGCCGCGCTCCGGGCGGCCGGCCTGGCGACCGTGCCGTACCGGGGCGGCGGAGCACCGGGCGGCGGGTCCGACGGCGGCTGCCGCGGCGGGCGCCGGCA
>NZ_JAIZ01000055.1 GCF_000710465.2 Kitasatospora sp. MBT63 | reverse complement strand
AGTGGCATGGCGACAGGCATCGTGAAGTGGTTCAACTCCGAGAAGGGCTTCGGCTTCATCCAGCAGGACGACGGGGGCCCGGACGTGTTCGTGCACTTCTCCGCGATCCAGACCACCGGCTTCAAGGAGCTGGCGGAGGGGGCCAGGGTCGAGTACGACGTCACCCAGGGGCCCAAGGGGCCGCAGGCCGAGCAGGTCGTCCCGATCGGCTGACCGGTGCCGCGCCCGGCTTGCCCGCAGGCGAGCAGCCGGGCGCGTACGCCCACCAAGTCCGACCGGTCACACTCACCTGTCAATCGGTCAAGGTCCCTGTCGGAGGGCAGCCGGCTACCGGGCTGCTGCGGCGTCCTCGATGGCGGCGAGCAGGCGGGCGTGGACGGTGCCGGCGGCCTCGCGGGTGGCCGGGTCCGGGGCCTCCAGCTGTGGGGCGATGAGCTCGGCGGCCGCGGCGAGGACCGGCACGGGGACGGTTGCCGACCGCAGGTGCAGAAGCTGGGCGGCGGCCTTCTCGCCGGGCGTCGCCTGGGTGCGGGCAGTGGGGATCAGGGAGTTCAGGCCGCGCGGCTGAGTACTGGTCACCCGCCCCATTGTCCCGCGCGCCGGGCGGTGATGTTCACCACGGCCGGTCGGCCGGCACCCCGGCGGACAGGGTGCCGTGCTGTCGGCGGGCGGCGGCCTCCAGCAGCGCCAAGCGGGCCCGGCGCCGGCTGGTTGCTTCTGGCCGCTGCCAGCCGGCCAGCTGTCCGAGCATGCCGCGCAAGCTCGTCGACGGCGCCGGTCGGGTCGGTGCCAAATGCCCTCTCCTCGGCGGCCTCCGCCAAGGCGTCCGCTTCCAGGACTCCAAGACCTCGTGCCACGGCGCGGCCGCCTTGTCGTAGACGGCCAGGACGTTCCGCAGCCCGCTGTCGAGAGCAGCGGGTGACCACCCCGGGCCGTGTGCGGTGTTGACAGAGGCACCTTGATGGTCATCCGGGTCCTCGCCGGCGCAGCAGTGTGGCAACGGGTTGGCTGCTGTGTCCGTCTTCCGGGCGAAGCGGGACAGCGTTTTCGTCCCGAGCCGGTCCTCAGGGGCCTAGCTTGTGCAACGGCACACTGCTCGGCAAGAGGAACTTGACGTGGCGTACTCCGCAATGGATGAGCGGCCACCGGCCGTGAAGCGGCGGCTTCCGGGTCGGGCGAGGCGGCGTACGGATGTCCTACGCGAGTACGAGAAGCTGAACGCCGAGCAGCGCAGCCATGTTCCGAGCGTACTGTGGCCGTTCCTCGCCCCCGACGCTGACCGGCACTACCGCTGGCGGGTCGAGCTGAGCTGCGGCTGCATCACCGAGCTGCTGACATACGGCGACCGTACCCCGCCGCACGAACGCCGATGGGGTACTGGATGGAACGGCCAACCCCTGCCCCCAGGCCAGCTGTACTGCAAGCACGACGAATCCGATCCCGTCCCCTACCGTGAGATCACCGAGTGGAAGGACCGAAGGGAAGTCGCCTTTCCACCTGATCCGACGGAGCCGCCCGAATGGATCACCACCGAAGTGTGGGCCGTGCTACGCCACGACAAGCCTCGCACCGAGGCGTTCTGGACCGTCCAGCTGGAATGCGGGCACAGCACGGAGGTTGTGGCGCCGTCCATCGGCTGGAAGCCCGAGCACGGGCCCTGCGTGGCGGACCCCGTCAGGGTGAGGGAGATGGCCGACGAGTTCGACCAGGCGTCGGCAGCCGACCTGGCATACCTCGCCACGCTCGACGGTCAGCACATGCGCCGCATGATCGCGGCAGGCTGGCCGAGCCCACGCCCGGAGCAGCGCTGTTCGGTATGTGTTCACGCCCGCACGATCATCGCCTACCAGGCCGTGGGCTGGCTTGTTCCGCGCGGCACGGTGCCGGAACAACCCACGGCACCGCCCGCTCGCGATGCTTTGGAGCGCCGACTTCGCAGGGCGGAGGCCGACGCGGAGCGGCTACGAGCACAGCTTGCTCGGATCGATGACTGAGGCGAGCACTGACCCTTCCTAACACAAAGGCCTGGTCAGGATGCGCCGGATTGTCGCTTTGGTGGGGGACGGTGAGAGCACAGCGACCACGGTCGTTCGCCGAGCGGACCGAACAACAATCGGGTGGGCCGTTGTCGGTCAGCACCACAGGGCCTCTCCGGGCGCCGGCCTGGTGGAGGACGGCGGCGGCGCTGCGGGTCCCCTTGGTGGTCAGATCGTTGTCGTCACCGGCAGTATGGCGGGCAGCCCGCTGGACGGGCTGTCGCGCAACGAGGTCAACGAACTGATCGAGCGCGCCGGCGGCAAGGCCTCCTCCTCGGTGTCGAGGAAGACCACCCTGCTCGTGGCGGGCGAGAAGGCGGGCTCGAAGCGCGGGAAGGCCGAGGAGCTCGGAATCCGCATCGTGACCCCGGAGGAGTTCGCCGTCACCGTCGCCGACCACCTGACCTGAACCCTGCGGCGCCCGGTACGGTGCCCGCCCCGGCCGTGGCCGGGGCGGGCCGGGGTCAGTAGGACCGGGCGCCGCGCAGGCCTCGCCAGACGGGGTGGCGGAGGTGGCCCGCGGGGGTGTGGCCGAGGTATTCGATCTCGCAGGCGAGATCGGGTCGGATGAACCGGACACCGTCGGCGCGGTCGACGGGCCCGGAGAACGGGGTGGCCGCGGCGGTCCCGTCCCGCAGGAGGCCGGCGAGATCGGCTCGCTCGCGCTGGGTGAAGCCGGTGCCGACGGCGCCGCGATACAGCAGCCGGCCGTCCTCGGCCTGCTCGCCGACGAGTACGGCCTTGACCGCGGCCAGGCCCGGTCCGGCAGGGATCCATCCGCCGATCAGCAGGTCCGCGGTCACGATGTGGCGCAGATTCTGCCGGGCGGGATCCCGGCGCCCGGGCCGGTAGGGGGAGGCGAGGCCCTTGGCGATGACGCCCTCCAGCTGGTGGTCCACGGTGAAACGCAACGCGGCGTCGGCGTCACCGATCCACGCGGGAGGGACCATGACCTGCGGGTGGGCGAGCGGCAGCTGTTCGAGACGGCGGCGGCGCAGGAGGTAGGACTGGCCGGTGAGGTCCTGGTCGTCGTCGGCGAGCACGTCGAACAGCACCAGGGTGACGGGGACGGTGCGCATCGCGGCGCGGATCGCCTGCGGCCGGCGCAGCGACAGGCGTTGCTGGAGGCGGTGGAAGGACGGGCGGCCGGTGGCGGGATCGAGCGCGATGATCTCCCCGTCGAGGACGAGCCGACGGCCGTCCAACAATCGGGTGAGGACCTCCAGCTCCGGATACTGGTCGGCGACCTCCCGGCGGTTGCGGGTCACCAGCCGCCCCCCGCCCCGCCCGTCCAGACCCACCGCGATCCTGGCCCCGTCCCACTTCACCTCGAACGCCCACCCCGAGGGGTCCGCCGGCAGCGCGGTGACCGCCGTGGCGAGCATCGCCTCCGGGATGACGGGCCCCGTCCACTGCTGCGCCACCGCTGCTGCTTTCACGTGCCGTCCCGGGCTGTGTCGGCCGGGGGGTCAGGACGCGGAGCGCAGGTGGCGGCCGCGGCCGGCTTTGCGGACGGCGTCCTCCAGTTCGGCGCGGGTCATGGTGGAGCGGTGCGCGATGTCGTAGCCGGTGGCGCGCTTGTACAGCTCGGCCTTGCTGAGCTGGGACAGGTCCTCCTTGGCGGTGGTGACCCGCTTCTTCGTCGGCTTGCCCTGCTCGCTCTTCCCGCCGGCCTTCGGGTGCGCGGAGGTGGACTTCTTGCCGCCCGTCGCCTTGGGGGAGCGGCGGCCGCCCGGTGCCGGGCCGGCCGGCTCAGCCTTGTCGGCTGCGGCCTTGGTGCCGCCGTGGGCGGTCTCCAGGCTGCGCTTGAGGACGTCCATGAGGTCGACGACGTTGGTGGCCTCCGCCTGCGGCCCCTGGGAGACGGCGATCTCCCGGCCGGCCGCCTTGTCCTCGATCAGCTTCCTGACCTGCTCCTCGAACGTGTCGTGGTAGTCCTCGGGGTTCCAGTCGACCGCGAGCATGTCGATCAGCTGCTCCGCGGTGCTGAGCTCCTGGCTGCTGTACCCCGAGTCTTCGCCGGGCAGGTTGTCGACCTCCCGGCGCGGGTCGCGCACCTCGTCCGCGAAGTGCATGGTGTGCAGCTCCAGCAGGCCGTTCTCGGCCCGGACCGCGGTGAGGTACTCCTTGCCGCGCATCGCGAACATCGCCAGCCCCGCCCGGTCGCTCCTGGCCAGCGCCGCGGTGAGCAGGCCGTAGATCTTCGCGTACTCCTTGCCCTTCGGGCCGAGGAAGTACGTCTTGTCGAAGTAGATCGGATCCACCTCGGACAGGTCGACGAACCCGGACACGTCGATGGTCCGCGAGCGGCCGGGGGAGATCTGCTCCAGCTCGTCCGGCTCGACGACCACGTACTCGCCCGCGGCCATCTCGAAGCCCTTGACGATGTCGCCGAACTCCACCTCCTTGCCGGTGCGCTCGTTGACCCGCTTGTTGCGCACCCGGTCCGAGGTCCCGCGCTCCAACTGATGGAACCGCACGGTGTGGCTGTCGGTCGCGGTGTACAGCGCCACCGGGACCGTCACCAACCCGAACGTCAGCACACCCGTCCACACCGGCCTGGCCATCACGGCCCCCTTCTCCATCCACCATTCACTGTGCACCTGGGGCCGGCCACGAAGCGAACACGCAGCAGCCGCAGAACCAGGAGTCCCCCTCAGCCTGGTCGGACCAGCAACCATCGGCACGGCCTGCTGCGCCGTCGGGGTGCGCCGCTCAGCCGCTCGCGGATCCGGGCGCCGCCGACGCCCGGCAGAGTGCCGCCACGGCAGGCGGCGACCTCACCTCCAGCGCCGTCGGCGCGGCGGTCGACAACGTCCGCAACAACGGCGCTCAGCTCCTGGACGCGGTCCCGGAGCCAGGATGAGCCAGGTCCCACGGCCCCGGTCGGTCGGTCCGGGACCGAATTCCCGCAGCCTAGGGCTCTGCGACACAAGGAGGCACGCGATTTTCGGAATCACTACTCACGTAGCCCCGCCGAGGTCGCCAGGCGGCATCGCGTCGCGGGGTGGACCGCTCTGAAGAAAGCACGTCTGTACCGTGGCCGGGGACGGCGAATCGGGATGAGTGAATGCCGCATTGACTGCAGCTCCGGCGGCGGCGGCAAGAACCGCGGCGGCTATCTGGCAAAGCCAGCTGTGACCGAGAAGCATAAGGCCTCCGTGTGCGGGAGATAGCGGCCCCGCGGTGAAGGCCGCGGGGTGTGTGAGCACTTCGGTGCGCTGGAGTACACCGTAGAGGTCCTCTAGCCGTCAGGTCTGCAGGTCGACATTGCTGGGTATCTCCCGTTTGTCGCCATGGGCGTTCAGTAATTAGTACAGCCACGAAACGGCACGTTTCTCCAGGTGGGGGCATTGGTTGCCAATATCAACCGACGCCAGCAGCGTCGGGATTTGTTGAAGGTCGACAAAATTTCGAAATTTTGAACCCCCCATCCTCGGACCGCCGGGTGGCGCGAAGCGCGTCCTCGGCGGCCCGCAGCGCCTGCCGGGCCTCCTCGACCGCCCGTTCCTCGTGCTCGCGCCGGTCGGCGAGTTCGTCGTGGCGCCGGGCGAGCGCGTCGACCACGGCCTGCGCGTCCTCGTACGCGCCCGTCGCCTGTTCGAGTGCTGCCCGGGCCGCGGCCCGGCGGGCGCGCTGCTGCGCAGCGGCCGTCGCGCCGCGGTCTGCGGCAGCCGCAGCAGTCCTGTGGCCACCGCGACGGTCCCCGGCCCCGGCCGATGGGTCCGCGCCGACCGGGGCCGGAGCATCGGAACCGGCTGCTCCCCCGTGGGAGCCAGTGGTGGGCGCGGCCAGGAGACCGGAGGGCGACTCATCCAGAGCGGAGCCGAGTCGGCCCGCCGCGACCAACCCGGCTTCCTCCTCGCCAGCCGTCGCCGCCCGCAGCGTCTGCTCCACCTCACGCTGCTGCGCCTCGCCCAGGCGCTCGCCGCGGCCGGCCGCGTCCCGGACGGCCACGGCAGTGAGAGCGGTCACCGCGCGGTGCCGGCGCGCCGACAGCTCGCGCAGCACCTTGCCGTCACCGTCCTGCTGCGCCGTCCGCAGGGCCTGTCCGAGGTCGAGGAGGTCGGTCAGCTCGCCGGGGTGGTTCCTGGCGAGAAGGTTCACGGCATGTGCGGCCGCGGTGGGTCTGCGCAGTTTCCGGATCCGTGTGGCCCGCTCCCGGTCGCCGCCCTGCCGCGCCCGGGCGGCGGCGCGGTCCCGGGCCGCGGTGAACTCGCCCACCGGCAGCGCGTAGAGCTCTCCCTCGGCATCGTCCTCGGCCCCGGCCACGACACCACCTTCCTGCCCCGCAGGTGCTGCTGAACCGATCCTCCGGCACCCCTGTCCGAGGTGCCACCGAGCAGGCCGCGGTATTGCAGGTCTCAAGGGATCAGCGGCGGCGGTGATCGCTGGGTGCGAGCCGTGGGCCGAATCGCGGGGCCCGCAGGCCGAGTGCGCGGATCAGGCGGCAGACCCGGTGCCGGTGCCCCGCGAACGGGGCCAGCAGCTCCAGCATCTCCTCGTCCGTGCTACGCACCTTCCCGGCCAGCGCCCAGCCGACCGTGTTCGGCAGGTGAAGGTCCCCGACCGAGACGGCGTCGGGGTCGCCGTTGGAGCGCTGGAGCGTCTCGGCCGCCGTCCACGGTCCGATCCCGGGGACGTGGGTGAGCCGGGCGGCGGCGTCGGTGCCGGTCATGGCGGACGCTTCCTCCAGGCGGGGGGCGAGCCGCACGGCCCGCAGGATCGTTTCGGTGCGTTTCGCGTCGACCCCGGCGCGGTGCCACTCCCAGCTCGGCACCCGCGCCCACTCGCGGGCGGACGGCGGCACCATCAGCCCGGCTTCCGCGCCGGGCCCGGGCGCCGGGGCACCGTGCCGGCGGACCAGGTATCGCCAGGCCCGGTGCGCCTCGGTCACGGTGACCTTCTGCTCGAGGACCGCGCAGACCAGGCTCTCCATGACGAGGCCGGTGGCACCCAGTCGCAGGCCCGGATTGGTGCGCTGGACGTCCCGCAGGCGCCCGGGCGGCAGGACGAGCCCGTCGGGGTCGTCGTCCGCACCGAGCAAGGCGGGTAGCCGGTCGAGGAGCCAGGCTGCGCCCGGGCCCCAGGATTCCGCGTGGACGGTGCCGTCGGCGGGGCGGGTGGTGATGCGGATTGTGGCGTCGCCGGCCGGGGTGCGGCAGGCGCGCCAGGCGGCGTCGGCGCTCTCCATCCGGATTGTGGGGTCCCCTGCGCCGCGGCGCAGGGGCGAGAGCAGGGTGGGGAGGTCGACCGGGTAGTGCGGGTGCCAGGTGCGTCGGAGCGGCTCCACGGTGTGCTCGGCTCCTCTCCGGCCCGGGGGGTGCCGCGGGCGCGGCGCGCCGAACCATATCAACATCCCTAGTGCCGTCACCTGCCGTAACGCAAGAAGATCGAACGGGTGAACGATTTTCGGGACAGTGGGGCCCGGCTTCCCTTTTTCGTTCACATGTTCGATTCTGGGGGTGTGGAGGCATCACTCGCAGCGCTGGCACCCCAGCTCCAGCTGTCCCGGCCCGGGCCGCTGGTGCCGGTCCTGCCTGCCCTGCAGGGCCTCCTGCCCGAGGGCGGGCTGCGCCCGGGCGCGGTGGTGTCGGTGACCGGCGGCGGGACCGCGTTGCTGCTCGCCCTGGCGGTGGCCGCGACGTCGGCCGGTACCTGGTGCGCCGCGGTGGGCTTCGACGGGCTCGGTCTGGCCGCGGCGGCGGAGCTCGGCGTCGATCTGGGCCGTCTGGTCGTCGTCGAGGCAGCCCGGGAGCGGTGGCCGGAGGTCGCGCTCGCCCTCGCGGACGGCTTCGGTCTCCTGCTGCTGCGCGGCGGGCCGCCGACCGGGCCGCTGGCCGAACGCCTCGCCACTGTGGCGCGGCGCAGCGGGTGCGCGGTGGTGGTGGCCGGGTCGTGGCCCGGTGCCCGGGTGCGGCTTCGGGTGGAGGCACGGTTCTGGGAAGGCGTCGGTCAGGGCCGCGGGCGGTTGCGGGCGCGGCGGGTGACGGTGGTGGCCGGCGGCCGGGGCGCGGCGGCACGTGAGCTGCGGGTGGGGCTGTGGCTGCCGGACGCGCAGGGCGCGGTCCGCAAGATCGAGCAGCAGCCGTCGGCGGTGTCCGCCGGCGAGCGGCACGGTTCGCTGGTGGTGGTCTGAGATGCCCGCCCCGGAGGCCACCCTGAGGGTGCTTGCCTGCTGGGTCCCGGACTGGCCGGTGGTCGCCGCCCTCGGCGCCGAGCCGGAACCCGACCGGCTGGCCGTCGTGGTCGAGCGCGGCCGGATCCTCGCCGCGTCAGGCGGGGCGCGGGCGGCCGGCGTGCGGCGCGCACACAAGCTCCGCTCGGCCCAGGCCCTGGTCGCGGACCTCGAGGTGTTCGAGCGCAGCGCCGACGACGAGGCGAAGTCGTTCGAGGCGGTCGCGGACGCGGTCGGTGCGCTCGCCGCGCACCTGGAGATCCTGCGCCCGGGCCTGCTCGCGCTGCCGGCCGCCGGCGCCGCGCGCTTCCACGGCGGCGAGGAGCCTTTGGCCGAGCGGGTCATCGACGCCGTCGAGGCGACCGGGCACCCGTGCCGGGTCGGCATCGCGGACGGCCTGTTCGCCGCGCAGCTCGCCGCCCGCGCGGGACGGATCGTCCCGGCGGGGGACAGCGCCCGGTTCCTGGCCCCGGTCCCGGTGGCCGAGCTCACCGACGGGAAACTGGCCGACCTGCTGGGCCGGCTCGGCCTGCTGACGCTCGGACAGCTCGCCGCGCTGCCCGCCGCCTCGGTGGCCGACCGGTTCGGCGCCGCCGGCACCGCTGCCCACCGCGTCGCCCGCGGACTGCAGGCCCGCCCGGTCGTCGCCCGCCCGCCGGGCCTCGACCTGTCCGTCGAGGACCGCTTCGAGGAGCCCTACACCCTCGCCGAGCCGCTCGTGTTCGCCGCCCGCGGCCTCGCCGAACGCCTCCACACCGGCCTCGCCGCAGCCGGCCTGGCGTGCGAGCGCGTCGAGGTCGAGATCGACTGCGCCGACGGCACCACCGCCTCCCGCGCCTGGCGCCACGAAGGCGTCCTGTCCGTCGGCGCGGTCGCCGAACGGGTCCGCTGGCAACTCCAGGCCTGGCAACAACGCGCGCTGTTCGACGAGACGGCCGGCGGAGTGGTGGCGCTGCGCCTGGTGCCGGACGGGCTGGTCCGCGATCCGGGCCGTCAGCTGTCCCTCGAGGACGGGGACCAGGAGGCGACCGCGCGGGCGGAGCGCGCGGTGGCCCGGGTGCAGGCGATCCTCGGGCACGCGGCGCCGGTCACCGTGGAGCTGGCCGGCGGCCGCGCGCCGGGCGACCGGGTGGTGCGCACCCCGTGGGGTGACGCGCACCAGGAGCGCCGGGCGGACGGGCCCTGGCCCGGCCGGCTGCCCGCGCCGTCCCCCACGCACGTGCCCGCCGCCCCGTGGCCGGTGAGGCTGCTGGACGCCGACGGCTTGGAGGTGCAGGTCACCGCGCGGGCCGAACTCGTCCGCGCCCCGGCTCGCCTGCTGCTGGGGCCGGAGGACGTGGTGCGGGTGGCCGGCTGGGCCGGTCCGTGGCCGGAGCACGAGCGCTGGTGGGACCCGGGGGAGGCCCGGCGCACCGCCCGGATGCAGGTGACCGCCGACGACGGCCGTGCCTTACTGCTCGCCGTCATCGGCGGCCGCTGGCACCTCGAAGGCGACTACGACACCTAACCCGCCCCCGCCCCAGGCCCAAGCCCCAAGAGACCGAACCACCGCGCGCCCCGCCCCGCGCCATCGGAGACCCGGCCGGACGGGCCGCACACCACCGTCAGGACGCACGATGGAGTTCAACAGCCACCACTCGCTCCCGTGGCGGGAGCTGCACCGGCGCATGACCGGCGGCCGGCCCGCCGACGACGGCGACCGGACGGTGGTGCCGTTCCTCGGCCCCGCGCCGCGCCGGGAACCGGCCCCGCCGCCGGTCCGCCGGGCGGGGGCCGGTCCGGGCTGGGCCGAGCTGCACGTCCACACCAGCTTCAGCTTCCTCGACGGCGCCAGCGACCCCGCCGAACTCGTCACCGAGGCAGCGCGGCTGGGGATCGGGACCCTCGCCGTCACCGACCACGACGGCCTGTACGCGGCCGCGGTGTTCGCCGCCGAGGCCCGCCGTGCCGGCATCGCCACGGTGTTCGGTGCCGAACTGACCCTGGACGCCGACCTCGCCCCGACCGGCACCGCCGACCAGGACGGCGAGCACCTCCTGATCCTCGCCCGCGGCCCCGAGGGCTACCGCCGCCTGGCCAAGGCCATCGGTGACGCCCACCTCGCAGGCCAGGGCAAGCGCCGCCCCCGCTACGACCGCGACCGCCTCGCCGACACCCACGGCGGGCACTGGGCGATTCTGACCGGCTGCCGCAAGGGCGCCGTCCGCCGAGCGCTGGACAGCGAAGGCGAAGCCGGCGCCGACCGCGAACTGCGCGCCCTCGCCGACCGCTACGGCCACGGCAACGTCTTCGTCGAGCTGACCGACCACCAGCTGCCCGGCGACGACGAACGCAACGACGCCCTCGCCACCCTCGCGGACAAGGTCGGCGTGACCCTGGTGGCCAGCACGGCCGCCCACCACGCCGGCCCGGCCCAGGCCCGCCTCGCCCAGGCCCTCGCCGCGCTGCGCCAGAACCGATCGCTGGCGGATGCCGAGCCGTACCTGTCGGCGGCCGGCACCGCGCACCTGCGCTCACCGGCCGAGATGGCCGCCCGCCTCGCCCCCTGGCCGGGCGCCCAGCAGGCCACCGTCGACCTGGGCCGGGCCTGCGCGTTCGACTTCCGCGACCTCGCCCCCCAGCTGCCCGGCTTCCCCGTACCGGCCGGCCACACCGAGGCCAGCTGGCTTCGCGAGCTCACCCACCGCGCGGCCGCCACCCGCTTCGCCCCCGGCAACCGCCGCGCCCACGAGCAGATCAGCTACGAACTCGACGTCATCGAGCAGCTCGGCATGGCCGGCTACTTCCTCATCGTCCACGACATCGTCGACTTCTGCCGCGAGCAGGACATCTGGTGCCAGGGCCGCGGCTCCGCGGCCAACTCCGCCGTCTGCTACGCCCTCGGCATCACCTCCGTGGACCCGATCCACTACGGCCTGCTGTTCGAACGCTTCCTCTCCCCGGAGCGGGACGGCCCGCCGGACATCGACCTGGACATCGAACACCGCCGCCGCGAGGAGGTCATCCAGTACGTCTACGACACCTACGGACGCGACCACGCCGCCCAGGTCGCCAACGTCATCACCTACCAACCCCGCCTCGCCGTCCGCGACGCCGCCCGCGCACTCGGCTACGCCACCGGCGACCTCGACCGGTTCAGCAAGGAGACCGGCTGGCACGACATGCCGCCGCCCGAGGCACCGGTGCCCGCCGACGTGCGGGAACTCGCCGCAGGCCTGCGCGGACTCCCGCGGCACCTCGGCATCCACTCCGGCGGCATGGTCCTCACCCGGGAACCGATCGCGGAGACCTGCCCCACCGAGTGGGCCACCATGCCCGGCCGCAGCGTCCTCCAGTGGGACAAGGACAGCTGCGCGGAAGCAGGCCTGGTCAAGATCGACCTCCTCGGTCTGGGCATGCTCGCCGCACTGCACGACACCTGCGACCTGATCGCCCGCCACCACGGCATCCGCTACGACCTCGCCACCATCCCCCCGGACGACCCGGCCGTCTACGACATGCTCTGCCGTGCCGACAGCATCGGCGTCTTCCAGGTCGAGTCGAGAGCGCAGGCCTCCGCCCTGCCCCGCATGCGCCCCCGGACGTTCTACGACCTGGTCGTGCAGGTCGCCCTCATTCGCCCCGGGCCGATCCAGGGCGGCTCCGTCCATCCCTACATCCGCCGCCGCAACGGCCACGAACCGCCCACCATCGCGCACCCGCTGATGGAACGCGCCCTGAAGAAGACCCTCGGCGTCCCGCTGTTCCAGGAGCAGATGATGCAGCTCGCCATCGACTGCGCCGGCTTCACCCCCACCGAGGCCGACAAGCTGCGTCAGGCGATGGGCTCCAAGCGGTCCCACGAGCGGGTCGCCGAGCTGCGCGAGCGCCTGCTGGCCGGCATGGCCGAGCGCGGCATCCCGCCCGAGGTCGCCGAGGACGTCTACACCAAGATCGACGCGTTCTCCAGCTACGGCTTCCCGGAGTCGCACGCCGCCTCCTTCGCCCTGCTGGTGTACGCGTCCGCCTGGTTGAGGCACCACTACCCGGAGGCGTACACCTGCGCACTGCTGGCCAACCAGCCGATGGGCTTCTACTCGCCGCTCACCCTGATCGCCGACGCCCGCCGCCACGGCGTCACCGTGCTGCCGGCCGACATCAACCACAGCTCCGGCGCCCCCACCCTCGAACCGGCGCCCACAGCCGGCGAGGGCGGCAGCTCGGAGCGGGCGGTGCCGGGGAGGCCGGCGATCCGGCTCGGCCTGGGCGCGGTCCGCGGCCTCGGCGACGACCAGGCCGACACCATCGCCGCCGGCCGCCCGTACACCGACCTGGAGGACTTCGCCCGCCGCACCGCGCTGCCCGCCACCGCCCTCGAAGCACTCGCCACCGCCGGGGCGTTCGCAAGCCTGGGCCTGACCCGCCGCCAGGCCCTGTGGTCCGCCGGCCTGCTCGCCCGCACCACCGACGGCATGCTGCCGGGCACCGCCCCGGCGCTCACCGCCCCGGACCTGCCGGAGATGACCGCGATCGAGGAGACCATCGCCGATCTGTGGGCCACCGGCGCCTCCGCCACCGGCCACCCCGTCCAGCACGCCCGCGCACACCTCGAGCGCTGCGGCGCCCTGACCGCCGCCGACTTCAAAGCCGACGCCACCCCCGGAACCCTGGTCGCGGTCGGCGGCCTGGTCACCCACCGCCAGCGCCCGCCCACGGCCGGCGGCGTCCTGTTCATCTCCCTCGAGGACGAGACCGGCCTCGTCAACATCATCTGCCAGCCGCACGTCTGGCAACGCCACCGCCGCACCGCCCTCCAGAACGCGGGCCTGCTCGTCCACGGCACCGCTGAGCGCCGCGACGGCGCGATCAACCTGGTCGCCACCCGCCTCACCCCGCTCACCCTCGCCCCCGGCGCCCGCAGCCGCGACTTCCGATGACACCGGGAACACCACCAGACGACCCAGGTTCCCGCAGGTCAACACCCCCAAAGCCGGTGACGGACCCGCAGACCGCGCGATACAGTCGACTCCCGAACGACCCAGGAAGCAGGCACCATGGCCGACACCACCACCTCCCGGCGCGGCGGCCGGCCCAAGGGCGTCAAGGTCGGCAACGACGGCCTGACCATACGCCAGCGCAAGGTCATCGACGTGATCAAGGAATCGGTCCGGAACCGCGGCTACCCGCCGAGCATGCGCGAGATCGGCGAAGCCGCAGGCCTGTCCAGCACCTCATCGGTCTCCCACCAACTCATCGCGCTCGAATCCAAGGGATTCCTGTACCGCGACCCGCACCGCCCCCGCGCCTACTGCCTGCGCGACGACGACCTCGGCACCACCACCCCGCCGGAGCCGGACCACGCGACCGTCCCCCTGGTCGGCCGGATCGCCGCCGGCGGACCGATCCTCGCCGAACAGCACATCGAGGACCAGCTCACCCTGCCCCGCCGGCTCGTCGGCAACGGCCAGCTCTTCGCCCTGGAAGTCCGCGGCGACTCGATGACCGGAGCCGCCATCTGCGACGGCGACTGGGTCACCGTCCGCAGCCAGCCCGACGCGGAGAACGGCGACATCGTCGCCGCGATGATCGACGGCGAGGCCACCGTCAAGCGCCTCAAGCGCGAGAACGGCAAGATCTGGCTCATGCCGCACAACCCCACCTACGAGCCCATCCCGGGCGCCACGGCGACCATCCTGGGCAAGGTCGTCGCGGTCCTGCGCCGACTCTGACAGACCCGCGCACCGGCGAGGCCAACGCCCCCCGCAGCCGAAACGCCAGACGGCGTCCGGACGATGCTGCGCACCGTCCGGACGCCGCCATCGGCTTTCTCAGTGCTGCGCCAACCTACCCGACCCGGCCGACAGCGCCGACTGCGACCGCGCCCAGTGCACGGCCCGGGCAACGGGTACGCGCTCTCAGGCGCAGCGGCTTCAGATGATCCCGTGGATCCTGGGTTCGGGAGCGGTTTCGTACAGAAGCTGTTCCAGGAGGCCAGTGAAAGCCATAGCGATCTGCCAGCCCGTCTCGTCCTGTGCCTCGATGGTCGTCACGCAGGCTTGCTGCGCCTGAGAGGTTGAGACCGGGTCGTCGAACGGTGTCGCTTCCAAAGGGCGATTCGGATCGACGTAGGCAACCAAGAACCCATCTATGTCCTGCAGGTAGACAGGGTGGCGGCGGAGCGAGTCGACGAAGCACTCAACCTCTGGATTCGCCACGCTGGCAGTAATGAAGGAGGCGAGGTTGGACCTACGCTCGGTGGTAGGGCTGTACGTCAGGAGATCGGGCAACGGTAGCGCCCATGTCGTCTCAGCAGAGAAGAGTCTTGCGGCCGCCCGCTCCGGAGGCGTCATGCGGCGCACAGTCCTGTCGAGAAGCTGACGCGAGAACAGCCCCAGAGGGCCTTGCGTTCTTGCCCATCGAGCGAGGACCTGGCAGGCGTTCATCAGGCGTCTGCCTCGGCTGTCGGCAGCCGCTTTCGCGGCACGTTCCAGATGGGCACGGGCCTGATCATGGCGAGTGGCCGCATGGATCAGGATGTTAGAAACCGCATGCGCCTCACCGGGCTGCTGACTGATCAGCTCGGCAGCGTGCTGGACGAGAAGGTTCTGGTAACGGGGGTGCTGGCGCGCCAGGTCTTCGTCGAGGAGGCTGAGCGCCAGATGGGCACCTGGCAGAAGCAGCATCGCCACCTCGTCGTCCGCGTCAACAGTCCGGAGAGCGCTGACGAGATCGGCACGCAGGTGAGAGTGCTTCGTGAAGATACCTGCGGCTGCCAGAAGCCAGGCGTTCCGCCACGAGGGATGCCGCGCGAGGGTTTCCAGACGGGGGATGATCTCGTGATCCGGCCCCGAGATGAGGGCACGGGCTGCGGAGTACTCCTGCAGACTTCGGACCTCGAAGCCGATGTACCCAAGGTCGGGAGCCACCAGGAGGACGAGGCGGTCGGTGGCGGCGTTGATCAGCTTCGCGCCGAGCGTCGTTGCCAGCTTGAGGTCATCGATCTCCTCAAGGAGACGCTCGTGCAGGCGCTGCTCCAGCTCCTCTTTACGCATGATGGAGTCCCGCTGGCCATTCTGTGCTGCCCGGGTCTGGAGGAGGATGCCGACATGCTGGTGCAGCCAGTCGACGTGTTGGCGGTTCTCGGCGAGTAGCCGGCCTGTCTCGTTCGGCTTCCCGATCTCTCGTTCATAGATCGTGTTGTAGTAGGCGTCGAAGAGTTCGAAGCGGTTCTGAGGCATCCTGGCGTGCTTCTCAACAAGCAGCGACATGATCGTCACTTGCAGGGGAGAACGCATCAGCCGGGCTGTCGCGGTCTCCTGTGATGCCGCGACGATGCGCTTGCCAACCTGTTCACGCATGTCAGGGTCGTCATGGTGTCGTGCTTTGGCGAGTCTTCCTGCGTAGTGCAGGGCGTCGTCCATGGACATCTCGGCCAGCACCACGGGCTCGTAGTCACCGTGGTGGAATTCCCCCTTGTAGCCCTGAGGGCGGGTGGTGCCTACGACGAAAATGTCGGCGTCGAGCCCCCGGGCCTGCAGCAGGAACTCGGAGATCCGGGTCATGACGAGGTCCCGCGTGTGGGGCGAGGCGACCTCGTCAAGACCGTCCAGCACGATGATCGACGGCCAGGTGCGCAGCCACCGGGAGAGTGTCGAAGCCTTGACTCCGGGAGCGCGATTGCCGACTTTCTGGGCGAGGAAGTGCAGGAGGCTGAGCTCTTCTCCTCCCAAGACCGCGTTCGCGTAGTCATGCAGAGCGATCCGCAGCGGCCACCGCCGCGCCCGCGGTACGGGAAAAGAGATCTCGGCTAGATCCCCGCGAAGAGACCGCAGTACTTCGCGCACCTCGGCGGTCAGCATGTGCTCGCCCTCCTCGTCGAGGAGGGCCACACGATACGCCTGGCAGATCAACTGCCCCAGGGTGCTCTTCCCTTGCCCCGGCCCGCCGATGATCAGAATGTGCCGGGGGTCCTCCGCAGTCTGCAGGGTGGGGCGCATGATGCTGTCGCCACGTGCGATCGCGTATGCGCCAGCGTGGACGATCTCCGGCTCCAGAGGGTTGGCAAGGGCCTCCAGGTCGACAGCCACTGGTCCCAGGCCGATTCTTCCGCTGGCCTCTGCTCCTGCTTGGCCTAGGCGCACCCATTGGTCAGCCACCAGTTCCATGCCGGCATGAATCCGAATCATGTCCGCGGTCTCGGCTACGGCATCCGGCAGTACATCGAGTAGTCGGCTGAGGACATCGCCAGGGGTGATGAAGCCGGCGTACGCGCGACGGACATCCGAGTACATGTCGAGGTAGCGGCAGATCTCGTCGAGGTGCCAGACTGCCCAGCCTTTGAGCGGGATCTTGAGGCGCTTGCTCTCGTTCGCGATGTGCGCGTTGACCCGGTCGATGCCTCCGGTTTCAGGTACGGGAGACAAGACCACGTTGGTGGTGAACAGCATGAACTCGGGCAGCTCGCCTCGTTTCGTGGCAGGCTCGACCCACTTTTGCAGTTCCTCCGTGACGGAGCGTTCCATCCAGAGGGTGTCGGGTACGCGCTGGTTCTCTCGCTGGCGGAACTTGGCCTGGACGACCCCGTAGCCGTCCCAGGTCTGCCCTTCGTGTGGGAAGGTCACGGGGCCGTGAAAGGTGGCCTCCCTACCACCGTCCTTGCCGTCTCCGAACACGCTCACACCGGGCCCCAGGACACACTTCGCCAGACTTTGGCTCAGATGCTCGAACTCGCGGGTGCCCAACGGGCTGAGGTCGTAATCCACGCCTCCATCTTCCGCCATTTCGAAGACCATCAGGTGCACTTGATCGAATTCTCGCCCCAGCGGATCTCTACGGAGGGTGGGGATCCCAGCCCGCGGCCGAGTTCAGAGCATCTACCCGCGGCCGGTCAGTACACGGGCGCCGACGGCTGGCCCCTGCGGTGTGGTCCCGCTACCGCTGCACCCGTCCGGGGCGTGCGTTGCGGCGGCCGCGTTGCATCCCATCGACTCGGCCTACGCCCAGCGCATGCCGAGTTCGGTGAGGCGTTCGGCGCGGGCGGTGGGGATGCTAGCCCGCCGCAAGCGGGTGTTGGTGATGAACAGGCCGAGGCTGACTTCCACCGTGCTCCCGTCGTCCAGGGCGAGCTGCTCCTTGT
>NZ_JAIZ01000054.1 GCF_000710465.2 Kitasatospora sp. MBT63 | reverse complement strand
CGGGCGGGGTCGGGGTTGCCGTCGGGGTCGGGGTTGCCGTCGGGGTCGGGGTTGCCGCCGGGGTCGGGGTTGCCACCAGGCCCCGGGCCGCCCTCCGCGGCCGGACCGGGGGTGCTGGCGAGTGCGTGGGTGAGCGCGGCGGCGGCCGGGCCGCCGGCCCATAGGTCGGCGGCGGTGACCAGCAGCGAGGGGCGTTCGGTGGGCCGGAGCAGGAAGTCGAGCCGCCAGTCGTCGACGGCGGGCAGGCCGTCGGGGTCGCCGTCGGAAGGGCCGAGCGGCTCGGTCAGCCGCAGGCACAGGCGTAGTGGCCGCCGTTCGGGGCGGTCGTCGTACCAGGCGGCGAGGCGTTCGGGCAGGCCGGGCGGCGGGCCAGGGAGCCGGCCGTCGGCGGTGGCGAGTGCGGCCAGCCACTGCTCGGTGGGGTGGTCGGCGGGGACCGGGTCGGGTGTGGTGGCGGCCAGGGCGGCCCTGGCCTCCTGGTCGGTGAGGGTGTCGAGCAGGGTGGCGACCAGGGCCCGGCCGGTGGGCTGCGCGCCGGGGACGTCCTCCGCGCGGCAGACCGGCGGGCAGCCGGCCGCGAGGGCGTCCGCCTCCGCGCGGCCCGGCCGGTCCGGAGCGGCCTGCCAGCGGGCGTACGGGACGCCGTCCTCCGTGCTCATCACGGGCAGCACCCGTCCCCGGCCGAGCAGCCGCCAGGCGAGGTCGTGGACGGCGGTCAGCCAGCGCAGCGAGGCGCCGTACGCGACCTCGACCGGTCCGGTGCCCGGGAGGTCGGCGGTGGCTCCGGCCCAGCGGGGGTCGTCCAGGCCGCCGAGCAGCTGGGCCGCCTCGGCGGGCTCGAACACCAGGCTGGGGACCCGCCAGACGGCGAGGGCGACCCCGCCGGTGGTGGCGCCGACGGGCAGGTCGGGGGAGGGTGCGGGCCGTCCGCCGAGCGTGGGGAGGTGGAGGCCGGTCCAGCGTTCGGCGCCCTGTTCGGCCAGCCAGCCGAGCGCGGGTCCGATGCCGGCGAGCAGCTCGGCCACGGCGGCGGCGGAGCAGGCGTACGGGTGGGCGCGGCTGCCCGGTTCGACCCGGACGGAGCGGAAGGCCCGTGCGTCCTCGGCCCACAGGGCGAGGCGGCCGTCGCTGCGCCAGAGTGCGTGCAGGGCGTACATGCGGCGTGCCTTCCGTACGCGCGGTGGCCGCTGCCGGCCGCCGGTCGGTTTTCACCCTAGCCCGGTGGCGCGGAGCGGGACGGGCCCGGTCCGGCCGCCCTGCGGGGGCAGCGGCCGGACGCGGGGACGGCAGCGGACGCGGGGACGGAGTGAGGCGGTAGAGGCAGGCGGGGCGGTCGGGGCGGTACGGGCGGAGAAGAGGACCGAAGCTGTCCGCATCCGCCGATAACGTCGGTGACACCGAGAGCCGGGACCCGCAGGGGCGTCCGGCGACGACGCAGCCGACGAGAGGCGACCGACATGCCCACCCTGGTGAACGCGGAGACCGACGAGCGCGAGGCCCTGCTGTCCTTCCTGGCCGCCCAGCGCGGCGGTCTGCGCCGCGCGGTGCACGGGCTGACCGAGGAGCAGGCCGCGAGCACCCCGACCGTGAGCGCACTCTCCCTCACCGTGCTGATCAAGCACGCGGCCCGGTGCGAGCGGTTCTGGATCGTCGACAACCTGCAGGGCGGCGGGGTGCACGCCACCCCGGACGAGAACGACTGGGCGGAGGAGTACCGGCTGGCCGAGGGCGAGACGCTGGCGGCCTGGCTGGACACCTACGAGCAGGTCGCGACCGAGACCGAGAAGATCATCCGGGAGCTGCCCGACCTGGCGGTGGACTTCCCGCTGCCGACCGCTCCCTGGTTCCCGCCGAACAGCCGCCGGACGGCCCGCTGGGTGCTGCTGCACCTGATCCAGGAGGGCGCCCGGCATGCCGGCCACGCCGACATCATCCGCGAGACGCTGGACGGGAAGACGGCGTTCGAGCTGGTCGACGAGACCGGCGCGGCCTGAGCAAGGGCGGGTCGGCAGGGCCGCAGGGCGGCGAAGGGCGGCCTCGACCGGGCCGCGCCCCCTGCCCACCCCGCGCCTGAATGACGCGGCGGCGGCACGTCGGCCGAAACTGGTGGTTGAACATTGAACGAAACGGGTCTATGGTGGAGCCATCGACAAGTTGAAGCCTCAACAATCGGCTTCCGACCCGAGGAGCACCCACCATGGGCATCTTCAGCCGCAAGAACGACACCGCCGTCGCCGTCGCCGAGGCCACCACCGGCCCGGACCTGGCTCACCTGACCGGCGACTACACCATCGACCAGACCCACAGCCGGATCGGCTTCGCCGTCCGCCACGCGATGGTGACCAACGTCCGCGGCGAGTTCACCGAGTACGAGGGCAAGCTCCACCTCGACGGCGCCAACCCGGCCAACTCGACCGCCGAGCTGGTCATCAAGGTCGCCTCGGTCAACACCAACCAGGCCCAGCGCGACGAGCACCTGCGCACCGGCGACTTCTTCGCCGCCGAGACGTACCCCGAGATCACCTTCAAGTCCACCACCGCCGAGCGGATCGACTCCGACACCTACCGGATGCACGGTGACCTGACCATCAAGGACACCACCCGCCAGGTCGTGCTGGACCTCGACTTCACCGGCTCCGCGACCGACGTGTACGGCGCCGACCGGGTCGGCTTCGAGGGCGGCACCACCGTGGACCGCACCAGCTGGGGCCTGACCTACAACGCGGCCCTGGAGACCGGCGGCGTGCTGATCGGCGAGAAGGTCAAGCTCACCCTGGACATCTCCGCAGTGAAGGCGGCCTGACCCGGCCGACCCGACCGACTGTCCCGGCACCGCCCCCACCGCCCCCACCGGTGGGGGCGCCGCCGTACCCGACCCCGGCCCGTGCCACCCACGCCGCCCGACGAGCGCTGCCCTGCCGCCCTGCTGCCCTGCGGCCACGCAGTCTCCGCGACAATGGGACCCGGGCCGACCGGGGGGGATCCGCATGGAGCTGCGCCAACTGCACTGTTTCGTCGCCGTCGCGGAGGAACTCCACTTCGGCCGGGCCGCCGAGCGGCTGCTGCTCGGCCAGCCGGCCGTCAGCCAGCAGATCAGGCGGCTGGAACGCGAGCTGAAGGTCGAGCTGTTCGACCGCTCGCCCCGGTACGTCCGGCTGACCAGGGCCGGCGAGCTGTTCCTGCCCGCCGCCCGCCAGGTGCTCACCGCCGAACAGGCTGCCAAGGCCGCCGTGGCCGGCCTGGCCGCGCCCGGTCTGGCCACACCGGGGGTGCTGCGGCTCGGCACCATCACCGGTCTCGGCGAGCGCCTCGACCGCATCCTCGACGCGTACCAGCGCCACGCCCCCGCCGTCCGGGTCGAGTTGCACTCCCTGCCGGTCGGCGAACGCCTGGACCGGCTGGCCGACGGGCACCTCGACGCCGCCTTCGTCCGCGGTGCCGTGCCCGACCGGAGCCCGGCCCTGCGCTTCCTGCCCGTCGACCCGGAGCCCCTGCTGGTCGCCCTGCCCGCGCGGCACCCGCTGGCCGACCGGTCCGAGATCGGCCTTGCCGACCTGGCCGCCCTCCCGTTGCGGCTCACCGAGCGCCGCAACCACCCCGCGCTGGTCGACCTGGTCCTGGCCGCCTGCCGGGACGCGGGCTTCGATCCGGTCCCCGGCCCGGCCTCCAGCACCCTCCAGGACACCCTGGCCGCGATCGGCACCGGGCCTCCGATGTGGACGGTCGTCTACGCCGCCAACGCCCGCATGATGCAGATCCCCCGGGTGGTCTTCCGGCCGGTGCGCTCCCCCGGCCTCGCCCTGCCCACCGCGCTGGCGCTGCGTCCCCGCGTACCGCCGCCCCCGCTGGTGCTCGCCGCCTGCCGCGCCGGGGAGACGGCTCCCACCTGCGACGATCGTCAATCGTGATCGCTGCCGGAGCGAATCGGGTCTGGGTCCACGGCTCCGGGTCGGGTGGACTGGTCCCAACCGCGGGGCCGGGACGAGGTACCGGCCCCGACACCGAGTCGAGGAGCAGCAGATGCCCGTCGTCACCGTTCAGCAGGGCCCCCGGACCGTCGAGCTCAAGCGCGAGCTGGTGCAGCGGATCACCGACGCGTTCGTGGACGCCTACCGGATCCCGGCCGAGTCCGTCCAGGTCTGGATCCACGAGGTACCGACCGACAGCTGGGGCACCGCCGGCCGGCTGACCGCGGACAACTGACGCCGCCGCCGCCGGACCGGCCCGCCCGCCATCACGGCCACCGCCGCCGCCACCGCTACGGCCGTCACGGCCGTCACGGCCGGCCCCGGTGGCCGCGGCCGGGCAGCAGGGCCGCGTCCTCGGACGTCAGCCAGCTGCCCGGCGGCAGCCGCAACCAGCCCTCCGCCGCGCCGAGTTCGGCCGCCGCGGTGCACAGCGCGGTCAGCCCGGGGTGCCGCAGGTCCGGCCGGTGGACCAGCCCCAGCAGGCTGAACGCGACCGGCTCGACCAGCGGGCGGGTGACCCCGCCGGGGATCTCCGGGCCGCCGGTGGTGGAGAGCACCGGTTCGCGGTGCCTGGCCAGATAGCGGCCGAACTCTCCCAGGCCGACCGCGGGCGCCCGCCCCGGCGCGGCCACCAGGCCGTGTTCGTCGAGGAGTCGGCGGCCGAGATCGGTCCACTCGCTGGTCGCCGGGTTGCCCGCGCAGATGTCCACCGGGTGGCCCGCCAGCGCGCGCAGCGGCACCTCCGCCAGCCCGGCGAGCGGATGGTCCACCGGCAGGATCACCGCCATCCGCTCCAACCGGACCGGTACGTGGGTGAGTTGGCTGCGCAGCACGGCCGGGAGCCCGGCGAAGCGGCCGAACGAGACATCCAGCCGGTGGGCGACCAACTCGCCCGCCGCGGCCACCAGCCCGCCGTGGAATCGGGCCAGCAGCTCCTGCTCGGGCAGCGCCCGGCGGGCCGCTTCGAGCACCCGTGCCTCGGCCGGATCGGGGCCGCCCGGCTCGCTGTTGAGGTCGACCAGCAGCGGCCGGGCATGCGAGCCGGTCAGGATCTCGTCGTGCAGGGCCAGCAGCCGGCGGGCCTTGGGCAGGAGCGCGAGCCCGGCCGCGGTCAGCTCCACGCTGCGGGTGGAGCGCAGGAACAGCGGTCCTCCCAGGGCGCGTTCCAGGGTCCGGACGTCCCGGCTGAGCGCCTGCTGGGCGAGGTGCAGCCGCTCGGCGGCCCGGCCGAAGTGCAGGGTCTCGGCGGTCGCCACGAAGCCGCGCAGCAGGCGGGGATGCAGGTCGGCGGGCATGCGGCAGAGATTAACAACACCGGTGCGTCAATCGCACCGAACAGGTGTTGGACCGCGGGCGCGGCCCGCCGAGAGGCTGGGGACCCACCCGATTCCCCTTGGAGACCCGTGTTTTCCCCGTACCGCCGTGTCCTCGCCGCTCCCGGCGCCCTCGCCTTCACCCTGTCCGGGCTGGTGGCCCGGCTCTTCTTCACCATGAACGGTGTCGCCACCCTGGTCCTGGTCGCCGACCGGCGGGGCTCGTACGCGCTGGCGGGCGGGGTGGTGGCGGCCGGGGTGGTCGCCGGGGCGGTGGGGATGCCGCTGCTCGGCCGGCTGGTCGACCGGTACGGCCAGGCCAGGGTCACCGTGCCCGCGACGCTGGTCCGGCTGGCACCGCTCGCCGCGCTGGTGGCCTGCGTCCGTGGCGGCGCGCCCGACTGGACCCTCCTGGTGTGCTCGGCGGCCGGCGCCGGCGCGCCCAACTTCGGCGGGATGGCGCGGGCCCGGTGGGCGCACCTGTACCGGGACGACGCGGTGGCCCGCCACCACGCCAACTCGCTCGAACAGGCGCTGGACGAACTCTGCTTCATGGCCGGCCCGGTCCTGGCGATGCTGCTGAGCACCGCCGTCGCCCCCGAGGCCGCGCTGCTCGCCTCGGGCGTGCTGGGCACCGCCGGCGCGCTGCTGTTCGCGGCCCGGCGCGCCACCGAGCCGCCGGTCCGGCCGGTCCCGCCGGGCACCCGGGCTCCCCTGCGCTCGGCCGGACTGCGGGTGCTGGTGCTGGCGTTCCTCGCCACCGGGGTGGTGTTCGGCTCGCTGGAGGTCACCACCGTCGCCTACACCGACGCGCTCGGCCGCCGGTCGCTCGCGGGCGTCCTGCTGGCGCTGGTGGCGGCGGGCTCGTGCGTCAGCGGCCTGCTGTACGGGCTGCGCCCGCCGCGCCGGCCGCCGGCCGCCCGGCTGACGGCGGGGATCGGCGCGATGGCGGTCCTGCTGCTCCTGCCGCTGGCCGCGGGGCTGGCGGGCGCCGGGCCGGTGACGCTCGCGGCGGCCCTGCTGGCGGCCGGGTGCGGGACGGCA
>NZ_JAIZ01000053.1 GCF_000710465.2 Kitasatospora sp. MBT63 | reverse complement strand
GACGTGCTGGAGTATCCGTACGTCGACGCGGGCGGCGGCTGGCTGATCTTCAAGCTCCCGCCGACCGAGGTCGCCGTCCATCCGACGGACGGCCCTCAGTCGCACGAGCTCTACCTGATGTGCGACGACGTGGATGCGACCGTGGCGGACCTGGCTGCCAGGGGAGTGGAGTTCACCCGGCCCGTCACCGATCTGCGCTGGGGACGGCTGACCGGCTTCCGCCTGCCGGGAGGCGGCGCGGTGGGCCTGTACGAGCCCCG
>NZ_JAIZ01000052.1 GCF_000710465.2 Kitasatospora sp. MBT63 | reverse complement strand
CTGCACCCCTCCCAATGTCGACACCACACGATCCGAGCTGCCTGCTGCCCGGTGCAGACCGGGCGCCGTGGTGCTGCCCGGGGCTCGATCACCACCTCGCCATATCCGGCAAAACCGGTCATAGCATCACAAGTCGTTCATAGGGCGGGCAAGCACCGGATATAGGCGTGTTGGTGGACGCTGCGGCGAACGGCGGTATGTGCTGCGGCCCCCCGCCCGGGACGGGGGCGGGGGGCCGCACGGGTCGTGCGTGTGCCACGGCGGCCCGCCGGGCCGCCGGACCGGTCAGACCTCGATGTCCGCGATCACCCAGGTGGCGAACTCGCGCCACTGGCCGGCCGCGGCCTGATGGGCCGGGTGGCCGAGGTACGCCTGCAGCGCGTCCCGGTCCTCGACCAGGCTGTTGATCGCGTAGTCGTGCGCGATGTCGCGGTCGGTGGTGTTCCAGCCGCACTCCCACTCGCGCAGCTCGGGGATCAGCGAGCCGAGCGCGTCGAAGGCCTCGGCGCCGGCGACCGCGCGCGGGTCGTCCTTCGAGACGCCGTCGTTGAGCTTGAACAGGACCAGGTGCCGGATCACGAAGCCGCTCCTACCAGTGCAGTGAGGGTGGACGAACCCCGCCACGGTAACCGTCGCTGCGCCCGCTCAGTTCACCAGCCCGGTCATGAAGGTCCCGACCGCCTTGGCCGCGTCCGAGATCCCGACGAACCCCGACTGGACCAGCTCGGCGGCGCGGGTGGGGGAGGTGATGATCGTGTAGATCACGAAGATCAGCAGGAGGTACATGCCGACTTTCTTCGCCTGAGCCATCGGACGGGCCTGCCTCCCTAGCGCCGGGCGCCACCCTGGTCCCCGGCGCCCACTCTCCTGGCGGCAGCTTATCCATCGGACGGGCTATCGAGTGAGTGGCGCGTTCACCCGTCGGGACGAAGGTCCCAGCGGGTGGGGGCTTTCTCCGGATGCCCGGGCCGGAGCCGGACGGCAGGATTGGTGATGTGACGAGGATCTGGCAGGAATCCCCGTCGCACGGAACCGGAGTTCCCCGCTGTGGGACCGGGCGCCGCGGGTTTCCCCCTGACGCGGCACCGGTTGTGGGACCTCCGCAGGGGGAGCGGTCCGTCCCCCCGGGACCGCTCCCCCCCTCCGAAGACCTTCACGGTCTCGCAGGCTCTGCACTCCCCGGGCCAAGGTGGTGGTCGGCCCGGACGCGAGTGCGGAGCCTTCCGCGTTCTCCCCGTCGTGTGCTCCCCGCGGGACCGGCCGCGGACGCGGGTACGACGGAGGGCCCGGACTGTGATCAGTCCGGGCCCTCCGTGCGAAGCGGTAGCGGTGGGATTCGAACCCACGGTGAAGTTGCCCCCACACACGCTTTCGAGGCGTGCTCCTTTGGCCGCTCGGACACGCTACCGAGGGAGACTCTACCGGACGCCCCCGGCGGGAACGAAATCCGTTCCGGACGGACGCCCGTGGGCGGGACCTCGCGGTGGCGCCGTCAGCGCTGGGTGTCGAAGAACGCGCGGAGCTGGTCGCCGCACTCCTCGGCCAGCACGCCCCAGATCACCTCGGGCCGGTGGTTGAGCCGGCGGTCGCGCATCACGTCGAAGAGCGAGCCGGCCGCGCCGGCCTTCTCGTCGAGGGCGCCGTAGACCACCCGGTCGATCCGGGACAGCACGATCGCGCCCGCGCACATCGTGCACGGTTCCAGGGTGACGACCAGGGTGCAGCCGCTGAGCCGCCACTCGCCCACGGCCGCCGCCGCCTGCCGGATCGCGACCACCTCGGCGTGGGCGGTGGGGTCCCCGACGGCCTCGCGCTCGTTGTGGCCGCGCCCGAGGACGCCGCCGTCCGGGCCCAGTACGAGCGCCCCGACCGGGACGTCACCGGTGGCCGGGGCCAGCGCGGCCTCGGCGATGGCGAGGCGCATCTGGTCCGTCCAGCGGTCGCGTACCGGGTCGGGGCGGGTCGGGGCCGGGAGCGGGGTGAGCCGGGGGAGCGGTGCGGGCTGCATGGAGCCAGTGTCGGGCACCGGCTCCGGGCGGCGGATCACCGGGCCGCCCGTTAGCGGACGGCCTCCAGGACCTCGCCGCAGCCGATCGCCTCGGCGATCTCGGCCAGCGCCTCGCCGGGCACCGCGCCCTCGCCGGCCAGGTCGGTCAGCTCGGCCGGACCGAGGCCGTACTCGGCCAGCAGCTCCGCGTCGCCGAGCGGGCCGACCGGGACGCCGCCCGGGCCGACGGCACTGGCGCTCTCGTCCTCGCCGTCCTGCTCGGTCTCGGCCGAGGCCTCGTCCTCGTCGTCGAGGTCGGCCACCAGGTCGTCGAGGTCGTCGAAGTCGTCACCGGTCTGCTCGACCAGCTCGTCGGTGAGGATCGCGCCGTAGGAGCTGCGGGCCGCCGCGGCGCCGTCGGAGACGAAGATCCGGGGATCCTCCTCGCCGTCCACCCGCAGGACGGCGAACCAGGCGTCCTCCTGCTCGATGAAGACCAGCACGGTGTCGTCGTCCTCGGCGGCCTCCCGGGCGAGGTCGACCAGGTCGGTCAGGGCTTCTACGTTGTCGAGTTCGGTCTCGCTCACATCCCACCCGGCACCGGTGCGAGCAAGCACTGCAGCGAAGTACGCCACCAGGGACACTCCCAAGATTGGTCTCGGCTGTCGGCGATCTCGGGCGAACGCGGTCTGGCCGCCCCCGCGCCAGAGGCGGTCCGCTGTTCGGACCGTCCCACCGCATCGTGACAGAAAGCCCGCCGCTGCGGGGGGTGTTCGGCAGCGCGTCTTTGCAGGTCGTGTCGGAATGGCCGGTCAGGGGCGGGCGGATCGGCCGGTGTGCCGTCAGATCCGGAAGGTCCGCATCCGCATCGCCTCGCGCAGCCGGCGCTCCTTGGTGCGGCGCGGCTGCACACGCGCCCGTAGTTCGCGTGCCTCCGTGAGCTCGCGGAGGAACACGGCCCGCCGTCTACGGCGGTCCGCGGGGGTCTCGGGCGCGGGCTGGGACTCGTCTGTCGAGCCGGGCCCGACGCGCGGGTTGCTCTTCATACGGTCCGACGTTCCCAGAAATGTCCGGTTGATACCACGGGAAAGGTCTCGGTTCGGTCAGGTCATCCGGTCGGTGGCGTGTCGCACCCGCCGCATCCGCCGCACGGTGCCCGCCTGCCGCGCCCGTTTCGCGGCGAGTCGTACCCATGTGCTGCCGACCGTTACGGTTGGCACATGCGTCTCCATGTCGTCGACCACCCGTTGGTGGCCCACAAGCTCTCTACCCTGCGCGACGAGCGCACCGACTCGCCGACCTTCCGCAGGCTGACGGACGAGCTGGTGACCCTGCTCGCGTACGAGGCCACCCGGGACGTCCGGACCGAGCAGGTGGAGATCACCACCCCGGTCGCCGTCACCGCCGGCACCCGGCTGAGCTACCCCCGTCCGCTGGTGGTGCCGATCCTGCGGGCCGGGCTCGGCATGCTGGACGGCATGACCCGGCTGCTGCCGACCGCCGAGGTCGGCTTCCTGGGCATGGTGCGCAACGAGGAGACCCTGGAGGCCTCCACCTACGCGACCCGGATGCCGGACGACCTCTCCGGCCGCCAGGTGTACGTGCTCGACCCGATGCTGGCCACCGGCGGCACCCTGGTCGCCGCGATCCGGATGCTGCTGGAGCGCGGGGCCACCGACGTGACCGCCGTGGTGCTGCTGGCCGCGCCCGAGGGCGTCGCGGTGATGGAGAAGGAGCTGGCCGGCACCCCGGTCACCGTGGTGACGGCGGCGCTGGACGAGCGGCTCAACGAGCACGGCTACATCGTCCCGGGCCTCGGCGACGCGGGCGACCGCCTCTACGGCACGGCGGGCTGACCGCCCGGACCACGACGGACACCAGGTGGGCGCCTCCCGGCCGGGAGGCGCCAACCTTGGCGTCGTACGGGGAGCGGGCGGCTCAGCAGCTGCCGGGACCGCTGGCGGACGGGGAGGGCTTGGTCGCGGCGGCCAGTGCGGCGGCCGCGGCGGTCGGGTCGAGCATCGCGGACCAGGCGTCGCCGATCACCAGGTCGACGGTGGCGTCGGCCCGGGTGTCGGCGGTGGTGGTGGCACCGGCGACCTGCGAGCCGACCAGGACGGCCGCGCCGAGCCCGCCCGGTCCGCTGATCACCTGGGCGGTGCCGGGCACCTTCTTGTCGAGGGCGGAGGGCGCGTTGCCGACCGCGCCGACGGTGAAGCCGCGCTTCTTCAGCTCGTCCGCCGTGCGGGCGGCCAGTCCGCTCTTGTCGGTGGCGTTGTACACGTTCACCGTGACGGCCTGCGGCTGCGGGATCGCGGTGCTGGTGGCACCGGGGGCCGGAGCCGCCGCGCCGCCGGGTGCCGCGGGTGCGCCGCTGCCGGCCGCCGGGGAACTGCCCGGTTCGGGCGCGGCCAGCGGCTTGCCGGAGGCGGCGGGCGAGGCGCAGGCCTGGGCCGTGGCCTGCCGGCCCATGCCGGTGAAGATGTCCACCAGCTGCACGCCGCCCAGGGCGATCAGGGCCAGGGCGAGCAGGGAGCCGATCAGCGCGAGGACGCGCCGGCTCTTGCGGGGCGGGCGTCCCAGGCGCGGGTACGAGTTACCGGTGATCCGGTACTGCTTCCCCTTCAAACCTTGGGGAGTCAACATGCTCACGGTCTGTCTCCCCCTCGTGCCGGGGCGGGGTTCGGTGACGGGGCGGCCGTCCGGTTGGGGTGCGGCGGGGTCGCCGACTGGTGCGCGGCCGTTGGCAGCAGACTAGTGCCCGACCGGTCGCATATGTACTAATTGATCATCATCTGGAGTACGGCGGCACTCGAAAGGATGTACCGGAGCCGGAACGGGCCGCCTCTGACGGGTGACCCTGGTTCCGGCAGGTTTAGGAACGGCGGGGGTGGTTCAGTCCATCTCCAGCACGCGGGCGTGCAGGACCTGACGCTGCTGCAGGGCGGCCCGGACGGCCCGGTGCAGGCCGTCCTCCAGGTACAGGTCGCCACGCCACTTCACCACGTGGGCGAAGAGGTCCCCGTAGAACGTCGAATCCTCGGCCAGGAGTGTTTCCAGGTCGAGCTGGCCCTTGGTGGTCACCAGCTGGTCCAGCCGCACCGGACGAGGTGCGACGTCCGCCCACTGACGGGTGCTGGTCCGGCCGTGATCCGGGTACGGCCGTCCGTTGCCGATGCGCTTGAAGATCACACGGAAAGCCTACCGTCCGGGGCGCCGCGGGCGCAGCAGGCGTGACCTGACCTGCGGGCCCAAGACTCCGGGGTTTTGATGGTGGATGTCGTAAATTCCCGTCTTGTGACACCTCATGGTGTCTCACGACACCTCGCCCGCGTTGGGAGCCAGCCCCATGACCGCCGACCGGCCTTCGCCCGACGCAGCCCCCGACGACGCCGCCGATGCCACCCCCGACGCCGGCCCCGGCGCGGCGGCCGCCCTCCCCGAGGCCGTCCGGGAGATCGCCGCCGGCTACGCCTTCACCGGCCCGGCGCTCGAACTCGGCGCCGTGCTCCTGGGCCCCGACGCCTACCCGCAGGCGCAGGTGCGGATCCCGCTCGGGGTGCTGAACCGCCATGGCCTGGTGGCCGGCGCGACCGGCACCGGCAAGACCAAGACCCTGCAGCTGATCGCCGAGCAGCTCTCGGCCCAGGGCGTGCCGGTCTTCCTGGCCGACGTCAAAGGGGACGTCTCCGGGATCTCGGCGCCCGGCACGCCGGGCGACCGGGTCACCGAGCGGGCCCGCGAGGTCGGCCAGAGCTGGACCCCGCAGGGCTGCCCCGCCGAGTTCTACGCCCTCGGCGGGCAGGGCGCCGGCATCCCGCTGCGCGCGACGGTGACCAGCTTCGGGCCGCTGCTGCTGGCCAAGGTGCTGGAGCTGAACGAGACCCAGGAGTCCTCGCTCGGCCTGGTCTTCCACTACGCGGACCGCCACGGGCTGGAGCTCTACGACCTCAAGGACCTGACGGCGGTGATCACCTTCCTCACCTCGCCCGAGGGCAAGGCGGAGCTGAAGGGGATCGGCGGCCTGTCGGCGGCGACCGCCGGGGTCATCCTGCGGGCCCTGACCGTGCTGGAGAACGAGGGCGCCGGGACCTTCTTCGGCGAGCCGGAGTTCGACACGGCGGAGCTGCTGCGCACCGCCGACGGGCGCGGCGTGGTGTCGGTGCTGGAGCTGCCGGCGGTGCAGGACCGGCCGCGGCTGTTCTCCACCTTCCTGATGTGGCTGCTCGCCGACCTGTACCAGGAGCTCCCCGAGGTCGGCGACCTGGACCGGCCGAAGCTGGTGTTCTTCTTCGACGAGGCGCACCTGCTGTTCAAGGGCGCCTCGAAGGCGTTCCTGGAGGCGATCACCCAGACGGTCCGGCTGATCCGGTCGAAGGGGGTGGGGATCTTCTTCGTGACCCAGACCCCCAAGGACGTGCCGGGCGACGTGCTGGCCCAGCTCGGCAACCGGGTGCAGCACGCGCTGCGGGCCTTCACCCCGGACGACGCCAAGGCGCTGAAGGCCACCGTCTCGACCTTCCCCCGCTCCGGTTACGACCTGGCCGAGGTGCTCACCCAGCTGGGCACCGGCGAGGCCGTGGTGACGGTGCTCTCCGAGAAGGGCGCGCCGACGCCGGTCGCGGCGACCCGGCTGCGGGCGCCGCAGTCGCTGATGGGGCCGGTGCCGCCGGAGCGGCTGGCGGCGGCGGTGGACGCCTCGCCGCTGGCGGCCCGTTACCGGGACGCGATCGACCGGGAGTCGGCGTACGAGCGGCTGGCGGCGCGCGCCCAGCAGGCCGCCGCGCCCGCCCCGGCGGAGCCCGGGCCCGAGGCGGCGCCGCAGCGCGAGAAGGAGGAGGGGCGCGAGAAGGGGGAGGGGCGCGCGGAGCGGCCGCCGCAGGAGCAGGGCGGGCTGCTCGGAAGTCTGCTGAGCAACCCGGCCGTGAAGTCCTTCGCCCGCTCGGCCGGCACCCAGCTCGGCCGCGAGATCAGCCGCAGCCTGTTCGGGACCTCGCGGCGCCGGCGGTAGCGGCGGCGCCGGCGGTGGCCGGCGGGCCGGTCAGCGCAGGGCCTCGCCGATCCGGTCCAGGGAGGACAGCCGCATCAGGCCGTAGTGGTAGAACTCGACCTCGGGGACGCCGAAAGCGCGCAGCATGTCGATCTTCGCCGCCAGGTTGGCGGGTCCGTCGCAGTCGGAGGCCATCGGCCGCAGGATGACGGCCATCTCCTCGGGGCGCACCCCGTGCAGGGCGAAGGCGGCGACCTTCTCCCGGACCTCCTCGGGGGTGCGCGCGTAGCCGAGCGTCTCGATCTGGTGCGTGGCCGCGGCGAGCGCCGGGAGGTCGATGCCGGAGAGCCAGCCCTTGCCGGGCCCGGCGCCGTCCATGAAGGTGAGCCGCATGCCGTGCTGCGCGGCGGCCTCGGCGACCTCGGCCGCGAGCGAGGTGACGGTGAGGGTGGCGGCGTCCAGGTAGGCGGCGACCGTGCCGTCGGCGAGGGCGTCGAGGGCGGCCGGTTCGGCTGCCCTGCGCTCGTCGGTGAGGCGGGCGCGGATCTCGTCCCCGACGGCCCGGCGGACCTTCTCGGCGGGGACGTCCGCGGCGGTCGCGGCGGCCCGGCAGTGGTCGCAGAAGCAGATGCCGAGCAGGGCCTCGGCGGCCGGGCCGAGGTCCTCGAAGTAGCGCTCGTGGTGGTAGCCGTGGCGCAGGCCGTGGAAGTGCAGCGACTCGGCGCGGATCGCGTCCACGCCGTACCGGGCGAGCTCGCCGACCAGGGTGGTGGCGTACTCGCGGACCTCCGGGTTGGCGGGGCACAGCTCGGTGCGGGCGCGGTCGCCGAAGGCGTTGGCGGGGGAGCAGTCCGGGTGCTGGAAGCCGAGCCGGTCGTTGTGGCAGAAGACCGTCCAGGCGTGCAGCTTCAGGCCGCGGCGGTGCGCCTGCTCGGCGGCCTCGGCGAAGGGGTCGCGTTCGCCGATCGCGGTGGAGGCGACGGGGGCGAGCCGCCGGCCGGCCCAGCGGGCCGGGTCGGGCCGGAAGTAGGCGGCGCCCGGTTCCAGGTACTGGACGACGCGGCGCGGGTTGTGCGGGAAGACGTCCCGGGCTTCGTGGTAGACGGAGGCCAGGGTCACCCCGCCGACGCCGGCCCGGTCGGTAAGGTTGCCGAAGAAGGCGTCGGGCCCCTCGTCCAGCAGATCGGTGGCGAAGGCGAGGACGGACGACTCCATGGGGCGGCTCCGGAGCAGGGCGGTACGCGGGATGCCCACGCTATCCGGGGCGTCCGTTATTGGTCTATACCTGATGGCAGGGGAGCGCCGATGTCACCCGTCTACCGGCAGTTCGACCAGGTCGAGCTGGACCGCGAGTACTCGCCCAGCAGCTGCGTGGCCGACCTCGGCGCCGAGCTGGCCGCGTACACCGAGGGCAGCGCCGCCGCCTACGCCGCGCTCCCCGGCCACCGGGAACTGCGGTACGGCACCCAGGCGCCCGAGGTGCTGGACTTCTTCCCCGCCGCCGGGCCCGCCGCCCCGCTGCACGTCTTCGTGCACGGCGGTTACTGGCAGGAGCTGGACAAGGCCGACTCGGTGTTCGCCGCGCCGGACTTCACCGCCCGGGGCACCGCGTTCGCCGCGATCGGCTACGGGCTGGCGCCGAAGTGGCCGCTGGACGCGATCGTGGCGCAGGTCCGGCGGGCGGTGCGCCGGCTGCTGACGGACGCCGAACAGCTCGGGGTGGACCCGCAGCGGGTGTACCTCAGCGGCAGCTCGGCCGGTGCGCACCTGGCCGCGATGGCGCTGCTCGACCCCGAGCCCGCCCCGGACGGCCGCCGGGTGGCGGGCGCGGTGCTGCTCAGCGGGGTCTACGACCTGGAGCCGATCTCGCTCAGCTACGTCAACGAGGCGCTCGGCCTGGACGCCGCAGCGGCCCGCCGCAACAGCCCGCTGCACCTCCCGCAGGCCGGGCTGCCGCCGCTGCTGATCGCGGTCGGCGAGCACGAGACCGCCGAATTCGGCCGCCAGCACGAGGAGTTCACCGCCTCGGTACGGGCCGCCGGGGTGCCGGTGCACGCCTTCACGGCGGCCGGGCGCAACCACTTCGACCTGCCGCTGGACCTCGGCCGCGCGGACAGCCGACTCGGCCGCGAGGTCCTGGAGCGGTTCGGGTCCTGAGCCGCCGCCGGATCCATAGACTGCCCCGGCAAGCAACCGACCCGACGCCCAGGAGAGGGACGCCCCATGACGGTCCGTCCGCCGCTTCCGTACGACTTCCTGCCGAAGGTGCCGTCCTTCGAGCTGACCAGCACCGACCTGGTGGACGGCGCCACCATGCCCGACGCCCATGTGCACGGCGGCGGGAACCTCTCGCCGCAGCTGAGCTGGTCCGGCTTCCCGGAGGGGACCCGGGGCTTCGCGGTCACCTGCTTCGACCCGGACGCGCCCACCGGCAGCGGCTGGTGGCACTGGCTGGCGGTCAACCTGCCCGCCGACACCACCGAACTCGCCCGCGGCGCCGGCTCCTCCGACGGCGACCTGCCGGGCGGCGCCTCGTTCCACGTCCGCAACGACTTCCCCGGCCACCAGTACGACGGCGCCGCGCCGCCGCCCGGACCGGCCCACCGCTACGTCTTCGCGGTGCACGCGCTGGACGTCCCCACCCTGGACCTGAAGCCGGACACGCCGGCCGCTGCCGTCGGCTTCAACCTGGCGTTCCACGCGGTCGGCCGGGCGCTGCTCACCGTCGAGTACCAGGCGGGCTGAGCCCCGGCGGGCGGGTCCCGGCCGCGGCCGGGACCCGCCCGCTCAGGCCAGCACCTGGGTCAGGAAGGCGTCCAGGTTGGCGACCGTGCGGGCGATCTGCTCGTCCAGGGTCAGCGACTCCTCGGGGCGGCTGACCAGCGCGGACTTCTTCTTCCCGCGGACGTACAGCGAGCAGGCCAGGTCGGCGCAGAGGTAGGTGCCGACCGTGTTGCCCTCGCGGCCGGCCGCGCCCGCGCGCCGGGCGGTGAGCAGGGCGACGCCGGAGCCGGCGTGCGTGCTGATGCACAGGTTGCAGATGTTGGTCCGGGTCAGCGAACGGCGGACCGAGGGCACCCGCAGGGTCAGCCCGACCGGGCCGCCGTCGCGTTCGGCCACCAGGTACCCGCGGTCGGGCGCGCCCGGGTCCCGCCAGCCGAGGAAGTCGAGGTCGGCCCACGGGACTTCGGCCAGCTGGCGGGGCAGGTTGAGGCGGCGGGCCTCGCCCTTGGAACAGTTGACGAAGGAGTCGCGGATCTCGGTCTCGGACAGTGCGTGCATGGTTCGCACGCTAGCCACCGTCCGGGGTGGCTGTCGCCCCGTTTTCCGGTCCGCGGTGGCGGCCGGGCGGCGGGCCGGTCAGGGTGGGCGCATGGAGCGGGTGCCGCTGGAGTCGTCCTGGATCAGCTCCGCCGGGTACGACGCGGCCGTGCGGGAGCTGGAGGTCGAGACCCTCGCCGGAGCGGTCTACCGCTACCTCGCGGTCCCGCCCGAGGAGTACGCCGCGCTGCTGGCCGCCGAGAGCCACGGCAGGTACCTCAACCTGCGGATCAAACCGCGCTACGGCTACCGCCGGGTCAGCCCTTGTCCGTGACCGCGGCGGCCTTGGCGGCCCGCTTCGCCTCCTGCTTGTAGGCCCGCACCTTGGTCAGCGACTCCGGGCCGGTGATGTCCGCGACCGAGCGGAAACTGCCCTCTTCGCCGTACGGCCCGGCGGCCTGCCGCCAGCCCTGCGGGCGGACCCCGAACTGCTTGCCCAGCAGGGCGAGGAAGATCTGCGACTTCTGCTTGCCGAACCCCGGCAGCGCGGTGAGCCTGGCCAGCAGCTCCCTGCCGTCCGGCGCGTCCCGCCAGACCGCCTCCGCGTCGCCGTCGTAGTGCTCCACCAGGTACGCGCACAGCTGCTGCACCCGCTTGGCCATCGACCCCGGGTAGCGGTGCACGGCCGGCTTCTCGGCGAACAGCGCCGCGAACTCCTCCGGGTCGGCGGCGGCGATCCGGTGCGCGTCCAGGTCGTCGGCGCCCAGCCGGTCGGCCAGCGTCCGGGGGCCGGTGAAGGCGTGCTCCATCGGGACCTGCTGGTCCAGCAGCATGCCGACCAGCGCGGCGAGCGGACTGCGGCCGAGCAGTTCGTCGGCCTCGGGCTGCTGGGCGAGTCGAAGTTTCACGGCCATGGCGGGACGGCTCCGATCAGGTCGGGACTCACATGCTTGCAGCTCGGCCCGCCGGGCCCGGCGCACAACACGCGCGCCCGCGCCCGGGGGCTCTCAGGACGGGCCGGACGTCATCAGCTCGCGGACGCAGCCGCGCAGCCAGGCGTGCGCCGGGTCGGCCTGGTGGCGCGGGTGCCAGGCCAGGCCGAACGGCATCACCGGCAGGTCGAGCGGGATCTCGAAGGTGACCAGGCCCAGCGCGTCGGCCAGGCCGCGGGCCCGGGCGGCCACCAGGCCCACCAGGTCGCTGCCGCGCACCGTGAACAGCGCGGCCGGGAAGGTGGGCGCGCTGCCCACCACCGTCCTGGCCAGGCCGAGCCCGGCCAGCGCGGTGTCGACCGGCCCGTGCAGGCGCCCGCGCCGCGAGACGCTCAGATGGTGCGCGGCGGCGAACCGCCCGGCGGTGACCGGTCCGCCGGACAGCAGCGGGTGGCCGGGGCGGACCACCGCCAGCATCCGGTCGTCGAAGACGTGCTCGACCCGGACCTCGGGCGAAGTGGTGTCGATCACCCCCGCCTCCAGGTCCGCCACCCCCTCCCGCAGGGCCGGGCCGTCCCGGTGGCTCTCGGCGAGGAACCGCAGCCGTACCCCGGGCGCCTCGGCCGCGGCCCGGGCGAACAGCGCGGGGCCGAAGGCGGCGGCGAACGCGTCGTGCGCCAGCACGGTGAAGGTGCGGGTGAGGGTCGCCAGGTCGACCTGACCGGCCGCCGTGAACAGCCCCTGGGCCCGCTCCACCACCGCCCGTACCTCGGCCCGGATGGCCAGCGCGTGCGGGGTCGGCACCAGTCCGCGGCCCGCGCGGACCAGCACCGGATCGCCCAGCGCCTTGCGGATCCGCCCCAGGGTGCGGCTCATCGCGGGCTCGGACAGGTGCATCCGGGCGGCCGCGCCGGACACACTGCCCTCCTCCAGCAGCAGGTCGAGCGCGACCAGCAGGTTGAGGTCCAGGCCGGAATGCGTCACGTGCATTCCTCTCTTGTGAAACTTGCACTGGATGACAGGACCGAGCCGCCCTACCGTGGCAGACATCCCGTCATCCACGCCAGCTCCAGGGGGAGCCTTGCCGACGCCTGCCCGCACACCCGAACCGGTCCTTACGCCCGGACCGGTCCCTACGCCCGGACCAGTCGGTACGCCCGGACCAAAAGAAGCGCCGGGACTGCGGCGGCCGGTCCTGCTCGCCGTCGGCGCCTGCGTCCTGGTCGCCCAGAGCATGGTCGCCGCCATCAACCTGATGGTCCCGCAGCTCGCCGCCGCCGGGCTCGGCCTGAGCTCCGACCAGCTGATCTGGGCGGTCGACGCCTACGTGATCGTCTTCGCCGGACTGCTCATCCCGGCCGGGGCGCTCGGCGACCGCCACGGGCGGCGCGGCGCGCTGCTGGCCGGCCTCGGACTGTTCGCGGCCGGTGCGGCCCTCAGCGCGCTCGCCGACGGGCCCGCCGTCCTGATCGCCGGCCGCGCGGTCTCCGGCGCCGGGGCGGCCCTCATCATGCCCGCCACCATGTCGATCCTGGTCCAGCTGGCCGGCCCCGCCCACCGGGCCCGGGCGCTCGCCTCCTGGACCCTCGCCCTCGGCCTCGGCGGCCTGGCGGGCAACCTGGGCGGCGGCCTGGTCGCCCAGTACCTGCCCTGGCAGGCGCTGTTCTGGGCGATGCTCCCGCTGGCCGCCCTGCTCGCGGCGGCCGTCGCCACCGCCGTCCCCGCCGTCCCCCGGCACCCGGCCACACCCGACGCCACCGGCTCCGCCCTGCTCACCGGCGGCCTGGCCGCCGTGCTGTACGGCATCATCGAGGGCCCCTCGCACGGCTGGGCCTCGGCCCAGGTGCTGACCGCCTTCGCGGCCGGCGCGCTGCTGCTGGCCGCCTTCACCGGGTACGCGCTGCGCGCCCGGCACCCGCTGGTCGACCCGCGGCTGTTCGGCAACCGGCGGCTGCGCTCGGCGGCCCTCGGCTCCGCCGCGAGCTTCTTCGGCCTGTTCGCGCTCTTCTACGTCAACTCCCAGTACCTGCAGTACGTCAAGGGCTACTCGGCGGCGCTCACCGGCCTGGCGATCGCGCCGCTCACCGTCGGCATGGCCCTGGCGCCCCGCGTCGCGGTCCGGATCCAGGCGCGGTACGGACCGCGGCCGCTGATCGGCGGCGGACTGCTGCTGATCGGGCTCGGACTGCTCGGCGTCTCCACCGCCGACGCCGGCACCCCGTACCCGCTCTACGCCGTCCACCTGCTGGTGCTCTCCGCGGGCATGGGGCTGTCCGCACCCGCCCTGGCGTACGGGGTGGTGTCCGAACTCCCGCCCGGCCGGGCCGGGTTGGGCGCCGGGCTGAACACCGCGGCGCGGGAGGCCGGCGCGGCACTCGGTGTCGCCGTGGTCGGCACGGTGCTGGCCGCCCGGGCCGGCGGGCCCGGCACGGCGGCCGACCGGTTCACCGCGGGGATGGGCCTCGGGCTGCGGCTGGTCGCCGTGCTGGTGCTGCTGGCGGCCGCCGTCGCGACGGCCGGCTACCGGGCCGACCGGACACCCTCGGCCGCCGCACCGCCCGCCGAAACCCCCGACCACCCGGTCGCGCTCTGAGCGGCCCCGGCCGGGAGCCCCCGCCGGTGTCAGGTCCTGGTGGACGGGCCCGGCCGGGGGCGGCCGACGGTGTGCACCGGGGTGTCCCGGAGGCCGGGCGGGTGCGGGACGGGCCGAACGCCGGGCGTCGGTTCGGCGCGTGAACTCCCGTCCGGCCCGCCGAAGGCGCACACTTGGCCTCATGACGGCTGCTGCCCACCCCGCCCGGCTGATCGTCCTACGGCACGCCAAGGCCGCCTGGCCGGACGTGCCGGACCACGAGCGCCCGCTCGCCGAGAAGGGCCGGATCGACGCCCCCGCGGCCGGCCGCTGGCTGCGGGACTGCGGCCGCGCGCCCGACCTGGTGATCTGCTCGCCCGCCCGGCGCACCCGGGAGACCTGGGAGCTGGCCGCCGCCGAACTGGATGCCGACCCCGAGGTGGTGTACGACCCCCGGGCGTACCGGGCCGACGCCGAGGACCTGCTCGACGTGGTGCGCAAGGTCCCGGAGGAGCGCCGTACCGTGCTGCTGGTCGGCCACCGGCCGGCCGTGCAGGACCTGGTGCTGCTGCTCGCGGTCGAGCGGACCGACGAACCCTCCACCCGGGTCCGGGAGAAGTACCCGACCGCGGCCGCCGCCGTCCTGGCCCTGCCCGGCACCTGGGCGCAGCTCGGGCCGGGTGGCGCGCTGCTGACCGAGTTCGTGGTGCCGCGCGGCACGGCCGGCTGAGCCTCCGCCGGGCCCGGTGACCTGCACCGGGCCCGGCGGCCGGCCGGCGGCCGGCCGGCGGCCGACCGTCAGGAGCCGACCGTCAGAAGCTGACCGTGACGGCCAGCTGCGGATCCTCGCCGGGCACCGTGCGCAGCTCCCCGATCCGGCCGGCCGCGCGGACGTCACCGAGGGCGAGCGTGAGCCGGTCCAGCGCCGGGCGCGGCCCGGTGACCACGGCCAGCGCCACCTCGGCCCGCATCGACAGCTGCGCCTGCGACTTGGCCTTGCGCACACCGGCGATGGCCTGGGCGGCGGTGGCCAGCACCGCGCGGTCGGCCGGCCCGGCGGCCTCGCGCAGCTCCTCGGCCCGCGGCCAGTCGGCCCGGTGCACCGAGCCCTCCTGCCACCAGGACCAGACCTCCTCGGTGGCGAACGGCAGGAACGGCGCGAACAGCCGCAGCTGCACCGACAGCGCGGGGGCGAGCGCCGCCCTGGCCGAGTCCGCCGCCCGGGCGCCCTGCTCGCCGTACGCCCGGGACTTGACGAGTTCGAGGTAGTCGTCGCAGAAGTGCCAGAAGAACTGCTCGGCCCCCTCCAGCGCCCGGGCGTAGTCGAACTCCTCGAAGGCCGCGGTGGCGGCCTCGACGGTGGCGGCGAGTTCGGCCAGCAGCGCGGCGTCCAGCGGTTCGGTGATCCGCTCCGGGCCGCCGGCGGCGCCGAGGCCGAGGACGAACCGGCTGGCGTTGAGCACCTTGACCGCCAGGCGGCGGCCGATCTTCATCCGGCCGACGTCGAAGGCGGTGTCGGTCCCCGGCCGTCCGCTGGCCGCCCAGTACCGGACGGCGTCCGAGCCGTGCCGCAGCAGCAGGTCGGTGGGGGTGACGACGTTGCCGACCGACTTCGACATCTTCTTGCGGTCCGGGTCCAGGATCCAGCCGGAGATCGCGGCGTGCCGCCACGGCAGCACCCCGTGCTCGCTGTGCGCGCGGACCACCGAGGAGAACAGCCAGGTCCGGATGATCTCGTGCGCCTGCGGGCGCAGGTCCATCGGGAAGACCCGGGCGAACAGGTCCTCGTCGCGCTCCCAGCCGGCCGCGATCTGCGGGGTGAGCGAGGACGTCGCCCAGGTGTCCATGACGTCCGGGTCGGCGGTGAAGCCGCCCGGGCGGTCCCGCTGCGCGGGCTCGTACCCGGCGGGGGTGTCGCTGCTCGGGTCGACCGGCAGCGCCGACTCCGGCGGGGTCAACGGCCGCGCGTGGTCCGGGTTCCCGTCGGCGTCGAGCGGGTACCAGACCGGGATCGGGACGCCGAAGTACCGCTGCCGGCTGACCAGCCAGTCACCGTTCAGGCCCTCGGCCCAGCTGTCGTAGCGGACCTTCATGTGCGCCGGGTGCCAGGACAGTTCGCTGCCGCGGGCGAGGAGTTCGGCGCGCAGCCGCTCGTCGCGCCCGCCGTTGCGCAGGTACCACTGGCGGGTGGTGACGATCTCCAGCGGCCGGTCGCCCTTCTCGTAGAACTTGACCGGGTGGCTGATCCGCCGTGGCTCGCCGACCAGTTCGCCGCTCTCGCGGAGCAGCGCGACGATCCGCTCCCGGGCGGTGTGCACGGTCGCACCGGCCAGGTGGGCGTAGGCGGTCCGGGCGGGTTCGGAGTCCAGGGCGGCCGGTGGCTCGGCGGCGAGCCGGCCGTCGCGGCCGAGCACCGGGCGGGTGTCCAGACGCAGTTCGCGCCACCAGACCACGTCGGTGGTGTCGCCGAAGGTGCAGACCATGGCGATGCCGGTGCCCTTCGCCGGGTCGGCGAGCCGGTGCGCGAGGACCGGGACCTCGGCGCCGAACAGCGGGGTCCGCACCCGGGTGCCGAACAGCGGCCGGTAGCGGGCGTCGTCGGGGTGTGCGACCAGGGCGACACAGGCGGGCAGCAGTTCCGGCCGGGTGGTGTCGATCTCCAGCGGCGGCGCGCCGTCCGGGCGGGCGAACAGCAGCCGGTGGTAGGCGCCCGGGCGTTCGCGGTCCTCCAGCTCGGCCTGGGCGACGGCGGTCCGGAAGGTGACGTCCCACAGGGTCGGCGCCTCGGCCGGGTACGCCTCACCGCGGGCCAGGTTGCGCAGGAAGGCCCGCTGCGAGGCGGCGCGCGCCGGGGCGCCGACGGTCCGGTAGGTCATCGTCCAGTCGACCGACAGTCCCAGGCGCTGCCACAGCTCCTCGAAGGCCGTCTCGTCGGTGGCGGTGAGTCGCTCGCACAGCTCGGTGAAGTTCCGCCGGGAGACCGGGACCTGCTCCCGGCCGGGCTCGGCGGGCGGGACGAAGCGCGGGTCGTACGGCAGCGAGGGGTCGCACCGGACACCGAAGAAGTTCTGCACCCGGCGCTCGGTGGGCAGGCCGTTGTCGTCCCACCCCATCGGGTAGAACACCTCGCGCCCGCGCATCCGCTGGTAGCGGGCGACGGCGTCGGTGTGGGTGTAGGAGAAGACATGGCCGACGTGGAGCGAGCCGCTGACGGTCGGCGGCGGGGTGTCGATCGAGAAGACCTGGTCCCTGGTCCGGGACCGGTCGAAGCGGTATACGCCCGACTCGTCCCAGCGCCGCGACCACTTCTCTTCGAGCCCGTCGAGGGAGGGCTGCTCGGGGACGTCGGGGAGACGAGGCAGATGCGTCATGCCACCGCATGCTAACCGCGGCGCACCGGCGGGCGCCGGGCATTTTCGGCCCGGCGGGGGATGCGGGTCGGCCGTCGGGGCTGGTAGGCAAGGGTGCGTGCGTTTCGACAGTGTGCCCAAGCCCCCGCAGGTCGAGGCCAGGCCTCACGACACCCGCGGCTACCCCGTTCCCGCGATCACGCCCTGGGAGGACGGCCTCCCGCAGTTCGCCCTCACCGACCACGGGCGCAGCGCCGACTGTGCCCGCGGACGGCTGTGCTCGGTGTGCAACACGCCGATGCCCCGCGGCCCGGTGTGGCGGGTGGTCGGGGCGGCCGAGAGCGCGGCGATCGCCGGGGCGCTGGCGGCCGGCCGCCCGTACCGCAACCTCGCGCCGACCCTGGAGGGCCCCGGCCACCGCGCGTGCATGCTGTACGCCTCGATGGTCTGCCCGTACCTGGCCCGTCCGAACGCCCGCCGCGGGCTGTCGGCCGACGGCACGGACGAGCTGACCGCGCACGTGGTGCGCGGTACCGCCCGCGGCGGGAGCGGCGCGGTGGTCGGTTTCGGCGACTACGAGTACGCGGTCACCCCGGACAAGGTGCTGTTCCGCTTCCTGGACCTGGTCGAGTACCTGCCGCACGACGCGGCCGACACCCACCTGGCCGAGCTGCGGGCCGAACTGGCCCGCCGCCCGGCCTGACCCGGCCGGCCGGTCCCCGGGTCAGTGCTTGCCGGCGCGGTACGCGGGCAGGCCGGCGGAGGTGGAGACCTGGACCGGGGCCGCGCCGCCGTGGGCCGGGAGCGTGGCGATGCCGCCGGGCGTGCGGACGGCGATGGTCCGGCCGTCGGGGGAGAACGCGGGCTCGGTGTAGTCGGTGGTGGCGTTCGGGGTGAGGTCCTTGGCGTCCTTGCCGGTGTGGTCCACCTCGAAGACGTGGTCGTGGCCGCCGACCGAGCGGACGAAGACGATCTCCTCGCCGTCGGGCGACATGGCCGGCTGGGAGCCCTTGCCGAGCGAGCTGCCCTGCTGGCGCAGGTACTCGTCGCGGATGTACACCTCGCCGGTGTCGGAGTTGGCGTACACGGCGGCGCCGACCTTGCCCCCGCCGCTCGGCCAGGTGTTGCCGGTCGCCGGGAGCGGCTTCACGTCCGGGTCGGACATGGTGTTGAGGGCGATCTGCTCGGGGGTGCCGCCCTGGGCGGTCGCGGCGACCCGCTCCAGGCGGGAGACCCCGTCCTTGACGGCGGCGAAGATGATGTTGTTCTTGGCGGGGATCCGGTACTGGTCTTCGGCCGGGGCGACCTGCCAGGTCGGGTGGGACCAGGTCTGGCCGCCGGGGTTCTTGGCGACCACGACCCGGCCGCTGCCGTCCGGGTTGGAGACCACCAGGTCGCCGGACCCGCTGACGAAGGCCGCCTTGCTGCCGTCCGGGGACCACGCCAGGTCCCGGACCGCGGTGCCGAAGTCCACCTGGCCGCCGTTCATCAGCACGTACTGGGTTCCGTTGCTGATGGTCAGCCCGTTCCCGGCGGTGCCGTTGGCCGCGGCGGCGGTGCCCGTGGGCGTCGCCCCGGCCGGCTTGGACGCGGACGCCGAGGCGGACGGCTTCGCGGTCGGGGTCACCGGGGCCGGCGCGGTCGCGGTGGAGGCCACGGAAGGGCTCGCCGGGCGGGCGGCGGCGGTGGCGCTCGCGGAGGCGCCGGGCGCGGCGGAGCCCGCGGGCTCGGGGTCGCAGCCGGTGAGCAGCGCCACCCCGGCGGTGACGGCGAGGGCGATGGCGACGGCGGAGCGGTTGCGCATGCGGGTGCGAGCGGACATGGCTGGGTTCCCCCCGGAAACGGTCTGACGACGGCGGTGTGTCACCTATCGAGCCGCGCCGTCATCCCCTGGGCGGTGGACGCCCGTTCGACCTGTCGCTGCTCCGTGTGATGAGAGAAGTCTGGCAACCGCGCGTCCTCGATCTGTGTGCCGCCCGTCACGGCTGTGCAACACCGTCGGCTCCCGCGTACGGAGGCGCCTTCCGGGCCCGGGCGCGCCGCTGTGGAAGGGTGGGGAAGCGCCGGTGCGAACCGGACGGACCCGGGAGGCAGGCACGCCATGACACCTCATCAGAACCCCTCCGGCGGCGAGCGCGCCGACCTGCTGGAGACCCTCGCCAAGCACCGCGGGTTCCTGCGGCACACCGTCCGCGGCCTCAGCGACGAGCAGGCGGCGCTGCGCACCACGGTGAGCGAGCTGTGCCTGGGCGGACTGATCAAGCACGTGGCCGGGGTGGAGGCCCGCTGGATGCGGTTCGCGACCGGCGGCGCGGAGGCGATGCGCAGCGAACCGATCGACTGGGCGGGCCAGTTCCGGATGCTCCCCGGCGAGACGCTGGACGGCCTGCTGGACGCCTACGAGCGGGTCGCCGGGGAGACCGACGAGCTGGTGGCGACCCTGCCCGACCTCGACCTGGCGCACCCGCTCCCGGAGGCGCCCTGGTTCGAGCCGGGCGCCAGCTGGTCGGTGCGCCGGGTGCTGCTGCACATCATCGCGGAGACCTCCCAGCACGCCGGCCACGCCGACATCATCCGCGAGTCCCTGGACGGCGCGAAGACCATGGGCTGACGGCCGGGCCCGACACCGCCCGGACCGCAGAAGGGAGTCGACGCCGTGCCAGGGCAACCCGGCGGCACACCGATCGAGGGCACGCCGTCCGAGGACGGACCGTCCGAGGGCAGACCGTGCTGGGTCGACGGGAGGTTCGCCGATCCGGCCGCCGCGCAGCGGTTCTACGGGGACGTGCTGGACTGGACCTTCGTCGAGCGCCCGGTGGAGTCCGGCGGCGGCGCCCGGGCGTACGCGGACGGCAGGGCGGCCGCGGACCTCGTCCCCCCGCCGCCCGGCCAGGCGGGCCAGTCGGCCTGGTGCCTGTACTTCGCCTCGCCCGACGCCGCAGCCACCGCACGGCGGATCCGCGCGGCCGGCGGCCGGGTGCTGACCGGCCCCGCCGAGACCGGCCGGCTCGGCACGGTGCTGCTGGCCGCGGACCCGGGCGGGGTGCCGTTCGGGGTCCGGCAGAGCGGCACCGCCGCGGGCGTCGAGCGGCGCCGCGGGCCCGACGGCTTCTCCTGGGCCGAGGTGTACACCCGCGACCCCGCGGCCTCGGACGCCTTCTTCACCGCGGTCTTCCCGTACGGCGTGCGCCGGATGGAGGACGGCGGACTCGACTTCAAGGTCTTCGACCTCGACGGCGAGCCGGTGCTGGGACGGCTGGCGATGACGGACGAATTCCCGCCCGGGCTGCCGCCGTACATCGGCGTTTACTTCACCGTCCGGGACTGCGACGCGGCCGTCGCGACCACCCTGGAACGCGGCGGACGGACGGTGTTCGGGCCGCTGGACAGCCCCTTCGGACGGTTCGCCGCGCTGATCGACCCGCACGGCGCCGCCTTCGCCGTACTGGACCCGGCGGAGGCGGCCGGCGAACTGGCCGCCCTGCCCGAACCCGGCTGAGCCCGCGCCCGCGCCCTCGGGCGGCCCGGCGGCGGCGTTCCGGGGGACGGCGCGGTGTGTCCGGCCGGGGACGGCCCGCTCCCGCGGTGTCCACTGGTCCTGTCACCGCCCGCCGCTGCGAGAGAGATCCGATGACCACCTGGGAGACGGCTCCCCGGGCCGCCACCGGGCGCCCCTCACCCGCCCGGCGCTCCCTGCGCTCCCCGCGCGGCCGGCCGGTGGCCGCCGCGACCCTGCTGGCCGCCGCCCTGCTCTGCCTGTGGGCGCTGTTCCTCGCCGCGGACGCGGGGGACCTCGCCGCCCAGTACGCCTGGACCGAGTTCACCAGCCGCTACCCGGACGCCGCGTACAACCTCTCCTGGTACGGCGGCATGCACCCCGCCTCGTACAGCCTCATCGCGCCGTACCTGATGGGCTGGCTCGGCGTCCGGACCACCGGAGTGCTGGCCGGGACGGTGTCGGCGGCGCTGGCCGCCGGCCTGCTGGTGCGCGCGCCACTGCGCCGCCCGATGGCGCCGGCGCTGTGGACCGCCGTCGCGCTGTGGGCCAACATCGCCTCCGGGCGGGTCACCTTCGCGGTCGGCGTCGCCTTCGGCCTCGCGGCGCTCGGCGCGGTCCTGCCACCGGCCCGCTCGACCCGCTCCCGGACTCACACCGTGCCCTTCCGAGCCGGGGCCCCGCGGCCCGCCGCGGCCTTCCTGCTCGCCGTGCTCGCCACCATGAGCAGCCCCGTCGCCGGGCTGTTCCTGTGCGTCGCCGCGGCCGCCCTGGTACTGACCGGACGTCACCGCGAGGCACTCACCCTCATGGTGGGCCCGGTTCTGGTGGTCGGCTGCACCGCACTGGTCTTCCCGTTCCACGGCATCCAGCCCTTCGACTGGTGGCTCGCCCTCCCCCTGACCGCCTCCGCCGCCGCCGTCGCCGCCCTGGTCCCGGCCGAGTGGCGCACGGTGCGCCGCGGCGCGGCGGTGTACGCCGCCGGGGTGGCCCTCACCTGGACGGTGCCCTCGCCGGTCGGCAGTAACGTGGAACGGCTGTCGCTGCTGTTCGCCGGAACGGTCCTGCTCGCCGCGCTCCTCGAAGCCGCCCCCGGCGGGCGGCGGCGGACCACCCTGGTGGTGGCCTTCCTGGCGGTCGCCGCCTGGCAGGTCGGCAAGCCCGTCGGCGACCTGATCACCACCGTGCCCTCCGCCCGGGCGGCCCGCTCCACCGCACCCCTGCTCGGCGAACTGCACCGGCTCGGCGCCGACCGCGGCCGGATCGAGGTCGTCCCGCTCCGCTCCCACCAGGAGGCCTCCGGCCTCGCCCCGTACGTCAACCTGGCCCGCGGCTGGAACCGGCAGGCCGACGTGGCCCGCAACCCGGTCTTCTACCAGGACCGCCCCCTCACCGCCGACGCGTACCACGCCTGGCTGCGCAACTGGGGCGTCGGCTACGTCGTGCTGCCCGCCGCCGCGCCCGACGACGCGGCCGTCGACGAGGCCGGGATCGTCGCCGCCGGACCCCCCTGGCTGAACGAGATCTGGCACGACGACGGCTGGCGGCTGTTCCGGGTCACCGACGGCGTGCCGCTGGCCGAACCGCCCGCGACGGTCCGCCGGGCCGGGCCCGCCACCCTCACCGTCGAGGTCCCGCGGGCCGGCCCGGTCCTGCTGCGCATCCCGTGGTCACCGTGGCTCGGCATCGAGGGCGCCCGCGGCGGCGACCGCGGCTGCCTCGCCGAGTCCGGCGAGTGGACCGTGCTGCACGCCGCCGCGCCCGGCACCTACCTGGTCGGCGCCCGGTACGGCCTGACCCGCGGCAACCCCTGCGCCTAGGGGACGGGCACGGCGGCGGCGCCCCCTCGCCCGTACCTCCCCGTACATCCCGGGGATGACCGCGCCCCCGGGTTACCACCGGGGGCTGATGCCCGGGGCCGGCCGCCGCCCTAGGTTTCCTGCCATGACCAGTCAAGACAGCACTCCACCGGTGGTCGTCCGCCTCGACGGCGTACGCAAGGAGTACGGCGAGTCGACCGCACTCGACGGCGTGTCCCTGGAGATCCGGGCCGGGGAGGCGGTCGCGGTGATGGGACCGTCCGGCTGCGGCAAGTCCACCCTGCTCAACATGGTCGCCGGCCTGGACCGGCCGACCGCCGGCACGGTCACCGTGCACGGCGAGGACCTCGGCCGGCTGAACGAGACCGGCCTGGCCCTGTTCCGCCGCAAGCGGATCGGCATGATCTTCCAGTTCTTCAACCTCATCGACGACCTGCCCGCCCTGGACAACGTCGCCCTCGCCGCCCAGCTCACCGGCTCCGCCCCCGCCCAGGCCCGCCGCCGGGCCCTCGAACTCCTCGGCGAACTCGGCATCGCCGACCGCCGCGACACCTACCCCGCCGCCCTCAGCGGCGGCGAACGCCAGCGGGTCGCCGTGGCACGCGCCCTGATGAACCGTCCGGCCCTGCTGCTCGCCGACGAACCGACCGGCGCCCTCGACAGCCGTGCCGGCGAACAGGTGATGGACCTCCTGATCGACCTCAACCAGCTCGGCCAGACCCTGCTCATGGTCACCCACGACCCCCGGCTCGCCACCCGCTGCGCCAGCCGGCTGATCGAGTTCGCCGACGGCCGGATCGCCCGCGAGAGCACCCTGGAGCCGACCCCGTGAGCGGCGCCGTCTGGCGGGCCTCCCGGGCGGCCGTCCGCCGCCGCCGGGTGCAGACCTTCGTGATCGGCCTGGTCGTGCTCACCTCGACCGTCGCGCTGGTGGTCGCGCTCGGCCTGCTCGCCGCGGCCTCCGGCCCGTTCGACCGCACCTTCGACCGGCAGCGCGGCGCCCACCTGGCCGCCACCTTCGACCCCGCCGTGACCACCGCCGAGCAGCTCACCCGGGCCGCCCACCGGCCCGGCGTGACGGCGGCCGCCGGGCCGTTCGCCCAGACCGTCGTCACCGTGCCGCCGCACCTGGACACGGCCGCCGACGGCGACTACCACCCGCCGCCCGGCCCGGTCACCGTGGTGGGCCGCGCCGACCCCGGCGGCCCGGTCGACCGGGTCGACGTGTGGAGCGGCCGCTGGGCCACCGGGCCCGGCGAGATCGTGCTGATGCGCCCACCCGGCCAGACCTGGGCCGCCACCGAGGGCATCGGCCGACGGCTCACCCTCCCCGGCGCCCCGCCCCTGACCGTCGTCGGCTTCGCCTCCAGCCTGAGCCAGACCGCCGGCGCCTGGGTCCGGCCCGACCAGATGCCCGCCCTGCACCCCACCGCCCTCCAGATGCTCTACCGCTTCGACCACGCGGGCACCGGCGCCGAGGTCGACGAGGGCCGCACCACCGTGACCGCGGACCTCCCCACGGGCGCGCTGCTCGGCTCGCTGTCCTACCTCACCGTCAAGCAGGACATGACCGGCACGGCCAACGCCTACCTGCCCTTCCTGACCGCGTTCGGGGTGCTCGGCCTGGTGGTGGCGGTGCTGATCGTCGCCAATGTGGTCAGCGGCGCCGTCGTCTCGGGCTTCCGGCACATCGGCGTGCTCAAGGCCATCGGCTTCACCCCGGGTCAGGTGGTCTCGGTCCACCTGGTGATGGTGCTGGTGCCCGGAACCGTCGGCTGCGTCCTCGGCACCGTGCTCGGCGACCTCGCCGCCCGGCCGATGCTGCGGACCGTGTTCATGGGCTTCGACAACGGGTACTTCGAGGCCACCCTCAGCCCCTGGGCCGAGGTGCTGACGCTGCTGGGCATGCCCGTGGTCGTCCTGCTCGCAGCCCTCGGGCCCGCCCTGCGCGCGCACCGCCTGCCCGCCGCCCGGGCGATCAGCGCGGGCAGCGCCCCGGGCACCGGACGCGGACTGCGGGTGCAGCGCCGCCTCGGCGGCACCCGGCTGCCGCGCGCCGTCAGCCTGGGGCTCGGGCTGCCGTTCGCCCGGCCGGGCCGGACCGTGATGACCCTCACCGCGCTGATCCTGGGCGTGACCACGGTGACCGTCGCGACCGGCCTGTCCGCCTCGGTGGGCGCCTTCCTGGACGCGACCGGGAGCGCCTACCAGTCCGTCAGCTACGTCGGTGACGGCGCGAGCACGACCCCGCCGACCGACACCGACGCCGAGATCGAGGCGAAGCTGCGGGCGCTGCCCGGGACGGCACGGCTGGCCGCCGCCGCACCGGTCCGGGTGCACCTGGCCGGGGCCCCGCAGCCGCTGCGCGCCTGGTTCCTGCGCGGGGACCGGGAGATCGCCCGCTCGGCGCTGGCCGCGGGCCGCTGGTACTCCGGCCCCGACGAGGCCGTGGTCGGGGCGCCGTTCCTGAAGAAGCACGGCGTGCGGGTCGGCGACCGCCTCACCCTGGACCTCGACGGCCGGCAGCACACGGTGACCGTCGTCGGTGAGACCGTGGCCGGCGACTCCGACGGGCTGACCGCCCCCTGGGAGACCCTGGCCGCGCTCGCCCCCGACCTGCCGGCCACCCGCTACGTGAACCAGTACTGGGTCCAGGTCGCGCCGGGCACCGACGTCGGCGCCTACAACGCCGCCGTGAAGGCGGCGGAGCCCGGGCTCCAGCCCACGGTCACCGGGGACGGAACCTCCGTCACGGTGAGCATCGTCGGCTCGGCCACGGTCCTCACCCTGCTGCTGGCGGCGGTCGCCGCGCTCGGCGTCTTCAACACGACCGTCCTGAACACCCGCGAACGCCGCCGTGACCTCGGGATGCTGAAGTCCATCGGAATGACCCCGCGTCAGGTGACGGTGATGGTGGTGACCTCGATGGCGGCGGTGGGCGTGGCGGGCGGCCTGCTCGGCGTGCCGCTCGGGATCGCCGTGCACCGGCTGGTCGTCCCCGCCATGGCGGACGCCATGGACACCACGCTGCCGGCCGGCGCGCTGGACGTCTGGCACCCCTCGGCGCTCGCCCTGCTGGTCCTGGCGGGGACGGCCATCGCGGTCCTCGGCACGCTGGTCCCGGCCCGCTCGGCGGCGCGGCTCACCATCGCCGAGGTGCTGCACAACGAGTGACCGAGGCCCTGGACGCGAAGGCCCGGAGCGCGGCAGCCGCGCTCCGGGCCTTCGAGGGGTGTCGGGTGCCCGGGGTCAGTCGGAGGAGTCCTGCTGGATGAAGTCCCGGTACTCGGCGGCGGTGAGCAGCCCGTCGAGCGCCTTCGGGTCGGACAGCTCGACCTGGACCAGCCAGCCGTCGCCGAAGGGATCGGTGTTGACCTGCTCGGGCTCGTCGTTGAGGCTCTCGTTGACCGCCGAGATCCTGCCCGTCAGCGGCATGAAGATCTCGGACACCGCCTTGACCGACTCCACACTGCCGAACGGCTCGTACTGGTCCAGTCGGTCACCCGTCTTCGGCAGCTCGACGTAGACGATGTCGCCGAGCTGGCGCTGCGCGTGGTCGGTGATGCCGACCTGCACCTGACCCTTGCCCAGCGAGCGCACCCACTCGTGGTCCTTGCTGTACTTGAGGTCGTCCGGGACGTTCGCCATGCCAGCCTCCACAGAAGTCAGAAGTCGTCCGGGCGGCGCCGTCACCGACCGCCGCCGTGACGACCGGGCCGGTCGGGACGGTCGGGACGAGGCGCCAGCGGAGAGCCTGCTACAGCGCGCGGCCCCGGGCCGGGATGTTCGCCCGCAGGGGTGAGTCGGACCTGGTGGACCGCGCCGGGCGGCCCGCGCCGGGCGGGCTGTGGCGGACCGTCAGGTGAGCGAGTCGATCCAGCGTTCCAGCCGGCGCCCCTCGACGGCCATCAGCTCGGGGTCGCGCAGGGTGTTGGTGAGCAGCGAGATCCCCTGGTACGCGGCGACCAGCGCGACCGCGAGTTCGCGGGCATCCTCGCGTCCCATCGCCCGGAACTGCTGTTCGGCCCAGTCGATGAGTGCCTCGATCACCTTGGCGACGGCGCGGTCGAGGCCGTCCGCGCGCTTGTCGAGCTCCGAGGCCAGGGATCCGGTCGGACAGCCGTGGCGGGCGGTGAGCTCGCGCTGCTCGATCCAGCCGTTCAGCAGCGCCTTCAGCCGGTCCTGCGGGGTTTCGAGCGTGTCGAGCGCGCCGATCAGGGCGGCGAGGCCCTGCGCATGGGCGTCGATCGCCGCCTCGACCAGCTCGTTCTTGGTCTTGAAGTAGTAGTAGACGTTGCCGACCGGTACGTCGGCGGCCCGGGCGATGTCGGCGAGCGTGGTCTGTTCGACGCCCTGCTCGTGCAGTACCTGGGCGGCGGCGGCCGCCAGCCGCTCCCGCTTGCCCGAGGACCGCCGGGCGGTTTTTGAGTGAGTCACCTGACTGACTGTAGACGTGCGCCCCGGGGAGCGGCTAGGGTCTCGACTAAGTCAGCCAACTGACTTACCTATCCACTGACCAACTCGCGGGGGTTTTCTCATGATCGTTGTGACGGGTGCGACCGGGAACGTCGGACAGGAGCTGGTCCGGATCCTCACCGGCGCCGGCGAGCAGGTGACCGCGGTCTCCCGCCGTCCGGCCCCGCTGCCCGACGGCGTACGGCACGTGGCGGCCGACCTCGCCGACCCGCAGAGCCTGCGCCCCGCCCTGGACGGCGCCGACGCGCTGTTCCTGCTGGTCGCCGGCGAGGACCCGCAGGGCATCCTCGACCTCGCCGCAGCGGGCGGCGTGCGCCGGGTCGTCCTGCTCTCCTCGCAGGGAGCCGGGACCAGGCCCGAGGTCTACCGCCACCCGGTCGCGTTCGAGGAGGCGGTACGCCGCTCCGCCCTGGACTGGACCGTCCTGCGCTCCGGGGGCCTGAACTCCAACGCCTTCGCCTGGGCCGGGTCGATCCGTGAGCGGCGGACGGCCGCCGCGCCCTTCGGCGACGTCGCGCTGCCCACCGTCGACCCCGCGGACGTGGCCGAGGTCGCGGCCGCGGTCCTGCGCGGGAGCGGCCACACCGGCCGGACGTACGACCTGACCGGACCCGCCGCCGTCAGCCCGCGCCAGCGGGCCGAGGCGATCGGCGAGGCGCTGGGCAGCCCGGTGCGGTTCGTCGAGCAGACCCGCGCCGAGGCCCGCGCGCAGATGCTGGCCTTCATGCCGGAACCGGTGGTGGAGGGCACCCTCGCCATCCTCGGCCGGCCGCTGCCCGCCGAGCAGGAGGTGAGCCCCGCCGTCGAACGCATCCTCGGACGGGCGCCGCGCACCTTCGCCGCCTGGGCCGCCCGGACCGCCCCGGCCTTCCGCTGACCTGCAGCAGCCGGGCACCGTCCCGGGGCCCTGAACTCCCGCCCCCCTGACCCTGACCCCTGGACCCCTGACCCCTGGACCCCCGACCCGCACAGGAGCGGCCGACATGCCCGTCCAGCCCGTCCTCGACTCGTTCATGTTCCACCGGGAGCACCACCGGGAGCACCACCGGGAGCTCCATGGGGGGCTCCACCGGGAAGGCGGTGAAGGCCCGCCGATCGTGTTCCTGCACGGCAACCCCACCTCCTCCCACCTGTGGCGGCACGTCCTGCCCGCCGTCGGCCGGCCGGGCCGCCTGCTGGCCCCGGACCTGATCGGCATGGGGGCGTCCGGGCAGCCCGACATCGCGTACACCTTCGCCGACCAGGCCCGCTACCTGGACGCCTGGTTCGACGCGCTCGGTCTCACCGACGTCGTGCTGGTCGGACATGACTGGGGCGGCGCCCTCGCCTTCGACCGGGCCGCCCGGCACCCCGACCGGGTCCGCGGCATCGCGTTCACCGAGACCATCGTGAAGCCGATGAGCTGGGAGGAGTTCCCGGAGGGCGGCCGCCCGCTGTTCCGGGCGATAAGGACCCCGCAGGTCGGTGAGGCGATGATCCTCGACGACAACGCCTTCATCGAACAGGCGCTGCCCGGCTCCGTCGCCACCCCCCTCGACCCCGCCGACCTGGAGGTGTACCGCCAGCCGTACCCGACCCGCCGCAGCCGCCGCCCGTTGCTGCAGTGGCCCCGGTCGATGCCGCTGGGAGGCGACCCCGCCGACGTCGTCGCCAGGATCGAGGCGTACGACAGCTGGCTGGCCGCCAGCGCGGACGTGCCCAAACTGCTGCTGACCTTCGCCCCCGGGCCCGGGGTGATGATGGGCCCCGCGACCGTCGAGTGGTGCGCGGCGAACATCGCCGGCCTCGAGATCGAGCACCACCCCGACCTGGTCGCCGGCCACCACACCCCGGAGGACCAGCCGCTCGCCATCGCCGCCGCCGTCACCGCCTGGTCGGCCCGGCACGGCCTCCACCGGGCCCGGACGGCTGGGCCGGCGGGGCCAGCTGGGACGGCTGGAACGGGGGCGGGGGCGGGAGCGGCGGCGGGAGGTGCTTACGCGTCGCTCCCGCCGGGGGAGACGAGTCCCGTCTCGTAGGCCAGCACGACCGCCTGGGCACGGTCGCGGAGGGTCAGCTTGGCGAAGATCCGGGCGACGTGGGTCTTCACGGTCGCTTCGCTGAGCGTCAGCGTGCGGGCGAGCTCGGCGTTGGACAGGCCGCGGCCCAGCAGGGTGAGGACCTCCAGCTCGCGCGGGGTCAGGGCGCCGAGCTCGCGGTGGACGGCCGGCGTCCGGCGCCCCCCGGCGTCGGTGCCGGGGCCGCCGCCGGTGGCGAAGCGTTCCACCAGCCGCCGGGTGATCGAGGGCGCCAGCAGGGCGTCGCCGGTGCCGACCAGGCGCACGGCGGCAGCGAGGTGCTCGGCGGTGACGTCCTTCAGCAGGAAGCCGCTCGCCCCGAGCGCCAGCGCGGCGTAGACGTACTGGTCGAGGTCGAACGTGGTCAGCATGATCACCCGGCAGTCCGGGTCCTGCGCCAGGACCTGCCGGGCGGCCTCCAGGCCGTCCAGGTTCGGCATCCGGATGTCCATCAGCACCACGTCTGGCCGCAGGCTGCGGGCCGCCGCCACCGCCTCGGCGCCGTCCCGGGCCTCGCCGACCACGTCGAGGCCGCGCGCGGTGAGGATCATGCGGAACCCGGTCCGGACCAGCGCCTGGTCGTCGGCGATCAGGACCCGCGGCGCGGGCCCGGCACCCTCGGAGCCCTCGGTACCCGCGACGCCGGCCGGCGCCGGGCCCGTCACGGCCGGTCCCGCGGCCGGTCCAGCGGTCGTTCCGACGGCCGGTCCGACGGCTGCTCGAAGGGCCGGTCCAACGGGATCCTGGCCCGGACCCGGTAGCCGCCGCCCAGCCGCCGCCGCGCGTCCAGATCGCCGCCGTACACCGCGACCCGCTCCCGCAGGCCCACCAGCCCGCGGCCCGCGCCGTCACCCCGCCGCCCCGCGGTCGGCGCCGTCGCGCCAGGGGTCGAGGGCCGGCCGAACAGCGTGCTGGGTCCGCTGTTCAGCACCTCCACCCGCAGCTGGCGGTCGGCGTAGCGGACCGTCACCTCGGCCTTGGTCGCGTCGCCGTGCTTGAGGGCGTTGGTCAGCGCCTCCTGCACGATCCGGTACGCCGTCAGTCCGACCCCGCCCGGCAGTGCCCTGGGCTCGCCGGATATCCGCACCTCCACCGGCAGTCCGGCGAACGCGATCCGGTCGACCAGCCGGCCGAGCTGGTCCAGGCCGGGCTGCGGGGACAGCGCGGCCGGGTCGGGGTCGTCATCGCCGCTCTGCGACGGCGCGAGCACGCCGAGCAGGTGCCGCAGCTCGGTCATCGCGTCCCGCCCGGCGCCCTCGACGGCGATCAGCGCCTCCACGGCCTGGTCGGGCCGCAGGGTGAGCACCTCGCGGGCCGCCCCGGCCTGGACCACCATGACGCTCACGTTGTGGCTGACGATGTCGTGCAACTCCCTGGCGATCCGGGCCCGTTCGGCGTCCACCGCGACCCGCGCGGCGCTCTCGCGCTCCCGCTCGAGCAGCCAGCCGCGCTCCTCGATCACCTTCCGGTGCAGCCGCCGGGCCCGGCCGAGCGCGACCGCCAGCCACGCCGCTCCCACCGCCACCACGGCCAACGCGACGACCAGCCAGACGCTCCCGGATCTCCACACGGCCCCCACCCTGCCAGTCACCCGCCCGCCGCCGCATCGTCCGCCGGGCCCAGGTCCGTACATCCCCGGGATGACCTCGGCGCCGGGCGCGGATCACGTACTCGCAGCCGGAGATCACCGCTTTTGGACGGCTCGTGGCCGTCTGACACCAGCCTCGGCAGGCCGGACTGTCGGCTTGACGTCATTGGCGACTGAGGTCGCCGGAGGAGCTTCCGGCGATGGCCTGACGGAGCCGGCAGGAAGGTGCGATCATCCGACGATCGTTCCCGATCCACGATGACGGCCGCACCCGGACCGGACAGGGGAGTTGGACGTGCCCAGCACCGAACTGAGCCACAGCTACGACATCGCGGCGACGCCCGCTGCGGTGCTCGCCCACCTGGCGGACCCCGAGAACTACATCGGTCTCTCCCCGCTGCTCGTGGACGTGCGGGACGTGCGGTGCGAGGGCGGGGTCACGCACTACGTGGCCGTCGAGCGCTTCCGGTTCCTCGGATTGGTCCGGCACGACAACGTCATCCAGGTCAGCCTGCGCACCGACGACGCCCGACTTCCGGGTGAGGCGACGGTCAGCGGCGAGGTGGTCAGTCCCGGTGGTGTGCGGATGGACTACCGGTTCGCCCTCACCGCCCGAGGCGACGGCGGTTCCCTGGTGGTCGATCGGCTGCGGCTGCACGCGCCCTTCGGCCTCCTCCGTTACGCGGCCGGGAAGGCCGGAGCAGTACAGGCCGAGCGCGGCCGAGTACTGGCCCGGCGGCTGGCCGGCGGCCACTGAGGCGGGCGGGCCTGCCACCGTTGCCGAGCGGGTGGTGGTCTCACCTGGCCAGCGGTCAGGAACGTCGATGAGGACGGGCCGCCGACCGACCGAGGGCCCGTTGGGACTTCGGCCGAGGCCGCGAACGACGAAGGCCCGGACCGCTGAGCGGTCCGGGCCTTCTGCCGGCGGAGGATACGAGATTCGAACTCGTGAGGGGTTGCCCCAAACACGCTTTCCAATTCTGCTCGGGGGTGTTCGGCGGGGTCCGTACACGTTGTCACCTACGGCTTTCTGGTCGCTGGGAAGGCATCTGGACCAGCCTGAACGGCGATGAATGAGACCAGAACTGAGACCGAATCCACGACCGGGGCCGACGCTGGGACTCGGAACTGCCGTCGAGAAGCCTGCGCGTCCCGCGCGTGGATGGAGTCCCGCGGCGTGGCTTCGTAGCGATCGTGGCATGCCTCCGCACCCTTGACAGTCACGTCCCGTTAACCGGAGTATCACTCCCGTGAACCTGTCAGACAGCCAGACAGGTGGTACGAGACTGCGGCGCGTCAGCGCCATGGAAGCGGTCCTCACCCACCTCCGCCGTGCCATCGAGCGCGGCGAATACGCGATCGGTGACAAGCTCCCCTCCGAGGCGGAGCTGTGCCGCAGCCTGGAGGTCAGTCGCCCCGTGCTGCGCGAGGCCCTGCGGGCCCTGCAGACCATGGGTCTGACCGTCTCCAGGACGGGGAAGGGCACTTTCGTCGTCGCCAGCACCGTCGAGGACCCCACCTTCGGCGACTACGCGGCCAGCGACCTGCTGGAGGTGCGCCGACACGTCGAGATCCCGGTCGCCGGCTATGCGGCGCTGCGCCGTACTCCGGAGAACCTCGACCACCTGGCCCACCTCCTGGACCGGATGGAGCGGGAGACCGACACCACCGCGTGGGTCGCGATGGACACGCTCTTCCACCTGGCCGTGGCCGAGGCCGCTCAGAACCCGGTGTTCCGCCGGATCATCGAGGAGATCCGGGACGCGCTGGCCCGCCAGTCGGCCTTCCTCAACGATCTGGGAGGTCGGCGCGAGCAGTCCAACCGCGAGCACCGGGCGATCGTCGAGGCGCTGGTGGACGGTTCCCAACACGACGCGGTGGAAGCCATGGCCCACCACCTCGACTGCGTCGAGACGACCCTCACCGACATCGTGCGCCCCCGGCGCACGGACATCCCCACGGAAGGCAGACCCGAGGCGTGAGCGAGCAGTCCCTGCAGGAAGAGTCCGCCCAGGCGGACACCCGCACCTCGTCCGGTCACGTCGACGCCGGTGACGCGGGCTACCGCAAGTCCCTCAAGTCCCGACACGTCAACATGATCGCCATCGGCGGCGCCATCGGCACCGGCCTGTTCCTCGGCGCGGGCGGCCGGCTCGCCGACGCCGGCCCCTCCCTCTTCGTCGCGTACGCGATCTGCGGCGTCTTCGCCTTCCTCGTCGTCCGTGCCCTCGGGGAACTCGTCCTCTACCGGCCCTCGTCCGGCGCGTTCGTCTCGTACGCCCGGGAGTTCCTCGGTGAGAAGGGCGCGTACACCGCGGGCTGGATGTACTTTCTCAACTGGGTGACCACCGGCATCGCCGACATCACCGCCGTGGCCACCTACACCCACTACTGGGGCCTGTTCTCCGGCATCCCGCAGTGGGTGATCGCGCTCGTCGCCCTGGCCGTGGTCCTCACCGTGAACCTCATCTCGGTGAGGATCTTCGGCGAGATGGAGTTCTGGTTCGCCATCATCAAGGTCAGCGCCCTCGTGATCTTCATGGCGATCGCCATCTTCCTGCTGGTCACCCGGCACCCGGTCGACGGCGCCGTCCCCGGCCCTTCGCTGATCACCGACCACGGCGGTGTCTTCCCCAACGGCGTGCTGCCGATGCTGCTGATCATCCAGGGTGTCGTCTTCGCCTACGCCTCCGTCGAGTTGGTCGGCGTCGCGGCGGGCGAGACCGAGAACCCTGAGAAGATCCTGCCGAAGGCGATCAACTCGATCATGTGGCGCGTCGGCCTGTTCTACGTCGGCTCGGTCGTCCTGCTGTCGATGCTGCTGCCCTGGAACAGGTACTCCGCAGGCCAGAGCCCCTTCGTGACGGTCCTCTCCCACATCGGCGTCCCGGCGGCCGGCGCCGTGATGAACCTCGTCGTGCTCACCGCGGCCATGTCCTCGCTCAACTCCGGCCTGTACTCCACCGGGCGCATCCTGCGCTCCATGGCGATGTCCGGCTCGGCACCGAAGTTCACCGGCGTGATGAGCCGCACCCAGGTCCCCTACGGCGGCATCCTGCTCACCAGCGGCATCTGCGTCCTCGGCGTTGGCCTCAACTTCGTCGTCCCGGCGGACGCGTTCGAGATCGTGCTCAACTTCGCGGCGATCGGCATCCTGTCCACCTGGGGCATGATCATGATCTGCCACCTGCTGTTCTGGCGGAAGACGCAGGCGGGCGAGCTGTCCCGGCCGGGCTACCGGCTGCCCGGCTCCCCATGGACCGAGATCGTCACGCTCGGCTTCCTCGTCTCCGTCTTCGTCCTGATGTACGCCGACGGCGGCGCCAGCCGTGCCACGGTGCTGTGCGTGCCGCTGATCGCGGCTGCCCTGGTGGCCGGCTGGTACGGCGTACGCGGGCGGGTCGCCCGTACGAAGTCCTCCGAGGTGAACGTGTGAACCACGCAGTTTCGTACGGAAGTTCGGTGGCTGAGGCTCAGGCCCAGCCTCCGGTGATCCGGGAGCCCCGCCACGCCCCGGTCGCCCACCTCGTCCGCGGTGGAGTCGTCGAAGGCATCCACTACGGCTCGGTCGTCGTCCTGGGCGCCGACTCGGCCGTGGAGCTTCAACTCGGTGACATCGAAGCCGCCTTCTATCCGCGCTCGGCGCTCAAGCCGTTGCAGGCGGTGGCGATGGTGCGGGCGGGGCTGCCGCTCGACGGGGAGCTGCTGGCGCTGACCGCGGCCAGCCACTCCGGCGAGGCAGTGCACCTTGCCGGCACCCGTCGCATCCTGGAGCTGGCCGGGGTCCGTGAGGACGACCTGCGCAACATCCCCGACCTTCCGTACGACCCGGTGGTGCGCGACACCTGGGTGCGCGAGGCGCGCCTGCCGTCCCGGCTCGCGCAGAACTGCTCCGGCAAGCACGCGGCCATGCTGTACACCTGCGAGCTCAACGGCTGGTCGCTGGAGGACTACCTCGACCCCGCCCACCCGCTCCAGCGGGCCATCGCCGAGACCGTCGAGGACCTCACCGGCCAGGCGATCGCCCGGGTGACCGTCGACGGCTGCGGCGCGCCCCTGTTCACCGCCTCGCTGCACGGGCTCGCGCGCGCCGCGGCCCGGATCACCACCTCGCCGGCCGGCACCCCGGAGGCCCGGGTGGCCGACGCGATGCGCGAGCACGCCGAGATGGCCTCGGGCTCGGGGCGCGACGTCGCCGCGCTGATGCGCGCCGTGCCCGGGCTCCTCACCAAGGACGGCTTCGAGGGTGTGCAGGTCGCCGCCCTGCCGGACGGCCGGGCCGTCGCCGTGAAGATCTCCGACGGGGCGAACCGGGCGCGCATACCGGTCGTTGCCGCGGCCCTCGCCCGCGCCGGCATCGACCCGGCGGCTCTCGCCGAGTTCGCGGGTGAACCGCTACTCGGAGGCGGCAAGCCGGTCGGCAGCGTCCGGTCGGTCCGCGCGCTCGACCCGCTCTCCCCGACGCAAGCCTGACCGAGCGAATCGTCCACCTCCGAAAGGCCCACACCGCCATGACCTCCGCAGCCCACCGCAGCGAACACGACCTGCTCGGCCACCGCGACGTACCCGTCGAGGCGTACTGGGGCATACACACCCTGCGCGCCAGGGAGAACTTCCCCATCTCGGGGACGCCGATCTCCGCGTACCCGCATCTGATCGACGCCCTCGCCGCCGTCAAGGAGGCCGCTGCCCTCGCCAACGAGGAACTCGGCCTGCTGGAACAGGAGAAGGCCGCCGCCGTCATCGAGGCATGCCGCGAGATCCGCGACGGCAAGCTGCACGACCAGTTCGTCGTCGACGTCATCCAGGGCGGCGCCGGTACCTCGACGAACATGAACGCCAACGAGGTCGTCGCCAACCGGGCGCTGGAGCTGCTCGGCCACGCCAGGGGCGAGTACCAGCACCTCCACCCGAACGAGGACGTCAACCTCGGCCAGTCCACCAACGACGTCTACCCGACCGCCGTCAAGATCGCCACGGTCTTCGCCGTGCGCGGTCTGCTCAAGGCGATGGCCGTGCTCCAGGACGCCTTCGCCCGCAAGGCCGTCGAGTTCCGCGACGTCCTGAAGATGGGCCGCACCCAGCTCCAGGACGCGGTGCCGATGACGCTCGGGCAGGAGTTCTCGGCGTACGCGGTCATGATCGACGAGGACCGCAGCCGGCTCGCGGAGGCCGTCGAGCTGGTCCAGGAGATCAACCTCGGCGCCACGGCGATCGGTACGGGCCTCAACGCCCCGGCCGGATACGCCGAGTCGGCGCGCCGCCACCTGGCCGAGATCACCGGCCTTCCGCTGGTGACGGCCGCCAACCTGGTCGAGGCCACTCAGGACTGTGGTGCCTTCGTGCAGATGTCCGGTGTGCTCAAGCGGATCGCCGTCAAGCTCTCCAAGACCTGCAACGACCTCAGGCTGCTGTCGTCCGGGCCGCGCGCGGGCCTGAACGAGATCAACCTGCCGCCGGTGCAGGCCGGTTCGAGCATTATGCCCGGCAAGGTCAACCCGGTGATCCCCGAGGTCGTCAACCAGGTCGCTTTCGAGGTGATCGGCAACGACGTCACCATCACCATGGCCGCGGAGGCCGGGCAGCTCCAGCTGAACGCCTTCGAGCCGGTCATCCTGCACTCCCTCTCCAAGAGCATCATGCACCTGGAGCACGCCTGCCTGACCCTCGCCGAGCGATGCGTCGCCGGGATCACGGCGAACGAGGCGCAGCTGCGGGCCGCCGTGGAGAACTCCATCGGCCTGGTCACCGCCCTCAACCCCCACATCGGCTACGAGGCGGCCACCGGCATCGCCAAGGAGGCCCTGGTCAGCGGGCGCGGCGTCGCCGAACTCGTGCTGGAGAAAGGCCTGCTGCCGGCCGAGCGGCTGCAGGCGCTGCTGCGGCCCGAGGTGCTCGCGGGGAGCGGTTCGCCGCAGCTCTGACCCCGGTCGGCCCGAGCGGGGGGAACGCCCCCCGGGCCGTTCTTCCAGCCACCGCTGTGTCCGGGTGACGGTCGGCGGTGGCAATCACGTCGCCCAGCAGCTTGGTGCACCGGTCACTGGCGAACACGTCCTCGTAGGCCACGAAGTCGTCGGTGCGGCCAAGCAGCCGGGGCACCGGCAGCGCGCGGGAGACGGCCTGCCAGCCCGCGACCTCGGTGTCGGCCGCTGCCCGGCCGAGGGGCTTGCGGAAGGCTGCGAGGGCGCTCACCGGCGGCTCTGCGGTTGGGCGGTGGTGGCCAGCCAGTGGCCCAGGACGAGGATGGCCGGCTCGACGGCCTTGGCACGGTCGTCCCGGGCCTGAAGGCGGAGGTCGGAGTCGGCTGCCGCTTCGCGGTCGAGGAAGACCGCAAGGGCGTCGTCGTCGCCAGCGCACTCGGTGTCCTCGAAGCGATGGCTTTGGTGGTTCCGGCGAGAGCGTGGCGTAAGCCGCTCCGTCAGCCGCCAAAGCGGGCAAGCCCCAGGCCGGTGGCCCGGGGCTTGCTCCCTATGTGCGCTTGCTGGTTACTTGAGCGGCGTGCCGCCCGCGTTGCGGTAGGCGATGGTCTTGTTGATCAGGTTGCCGCCGTCGGTCTCGGGCGTGGTCTGTTCCGTCCAGCCGGCGCCGAACAGGATGCCGCCGACGTGTGCGTTCGCCGCTTGGTCCAGGTGCGAGAAGAACCAGTCGACCTTGTCGTCCTTGTAGTGGTTGGGCGTGTTGTTCTGCGCCATGTTGCCCAGGGGGACCTGCCACAGGACCACCGGCTTGCCCACGGCCTCGGCCATCGTCTTGTAGAAGGCGAGCGCGGCGAAGCCCTTCTGGTCGTTCCAGTAGGTGTTCTTGCTGCCGTGGGCGGGCAGTGCGTACCAGCCCGCGTCGCGGTCCGTCACGTCGGTGACCAGGAAGTCGGCGCTCGATGCCCCGAGGTCCGCGTAGTCCTTGGCGCACTGCGGGGTGTTCTGCTGCCAGTCGAAGCAGGACAGGTGCAGGCCGATGCCGGTGTTCGGCGCGTACTTGTGCCCCATCGAGATAAGGCACTGGGCCAGGCCGGAGGCGCTGTTCTCCTGCGAGCCGCAGTCCGTGGGGTTCGCGGCCTTGACCTGCGCGGCGACCTGGTGCGGGTTGCCGAGCGAGCGGACGTAGCCCCAGAAGTCGGGCTCGAGGTCGATCATGTCGTGCGAGGTGCCGATCTTCTGGAGCAAGAAGCGGTAGTCGTTCAGGTAGCGGGTGAGCAGGTCGGCCCGGTTGATGGCCTGGACCTCGCCCGGGCCGTCGCCCTGGCCCGCCGCGTCGCCGAGGTCGCGCAGCGAGTACCAGGTCCAGAGCTGCTTCTGCGGGCGCGACTTGCCCTGGTAGGTCTCATGAGCCGCATTGGCGTCCTTGTAGGTCACGAACGTGCCGGGCGCCGTGGTGCTGCCGGTCCAGCAGCCCCACCAGCCCGACCACCCGTCCTGGCAGCGGGCCGCCGTGTAGGCGTCCGACGAGGGCGCGGGCTGGCTGTGCACGTAGTTGTACCGCACGTCGAACGGCGCGGCGTGCGCCGAGGAGTCGTCCATCGCGCCGCCGATGAGCATCGTTGTGCTGCCCATGAGGGTCTTCGCCGAGCTGCCGCTGCCGGGGGCCGGGGACGCCGGCGGCACGGAGGTCGGGCGGGTGCTCGGAGCCTGGCTCGCCGGAGCGCTGCCGGTCGGCTTGGTGGGCGTGGTGGGCGTGGTGGGCGTGGTGGGCGTGGCGGTGCTGCCGGAGCCGCCCGTGTTGCCGCCGACCGGGACGAGCTGCCACTGCTGCTGGGGGCCGTTCCAGTCGTGGTACTGGGCGAGGTGGCTCCCGTCGGTCTTGGAACCGCCCGGGACCTCGACGGCCTTGCCGTTGAAGCGGTTGATCAGACGCACGTAACCGTCCGACGACTTCTCCAGGTGGAACTGCTGGTTGGCGCCGTTCAGGTCGCGCCACTGCACCAGCGCGGCGCCTTCGGCGTCCGACCAGCCGTAGTCGTCCAGGACCTTGCCGGAGTTACGGTTCTGCAGCCGGTAGTTCCCCTCGCCGGAGTCGACGAACTTCCACTGCTGGTTGGTCCCGCCGGTACGGCTCCACTGCCCCAGCGGAGAACCGTCGTACGTGGCGTAGTCGAGGGCGTCCAGCGACTCGCCGGTGGCGCGGTTGACCAGCGTGTACCAGGCGTTGGTGTCGACGGTTCCCGCCGAGGCCGTGCTGACCACGGCCACGGAGCCGCCAAGGACGGCCAGGCCGACGGCCGCCCAGAGACTCCGACGCTGGTACAGGCGCCGCTTCCTGTGACTTGGGGCGAGGGACATGCCTGCTCTCTTTCAGCCGTTGTCTGTGACAGACCGGGTGTCCGGACACCCCCCCAGTTGTCGCCGCCCCCGAAAGGGTTGCCGCGGATCGCAAAGATTTTTTCGGGCACCACGCGCCGACGCGGTGGTGTTCGCCGCGGGGGCCGGACCGAACCTGAAGGCGAAGCGGGCTGCCGAGGAGGCGATCAGGGACCGGCCGCTGGACTGGACGATCCTGCGTCCCGCCGCCCTCGTCGACACCCCGACCGAGGAAACCGCCCGGAGGGTGGGGGCCTTCGGTGGTGGGGCCGTTGATCAGAGGTGCTCGTGGAGGAGTTCGCCCGCGCCGGTAGCGTCGTCGTAGATGCTGTACCGGTAACAGCCGGCTTCCAGGTTGCCGGCGAAGGACTCCAGGACGGACAGCCAGCTCGGTGCACGCTCGTCATCCGGATCGGGGTCCCAGCCCTGGTCCGAGTAGATCAACCGGCCCGGCGACCCCTCGGGGTCCAGATCCATGACCACGTGGGAGCCGTCGCCCTCCACGGTGAGCGGAACGTAGGCCCGCGAGGACCAGTCGTCGGCCGTGTTCTCGCGTATCTCGGCAAGCTCGGAAACGTCCCAGTGCATCCAGTCGTCGGGGCCCGCGCCCGGAATGTCGACCGCACGGTGGATCATGCACGAGGCCGCGAAGTCGACCGGCAGCGGATATCCGAGCTGCGCCTCGGCCATCGCGACCTCCTCGGCGCTCGCCGGTGCGGCCAGGCCGCCTAGCAGCGCCGGAGCGTGCACCGTCAGCGCCTCCTCGATCCGCCGCCAGGCCTCGGCCACCGCCGCGCGCTCCAGCCGTGCGCTCTCGGAGTCCGGGCCGGTCAGGAACCGCTCGGCGACCTCGCGGTCGGACGGGCCGAGCCGTGCCGCGGCCTGGAGACGCAGTGCCCGGTTGAGCGACAGCTTCCTGACGACCCACCACAGCGCCGCGGTCACCTGGCCCTGAAACTCAGGACCCGCATCGAGCACCGCCGCCACGATGTCCTTGTCTCCGCCCGTGACCAGGTACTCCTTCGGGTTCAGCACCAATGACTCCAGTGCCAGCCGCACCGCGTCAGGACGCTCGGCCAGCTCCAGCACGGTCAGCGGCACCGCGACGAGACCGACCGGCACGCCACCGGCGACCACGCCGTGCAGCAGTTCGTAAACATGCTGCCGATCCACGTACGGGCTCAGCGTGAACATCTCCTGCACTCGCCGGGGCGTCAGCCGCGCAGCCATCCGGGCCAGCACGTCGTTGGTGTGCTGCGGTCCGAGCTGGGCGAAGTCGGCGGCGAAGAAGGGCTCCACGTGTCCGTTGGCGAGTTGGAGCCGGGAGCGCGCCGCCTCGGACTGCCCGGGGTCGAGCGTGGCCAGCGCGATCTGGGTGGCCATCGCGGCGGGAGCGGTGGGGGAAAGATCCTTGTGAAGAGAGTGGACCAGCGCCGGGTCGTTCGGAAGGTTCGCCAGATATCCGCTCAACTTCGCAGCCGCGCGCAGGCGTTGCTCGGGAACGAGGTCCACGATGGTGCGGGCCACCTCGATGCGGCTCACGAAGTCGAGATCCAGCAGGTCGACGAGCGCGCTGCCGATCGCCTCGCGCTGAGCCGTGTCCTGGGCGAGCATCTCGCGTACTGCCGCGCACCCCGATGGGACGAGGTCAGGCAGTTCGCTCACCGGGCCGTGCGGTGACTTCCACTCGTCCGGAAACAGCGCCAGCGAGACTAGTGCCGACCACGTCCCGTCTTCGAGCGCCATGCGCAGCATCGACGGCGGCACGGCCGACGACTCACTCCGGGTCCGGTTCCGGTTGGCGCCCGCCGTCAGCCGGACCAGGGCGTCCTCCCTCGGCTCCGGTCCGAGTCGGGCGAGTGCGGCGCTGTGGACGGCGGCCCTGGCATCGCCGGTGTTCCGGAACCGCTCCCGTGCCGCCGGGAGTTCGTCGGGGTCCAGGACTGCCAGGGCGATGTGCGTGAGCAGCGCGGCGGAACTCGTGTCGGAGACGTCCTGCTGCGGATATGGGATACGCGCCCGATCGTTCATCGGGTCGGCGCCGTAGAGGCGCAACTGCGCGGCGGCGGCAGCCCGTTGCTCGGGAACAAGCTCCACGATCGTGCGGGCCACCTCGGGGCGGATCGCGAAACCGTGGTCCAGCAGGTGGATGAGAGTCAGGCCGACCGCTTCGCGCCGAGCGTCGTCCTCGGCCAGTACCATACGCGCCGCCGTACACGCCGCCGACGTGAATTCCGGGATGAAGTACTCCGGGCCGTTCGGCAGCAGCCAGGATGCCATGCAGGATCGGGGTACATGGCTCAGGTGTGCCACCACGGGTCAACCTCCGCGAGATCAACGACTGTTCGTCGGAGTCGCACCCTATGCCGGGGCGGTGACAGCCCGGGATCATGTCGAGGGGGCCGCAGGTGCGCCGGTTGCGGACCGGGCACCGAAGCTCACAGTGGTCCTCGCCCGCGGCCAGGATGTACCCGACCGCCCCCCGGCCGGCAGCAGCGGCACGCCGAGGTGGCCGATTCCGGCGCGCCAATTCTCCGATAGCTGTCGGTGTCCCTGGGGTGCCGAGGGAGGCGGAAAACGAGGTGGACGGTTCGGTCGGGCTCGTCGGCGAGGTAGCTGACATGTCCGTTGGCGGTCGCCTCGTACTCCCACTGCGTAGCCCGCCCCCTCCGAGGGCCCGGGTCGCCAGTCGGCCTCGCAGCAGGTGCTGCCGATCCGGGGCGCTGATGGGCAACGGGGCGGGCGATGCGGGCGGTGTCGAAGCGGCGACGGGTGTTTCCCGGGTGCCTCCAAAAGATCTTTCCGTGAGGGCGACGGTTTTTCCGCCCGCCGCTGGTCTGGATAGGTACCGGACCCGACCAGTACTGAGGAGATTCCGATGTCAGATCCCGTTCAGACCGCAGTGGTCACCGGTGCCAGCCGTGGCTTCGGGCGCGCGATTGCCGCCGCGCTCGTCGCCCGGGGGACCCGCGTCATCGGCATCGCCCGCGACGGGCAGGGGCTGTGCGCCGTACGCGACGAACTCGGCGAGGGCTTCACGCCCGTTGCCGCAGACGCCACCGACGAAGCGCTCGCCGCAGAGGTGATCCGCACGCACAGCCCGAGTCTGCTCGTCCTCAACGCCGGGGCCACGCCGCACATGGCGCCCGTGCAGGAGCAGACCTGGGAGACCTTCAGTCGCAACTGGGAGGTCGACACCCGGCACGTGTTCACCTGGACCGGGGCGGCGCTGCGGGAGCCGCTGGCGCCGGGCAGCCTGGTCCTGTCGATGTCCAGTGGGGCCGCTCTGGGAGGCTCCCCGCTCAGCGGCGGGTACGCCAGCGCCAAGGCCGCCGTCCGCTACCTGCGCCAGTACGGCGCCGAGGAGTCCGAGCGGGCCGGGTCGGGAATCCGGTTCGTCACGGTGCTGCCGGACATGACCCCGGTCGGCGGGGTGGGCGAGGCCGGGGTCACGGGCTACGCCGCGCGGGTGGGTGTCGATCGGGAGACCTTCATCGAGGGACGGCAGCCGATCCTCCACCTGGAGCAGGTCGGCAAGGCCGTCGTGGAACTCGCCGGGAACCCGGACAGCGGTGCGGAGTACCGGCTCGGCAGCGAGGGTCTGAGCCCGATCGGCTGAGCCGCCACCCGGCCACGCCGCCCACCGCCGCCTACAGTGGCCCCGCCGCACTCCGAGGAGGATCCGCGATGCCCTCGAACGCCGACTTCACCGCCCTGGCCGAGCCGTTCCGGCCGGAACTGCTCGCGCACTGCTACCGGATCCTCGGCTCGATCCATGACGCCGAGGACCTGGTGCAGGAGACCTACCTGCGGGCGTGGCGTGGGTTCGACGGCTTCGAGGGGCGATCCTCGGTGCGGCGGTGGCTGTACCGGATCGCCACCATGGCCTGCCTGACGGCACTGGAGACGCGCAAACGCAGGCCCCTGCCGTCGGGGTTGGGCGCGCCATCGGACGACCACCGGGTGGCGGTGGCTCCCCGCGAGCCGACGATGGCGTGGCTCCAGCCGGCGCCGGACGCCCGGTTCGGCGCCGACGACCCGGCGACGGTCGTGGCTGCGCGGACGGGCGTGCGCCTCGCCTTCATCGCCGCGCTCCAGTATCTGTCCGCCCGCCAGCGCGCCGTGCTGACCCTGCGCGACGTACTGGGGTTCCGGACAGCCGAGGTCGCCGAGATGCTGGACACGACCATCGCGGCCGTGGACAGCGCGCTCCGCCGCGCCCGCGCCCGCTTGGCCGACGCCGGACCGGTCGCGGACGACCTGGCCGAGCCGGACGAGGAGACCAGGCGCACCCTCCTCGACGGCTACGTCGACGCCTTCACCCGCGCCGACCCCGCCGCGCTGGTCAACCTGCTGCGCGTCGACGTCGAGCTGGAGATGCCGCCCACCCCGACCTGGTTCACCGGCCGCCGGGCCGTCCTCGGCTTCCTGACCGACCAGGTGCTGCGCCCCGACCTCTGGCGGCTGACGCCCACCAGCGCCAACGGCCAGTCCGCCTTCGTCATCCACAGGCACGCGGGGGACGGGCGGTACGAGCCCTACGGCGTCCAGGTCCTGACCCTGATCGGCGCCCGCGTCGCCCGCATCACGGCGTTCAACGACGCGAGCCTGGTGCCGACGTTCGGATTCGATCCCGCGCTCGCGACGGAACGTGGCTGAGATCCTCGGTCTGCCGACGTGCTTCCTGCGATCCTCCCCGGCGCCTGACGGCCGCGCAGTCCGCGCAGCCCGCGAGGCGTGGTTCGTCGAAGCGGCGAAGTCGCCGTCGTCCGGTGTGGGAGGCCGGTGAACGACGAAGGCCCGGACCGTAGAACGGTCCGGGCCTTCGTGAAGGCGGAGGATACGAGATTCGAACTCGTGAGGGGTTGCCCCCAACACGCTTTCCAATTCTGCACGGCGCTGTCCGGCGGGGTCCGCACACGTTCTGACCTGCGGCGGAGAGCTTTCCAGGGTGCCGGTTGAACAGTCCTGAACCGTGATGAATGAGACCAGAACTGAGACCAGGATCGGGATCCTGGCTCAGCGACGGTGGGTGTCCGCAGGCCATGGCGCTGCTGCTGCGAACATCCCGGCCCACCTGATCAGGCGGGGCCCGCCACGGATAGACGAGGCTCCGCGATCCACGTTCAGCCCTGTTGTGGCCAGCGGCTGCGGCTCTGGAAGTACTCGAGAGCTGCGGGTTCCTCTGTGAACTCGAGCAGGCCGCCTACCCTGTCTGCCAGGAGAGCTCGGACCTCGGACGGTGTGGCGAAGAAGAACTCCCGTCGCTCATTGACGAAGTTGACGCGTCGATCGGCGAACGCCTTGTGGAGCTCGGACTCCAGCGCCACGGCGTCCTCGGAGAAAAACAGGGCATGGACGTCGTACCGGAACGGCACTGAAGCGTCGCCGAGCTCCCGGACGCGGTCCATTGGATCGAGGCGGCGGGTCATGCCGATCTTGACGATGTTCGGACCGAATGCGCCGATGTTCGAGATGACGTATACGTAGCCGGCGCGGATATTCGCGATGCGGTAGTCGTTGGCTGCGATGGCCTTTTCGATCTCGGCGAGCCGGTTGGAGAGTTCAGTAGCGGCGGCGTCGTCCCCTTTGGCGCGGAGGGACGCTAGGACGCCAATGTAGTGAGATCTCTCCTTCTCGAGCCGCTCCTTCTCGGCTGCCAGCTCCTGTTCGGCCTGGCGCTGTTCGCGGAGGAGCTGTCGCTCCTGGCGTGCGCGTTCGCGCTCTTCCTGCACCTTTATCTGGAAGTCAGCGGTCAGTTCGAGCTCGGCGACTCGCAGGGCGTGATACTCGGGGTTTATTCGCATTTCCATGATCGCCCCGAGCTTCTCGATCGCTGCGACTGCTGACTCCAGTCGCTTCTGCGCGGTGCGCACGTTCCCTGACCTCAGCGAGCGCACGCAGTTATCGGCCTCGGCGTTGTAGGCCCGTAGCATCAGCTTGGACAGATCGCCGATAAGTTTCCGCCCTCGAGCCAGAGAGCCGTCGAAGGTGAACAGGTCGGCAGCGAGGATCGCGCGCTTGCTCTTGATGACGTCGTCGATCTGGCATTCGAGACTGCGCAACCGGTCCCTGTAAGCCGCCGCGCTTTCCAGGGGATGGTGGTAGCGGTAGATGCCGACGTCCTGCAAAGCGCGCTGGTCGCTGAGATCGATCACGTCGGCGCCACTTTGTGTGGCGGAGAGTGCTGCTTCGAGATCGGCGATTCGGGCCAACAGCGGTGCGGGGTCGACTCCGTGGGACGGTGGCGGAGTCGGTGCACTGGCAGATGCATGGTCTGGCTTGGTCACCGGTGAGCCCTGCGTCAGGGGCGCGGAAGCCTCGATATTTGGTGCGGGCATGGACCCGTTGACGTCACTGTGCGATTCGGTCCCGCCGTCGGGCAAGAAGAGCTGCCAGCCAGGTGGTGGGGGCGGCCAGGATGGGTCGGGCTTCCAGCCCTGCGGGGGAGTCCAGCCTTCGGGCGGTGTGGGCCACCCTGGCGGTGGGTTGAATCGCATTGTCACTTTCCTCGAACCCGGATGCCGCGATTGGTGTCTGCCGGAGCCAGATCGAACGGCGACTTCGATATTGCAGCGCCGAGGTGCTGCAAAGTGGCCTGAGGGATCACCTTGGCCAGGTCGAAGCTATTGAAGGTCTCGCGGTCCGCGGCGACGATAACAAGAGGAACGGTCGCTGGCCGACCGGTGGCGGGATCGGTTGAATCGACGCCGATCGTCAGCGCGATTGAGTGGACTTTACCGGCGCGGTCGGCCTCGAAGACTTCATGCAGGCTGCGAACAGCGACCTGCCAGACTGCATTCGCATACCGCTCCTTCTTTTCGCGAACGGGCAGGTCGGTTGAGGTAATCTCGTCCTTCGTCTTGACGTATCGGTACGCCTTCACTGAGGGTATGGCTGAGGGTTCCGGAATCCTGACTGTAAGCGTAAGCTCTCGGGATGCGAGATTGAAAGCGTGGTCGTATTCGACCGGGAAAACATCGGGGTAGATTGAGTTGGAAAGGACGATGCCGATGTACTCCTGGATAGCGGATTCGACATCGAATGCAAGGTCGTTGATGAGCTTGGTGACCGCAGCATTGTGAGCTGATGCCTCAGTCTCGCGCTCCTCGCACTCCTGCTTGTATTTCTCCTCGGCGGCGGATAGCTTCGCCAAGCGCGAGGCTTCGAATCGTTCGCGCTGAGCAACTTCTTTGATGTAGTTGTCGTGGATGGTGGCCATAGTGCGCTGCCAATAGCCATGCGCGTTCTTAAAGGAGGCGTGGGCCTCTACGATGGCTTGCTGGTGCCGCTTCTTTCCGCCAAGCATGGCTGAGAGTCCGCTTGGGGCAGTTGGCTCCTGATAAACGGGCTCAGGCGCGTAGTTTGGCTCTGCAACTTTAGGTGCGGGGACCGCCAGGGTGCCAGGGTTGAATGGAGGATGCTCGACCTTCGAGATCTTCAATGATTCGAGATCGACGAAGTCGTCGATGCCCAGGGTCCACGCGAGCAGACCGTCTATGTCGGCAAGCTCCCTGGCCAGGTCGGTGTTCATGGACTCGACCTCGGCGAGCCTGGACTCCACATGGAGTCGGGCGGCCTCACGTTCCGCAGCCTTCCTCTCGGCGGCAGAAGCCCTTGCCGCCGCCACCTGTGCGCTGTGGTATGCCCTCGCGGCGTGTTCGGCTTGGCGCTGCGCTGCAATGTGAGCACGATGGGCGGCGGCCTGCTGCTGGCGCTGGCGCTTTTCCGCCTGCTGCGCCTGGTAGTTCATCTCCGCGAAGAAGCCGCGACGTTTGCCCATGACATCCCCTACAAGACCTGGTACCGAGGATCAAACCCTGCAACTTTCACCGTAGCGATGATCGCTGCGGCTGGCGGGGTAACCCCAGGATCGAGGGGGTGGTTGCTTATGCCCCGCGCAGGTAGCCGTGGACGACGCCGAGGCCCGTGGCGGCGGCCCCGGGAGCGCGAAACCGCCAAGCGGATGGGGGCGCCCTCCGAGAAGACGCGTTTGTAGTCCTCGTCGCACCGGATCGGGGCGGTCCGCAGCGGTGCCGGCCGTCTCGGCGGTCATGGACGTTTCGGTGCCCCACATCGCAGGGCCGAGCTTGGCTCGTGACCTGCGGCTCTTCCTGTGTCGTCCCTCCGCATGGCCGTCATGGACAGCTCGGCGAGGCGGGGAGCGAGGGTGACGTCGAGCTGCTCGACCGGGTGCAGCAGGCCGCGCTCGCAGGTCTCTGCGGTCCAAACGGTGCAGCGGGCGCGCGGATAGGCCGGGTTGATGCCGATCTCGCCCTTCGGGATTGTGCCGTTGAACGGTGTTGGGATGCCCTCGGCGTTCCAGTAGCTCCACGCTTCCAGCGCCTTGGCCTGCTCGAAGGCGAGATACAGCTGCGGGTAGCGGTCGACGATCCGCATCTCGCGGAAGACGAGCTGGCCCAGCAGGTGCGGAGCGGTCGTGGCGAGGCGGTCGAAGTCCGAGTTACGGAAGGTGAAAGACGCCGCGTCCTGAGCGGGCGAGAGTGCGACGCCGGCGAACAGGTGTGACAGTCGCCGCCTGGTGAATTCGGCCACCCCGGGGGCTAGGCCAGCCTCGATCTCTCCGACGAGCTGGAGAAGGCGTTGTCCCGGGTTGAATCGGGACAGGTCGAAGAGCAGCTCCATGCCCTGGACCGCCGAGAAGGCAAGCCGCTTGTAGAGGCGGTTGTTCATCTCGCCGAGCTGGGCGCACGCCTTGGTCTCGGGGGTTGTGGAGTGGAGCATCAGGTATTCGGACAGCACCTCGAAGTAGAGGTAACCGAGGAACGGGAAGGCCGGCACTGTGGCGGCGAGCTGGTCGATGAACTCGGCTTCCGGCGTCTGCTTTCCGGCGGCGTTGGCGAGGAGGGTGTCGAGGAAGGGCGCCGCTGCATGGAGCCGGTCCAGCACTGCTCGGCGGAGCTTGGCGTCTTCGGGCTCAGTGAGGAAGCTGCGGTGGGTGAGGTAGGTGCGCAGGTGGATGGCGCCCAGTCGGAGATAGTCGATGCCCTTGGGCGGCACGGGGGCGTCGGGGGTGATCTCGAAGACCAGGGTGCGGGTGTGCTTCTTCGTCTCCAGCAGGTAGGTGCCGAGGTTGTGGGGGCGTAGGCCGGCGGGCTCAGGGGTGAGAGGCGCGCAGTAGAGGGCCGCGGCCAGGCAGCCGGTGGAGGCATAAAGGTGCCCGCTGGCGCGGATCGCGTCCAGAGCGACGGTGGTGTGCATCAGGTGGATGGGACGTCCGGAGGTCAGCGTCTTGGTCATGGCGTTGCCGCTAAGGAGCCAGCCGTTGGGCGTCCCGTGTTCGAGGTGGTGGCGCCAGTCGGCTTCGCTCTCGGCGAGGCCGGAGGGGCCGGGCCGTGTAACGCTGCTGGTGTGGTCGGTGTGGGCGTTGTCCCACTCGTGGTGCATGGACGGCCTCCTACTGCCGGGGGTTGAGGATCTGGCTGGCGTGGATGAGCGCTCCGCAGTTGGTGGCGCCGTTGAGCCGTGCCTGCTCGCTTCGGACGACGAGATCGAAGGCGACGGGGTGGAGCCATGCCGGGATGACAATGCGCAGGTGGGACGGGTCGGGCCACCAGCGGGCGAGAGGGAGCCGGTAGCGGTCCAGGCAGTCGGCCGCCTTGAGCAGGTCGATCAAGTGGGGCGCCCGCTGGTAGGTGAGGTTCTGCTGGGAGGTGAAGTCCGCGTACGGGACGTCGTGGAGGCCGATCGCGGCGGCTGCCTGCTGGGAGAGGTGGGGCGGGAGTTCGCGGCCGAGCATGGTGGCCACGGCGGGCTGGTTGCGGGTGAACCAGAGTGCTGCCCGTCGGCCGTGTGCGGGATCGTCGCGGTCGTCGCGCCGCCGGCAGTCGTGGACCGCTGCGGCGGCGCACAGGGCGGCGGTGTGATCGCTGTCGAGTCCGTACTCCTGGGCGAGCAGACCGGCGAGCAGGGAGACGCGGGCGTTGTGCCGGATGCCGTGGATGGAGTCGACGAGCTGGGGCTGCGCGAACCAGGTGGCGTTCGGTACCAGCATGAGCGGCGGATGTGGCAGGGTGGGCGGCGCGGCTGAGGCTTCGGGCCGGTTTCTGGCGATCCAGGTGAGTGTGTCCTGGTCCATGACCTGATGGGCGGGAAGGCTCCGGTTCTCGGCGAGTTCTCGGAGCGACGCGGTGCTGTGCTCCGGCGTTCGTGAGGTCATCTCTGGTTCCTCGAAGGGAAGAGGTTCGGTGGGCGTCAAGCTGGGTGTGGCGATCCTGACCATGGGCACGCGGCCGAAGGAGCTGGCCGAGCTGCTGGCCTCGGTGGAGATGCAGACGGTCAAGGCCGCGAAGGTCGTGGTGGTCGGCAACGGGTGCGCGCTGCAGGAACTGCCGTCGGGGGTCGAGGGTGTGGAGCTGGCGGACAACCTTGGGGTGACCGGCGGCCGGAACGTCGCCCTGGACCACCTGCGGGACGTGGACGTGGTGGTCGACCTGGACGACGACGGCCTGCTGGTCGCGGACGACGTCCTCGCCCGGATCACTGCCCTGTACGAGGCCGACCCCAGGCTGGGGATCGTCGGCTTCCGGATCGCGGACGAGACCGGCGTCACCCAGCGACGCCACGTCCCCCGCCTGCGGGCTGGAGATCCGATGCGCGGCGGGGAGGTGACCGGCTTCCTCGGCGGCGGCCACGCGCTGTCCTCGAAGATGCTGGAGCAGGTCGGCGACTGGCCGGACTCCTTCTTCTTCGCGCACGAGGAGACCGACATGGCATGGCGGGCGCTGGATGCCGGATGGCGGGTGCTCTACGTACCTGAGCTGCTGCTCCAGCACCCGCGTACCAGCCCGACCCGGCACTCCTTCTTCTACCGGGTGAACGCCCGCAACCGGGTGTACCTGGCGCGTCGGCACCTGCCTGCTCTGCTGGTGCCGGTCTACCTCGGGGTGTGGGTGGCGCTCACCGTCGCTCGGACTCGGGATGTGGCCGGGCTGAAGGCGTGGTTCGCAGGGTTCGCCGAGGGCTGGCGCACACCGTGCGGTCGGCGCAAGCCGATGCGCTGGCGCACGGTGTGGACCATGACCCGGCTGGGCCGGCCGCCGATCATCTAGGCAGCTGCTGCCTGGCGCATCCAGTCGGGGATGGCGGCGGGGGTGGCCTTCAGCCAGGCCACGTAGCGGGCGACGCCCTCCGTCATGGAGATGGTCGGCCTCCAGCCCAGCAGGTCCTCCATCCGTTGGATGGAGGCGTAACCGCCCTCGGGGTCGCCGGGTGGCATGGGCGTCTCGACCAGCGGGGCGTCCGGGTAATGGCTGCGGACGAGTTCGGCGATCTGCCGGATCGAAGTGCCGCTTCCGGTACCGATGTTGATGGTCTTGTTGTGGGCGCGAGGTGCGACCAGAGCGCACAGCGTGCCGGTGGCGATGTCGTCCACGTGGACCATGTCGCGGATCTGGTGACCGCCGCCGTTGAGGTGCAGCGGCAGCCCGAGCGCGGCCCGCATGGCGAACCAGGCGACCACCCAGGAGTGGCTCCGCTCCTTGACGACCTGCGGCTCGCCGTAGACCGAGAAATACCGCACCACGGCGTACGAGATGCCGGCGCCGCCGAGGACAGCGGCGGTCTGGTATTCGCCCCACGCCTTGCTGTTGCCGTACACCGACACCGGCTGGACCGCTGTGCCCTCGATGAACTGCTCGGGCTGGCCAGTGTGGTCGCCGTTGCCGTAGACGCTGGCGGAGGAGACGAACACCATCCTGCGCACCCGGTCTGAGGCGGCGACGGCGTCCAGGACCCGCTGGGTGCCGGTGATGTTGGTGTCGATGGCGTCCAGCGGTCGGCGCGTGCAGGCCGCCACGTCGGCCAGCGCGGCGGCGTGGATCACGTAGTCGCAGCCGGAGATCACCTTGCGCATCAGGTCCGGCTCGGCGATGTCGCCGACGATGAAGTCCGGGTCGGAGGCGTCGATGCCGAACCGCTCGCGGTACACCTCGTGTGGGTAGGCGTCGAGCTTGCACACCGAGATGGGGCGGGCGCCGAGCTGGCGGAGCTGGGACGTGATGCGGCTGCCGATGAGGCCACCGGCTCCGGTGACCAGCACGGTCTTTCCTGAGAGCTGTTCGAGGGACAACAGGTTCTTCCTCTCACGCGGGGTTGGCGGGGCCGCAGAAGCGCGGTAGCCGCCGGTGATGGTCGTGTCAGATGTCGCGGTGCTGAGGGCAGCGGCAGGCGGGCCAGGTGGCCGAGGGGTGGTACGCGTAGGCGCCGGGTTCCGAATCCACAGTGATTACGCCGGAGTCGTCGTACCGGGTGCCGTCGGCCGCGAGCTTGAACGTGCGGATGTACAGGCCCTGGTGGCGGTCCTCGGGGAGCTTGAAGTCCGGGGAGTTCTCAGCGCTCACGCCGCCGACTCCCGGTGCCGCTTGCGGCGGCGACGGCCGACAGCGAGCTGACGCAGGACCAAAGCGCGTCGGCGGGCGCGTTCCCGGTTCGGGACGAAGGTGACTGTCCGGTTGCCGGCCTGGATGGGGATCTCGGCGCTGTTCACGCGGCGCTCCCGAAGCGGATGCTCCTGGTCACGTCGCAGGGCCAGGGGCTCTCGCACCGGACGCACAGCCCGTCCTTGCTGCGGTGCTCGTCCAGCAGCATGCGATTGCTGGTCGCGGCGGCGCCCTCCCGCGTCGGACTCGTGGATCGGCGCGGGTTCGGCCGGATGGGGTCCACGAGCGTGGAGGCGATGTTGAGGCTCCACGGGTGCGGTGTGCGGTCGGCAGTCGTCATCAGCGTCTCCGGGGTCGCGAGTTGGCGGGGCGGATCTCGATGCCGGACATGGCTGGAGCCGCCGCAGGCCGCCGCTTCGCAGGGGTCCAGGACCCGAATCGGCTCCACTCTGCGGAGCGGCATGCAGTTAGTGAACCGCCTAATCGCTACTGGGAGTACGGTGTTGGGCACGCTATGCGGTTTAAGCGGTTTAACGGCCCGTCAGGGAGGTGCGCTTTGGCGCCGACGAGGGAACCGAACGAGCGGCTGCGGAAGGTCATCGGCGAGACGAAGCTCTCTGGCGATGCGATCGCGCGCCTGGTCAGGCGGGTCGCGGCCGAGCACGACGAGCTCTTGGAGACCAACAAATCGAGCATCACGCACTGGAAGAACGGCGGTCAGCCGGCCGGGAACGTCGGCGCCTTCCTGGCCGAGGCGTTGGGCCGCGCGCTCGGCGGACGGGTCGTGACGCTGGAGGAGATCGGCCTGATCGCGCCCGCGCCCCAAAAACCCGACTGGGACGCCGATACGCTGAGCGCGCTGGCCGAACTCGGGAGAACCGACGTGGACGTGGAACGCAGGCGGGCCCTGGGGGTGGCGGTCTACTCGGTGGCCGCGCTCTCCCTGCCCGGCGAAGACTGGTGGCAGCGCATGGCCGAACGGGGCAGTGCGCGTAGCTCTGCCGCAACCCGGCGGGTCGGCCCTGGCGACCTCGCAGCCGTCCGCGACATGACCACCCTGTTCTCCCAAGTGGACCAACGGCGAGGCGGTGGTCACGCCTGGACGTCCGTGGTGCAGTACCTGGCGACCGACGTCACCGCTTACCTGCGGGGTAAGTTCACCGATGAGCGTGTTCGCCGTGATCTCTTCTCCGCAGCCAGCGAACTCGCCTACCTGGCGGGTTGGATGGCGTTCGACGGCGGCCAGCACGCGACAGCGCAGCGGTACTTCGCCGAGGCGGTGAAGCTCGCGGCCGAGGCCGGCGATCCGCCGATGGCCGCTCACGTGCTGCGGGCCATGGCGCACCAAGCCATCGATCTCGGACACCACCAGCAGGCTCTCAACCTTGCCGCCGCCTCCGTCGACGGCGACCGATACGCGCTCGCCTCCCCACGGGAACGGGCTCTCCTCGGCGTCGTCCACGCCCGGAGCTTGGCCACCGCCGGACGTAAGAACGCCGCCGCAAAGGCGCTGCTACGGGCCGAGGACGACCTGTCCGCCGCGAGCGACGACATCGCCGAGCCGGACCGGGTGTTCTTCTTCGGCGAGGCGAGCCTCGCCCACGAGACCGCGTGCGCCCTGCGCGACATAGGCGATCTCGACGGCTCGGTGCGCGAGTTCCACCACAGCGTCCGCACCCGCAAGGCGACGAAGTTCACCCGCACTCACGCGGTGACGCTGGGATATCTCGGCTCCGTGTACGCGCAGATGAACAACGTCGACCGGGCCTGTGCCACCTGGTCGCAGGCGCTCGATGCCATGGACGGCGTACGGTCCGGCCGCACCCGCCAGGCCGCCGCCGACATGCGTACTCTGCTCTCCCCCTACCGGCGGCGCGGTACCGCGGCGATCAGCGAGATCGACGCACGCGCTGCCGCGTACCTGACCGAAACAGCCTGATGAGGAGTCACTGATGGCAGACCGTGAGACGTTCGAGGTCGAGGCACTCGGCCACGTGGTCGGCGGACGGATCGAACCCACAGACGACTTCTGGGGCGGCACCCGGGCGATCATCCGGCTGGACAGATCCCTCTTCACCGCCGACGCGACCAAGGGGCTTGAGGACTTCTCGCACCTGGAGATCGTCTTCCGTTTCCACCTGACCGACCCGACCGACCTGAATCTCGGAGCCCGCCGGCCTCGGGACAACCCGGAGTGGCCGGAGGTCGGGATCTTCGGGCACCGCAACATGCGGCGCCTGAACTGGCTCGGGGTCTCACGCTGCCGCCTGCTCAAGGTTGACGGCCTGGACCTTCACGTCGAGGACCTCGACGCCGTCGACGGCACGCCGGTCTTGGACGTGAAGCCGTGGTTCGGTGAGATGGGACCTCGTGGAGAGCAGCACCAGCCCGAGTGGACGACTGTCATGCTCCGCGACTACTTCGCGCCCACGGCCAATGACTGACGGCGGACCGTGACTGTCCGATCGCGAGCATCGGTGGCTCCATGCCTCTCCGCTGCCGCTGGTTCCAGGCTTGCTCTCGCACCCCTGGGCGAGGGCAGGTGCGGCGGCGGGCCATAGGACCGTCCAATGCGACAACTTGCTCCGCCAGGAGCGGGGCGGGGTAAGGAGTCCTTACCCCACAACTTGCTCCGGCTTCCGGTGGTCTGATCAGGATTCGGATCACGGTGATCTCTTGTTGCTGGGTCTACCTGGTTACGGCGGGCGGCGGCTTGGAGTCTCCTCGAAGGCGGGGCGTTCACGGTGGGGCGTACACGCGAGCCCCCTTCTAAAGGGGGGCTCGCGCGTGAACGCTGGGTCGCGTGGACGGCGTGTACGCCTCCGTGATCGCTCTACCTGCGGTTTCTTTGCTCGGCGTGGACGGTGTGAACGGCTTCCACCGGCCCCTTTGCGGGAGGGGTGCGTGTACGGTCCCGTGAACGATCCGCGCCTGGTTGCCGGTGCCCGGTGGGGCTGGTGATCCGCTCACTGGCTGGCCGCCCGGTGGCCCTGGTGGGTGCCGTCCGTTGGTCGTCCGACGGGCCGGTCAGCAGGTCAGCAGGTCGGCGGGCTGCTGGCCTGCGTGGCACTCCGGTCAGTTCGGTCGGTCGGAGTGACCGGCTGACCGGAGCCTCGGTCACTGGGGTCGGTCAGTACGACGGACTGACCGGGGGCGCGGTCGCTGCGTTGCCCCCGGTCACGCCGGTCGCCGTGGTGGCGGTTACGAGACGGCGGTGATGTGCCGGGCGGAGGGGCGGTAGCGGGCCTGCTGGCCGCCTCCGGCGCCTCCGGCGGTGCCTTCGGTCTTGACCGCGAGTCCGGTCTTGACGAGGCGGTCGAGGTGGCGGCGGGCCTTCTCGATGTCGGCGCGGTCGGGGTTGGCTTCGCCGGTCAGGGTGGTCGCCAGGTCACGGGTGGTCAGGCCGTCCGGGGCGGCGCGCAGGATGGTGACGGGGTCGAGGGTGGGCTCGACGTAGGTGGTGCCTCGCTGGTGGTCGTGGATGACCGGGAGGGGGCCGATCTCGCCGGTCACGGTCTTGAGGTGGTGGATGGTGACCGCCGGGTCGCCGGCCTCTCCGGCGATGAACAGGACGCTGCCCGCTCCGGCGGTCAGCCAGGTCGAGCCGTACACCCGGTCCAGGGTGGGTCGCATCCCGCGTGGCGCGTCGGCGGCGGCCTTGCGCTGGTGGTGGAGTTCCATGATCTGGACGCCTGCGCGCAGGGCGCGCATGCGGGCGTTGTTGAAGGCGACGGCCAGGGAGTCGTCCACGAGGGTGCTGACCGCGTCCTTGAGGCTGTCGATGACGATGGTGTCGGCGCGGTGGGCGGCGGCGAGTTCGGCGAGGAGGTCGGGTTCTTTGTCGAGGGTGGCGGGGAGCGGTCCCTGCCATACGGTGAGCCGGTCGCGCAGGTGGGCCTCGTCGGCGGGGGTGATGCGGCGGGCCATGGCGCGGGCGATCTGCTGGGGGCGGTCCATGGCGAGGTAGAGGACGCGCTCGCCCTCGGCGACGGGCAGGTCGAGGACGGAGGCTTGCAGGCCGAGGCGGGCGAGGACGACCTGGTGGGCGAGGGTGGTCTTGCCGACGCCGGGTGCGCCGACGATCATCAGGCTTTCGCCGGAGGCCCAGGCGGTCTGTTCGCGGGTGCCCCACAGGGGTTCCTTGTCCGCGCCGGTCTTGGTGACGAAGTCCCAGCCGTTGACGATGTAGCGGGCCAGGCGGCTACCGCCGGAGGACAGGGCGCGTTCACGCTCGGCACGGATCTCCGTCTCGATGGCCGTGCGGATCTCGTCCGGGTCGGCACCCGGGGTCAGCGCGTGGTGGACGGTGCGGACGCCAGTGGTGTGCAAGGTCCGCAGTTGGGCGTCGCGGCGCACGATCTGCGCGTAGTAGTCGGCGTTGTCCGTCGAGGGCGGCGCGACGGTGACCAGGGTGTGGAGGTAGGACGAGCCGCCGACGCGGGAGAGATCTCCCTTGCCTTGCAGGTGGTCCGCGAGGGCGATGGGGTCGGTCGGGGCGTCCTCGGCGCGCAGGGCGAGGATCGCGCGCCAGATGGTCTCGTGGGCGGGCCGGTAGAAGTCGCCCGCGTCCAGCGTCCCCCGGACCTGGTCCACCGCCTGGTGCTTCAACATGCACGCGCCGAGGACTGCCTGTTCGGCGTCGATGTTGTGCGGCGGCTCCCCGGAGGTGGTGCCGACGAGCGCGGGGGCGGGGTCCGAGGCGCGGCGGTCCCTTCGCTGGTCGTGGGATGACGGGCCTGGCGGCGGGGCCGTAGGCTTGTCCACAGCGGTGTCCTCACTCGGAGGATTCGGGCGGCTACCCGGTTCCTCCGTTGTCGACTGTTCCAGGGATGGGCGGTTTTCGAGGTTCTGCGTTTGGCCCTCGGCGTTCGTAGCGTCGGGGGCCTTTTGCGTCGTGGTGCCGGGTGGCTGGCCCGGCTCGCCGATGCGGTTCGGCTCAGTTGCGTTTCATCTTGCATCACGTTAACGTCGTGCTCGACGCATTGCAAATGGGCTTGATGACGATGCATGGAGGGTTGACCATGGCTGACGAGGACCGGCAACAACGGCTGGAGGGGGAGGAGAACGTCGCCCGGCGCATCAAGATGGAGCGCGAGGCGCGCGGGTGGAGTACCGCCACGCTTGCCGAGCGCCTGACCGAGGCCGGCTACCCGCTCAACCAGTCGGCGGTGTGGCGCATCGAGAGCGGTGAGCCGCGTCGAAGGGTCAACCTGGATGAGGCCATCGGCTTCGCCAAGGTCTTCGACATCTCCCTGGACAACCTGGTCGGACCACCCGAGATCGCCGCGAACGCCCACGTAAAGCGGCTGCTGGCGGAGTTGGCCGAGAGCTGGCAGAAGTCCGTCGCCGCTCGCAAGGACATGGACCGGGCCCGTGAGGCGCTCGACGCCTACGGACGCGCCCACCCGAATCTCGAAGAGCTCATCAGAGCGATGATCACCCGAGTCGTGGCGGACGCGGCCGGTGACGACTACCGCTCGCCGAAGTTCCCGTCCGGCTCGCCCGACGCGGAGGGTCTTGCCGACCCGGGAACCGAGGCATAGCCAGGGCATCCGAGGGCAGGCCCCGGCTGCCAGAGGGCACCTGTTGTACTCCGTTGGCTCAGCACGTCAGTCCCGTCGCCGATCCGATGATGACCGGCATCATGCCGGGCGTCCGGCAGTTTGGTGCGGCCGGAATCTGCGGCTAACGTCCCGTCCCGCCGGGTCCGACCACGGGCTTCGCCAGCCCGTGAACCTTCGACCAGTCATGCCCCTCCGCAGCCCCTCGGCGCTACGAACGCCGGGGGTCGCCACGCGGCCTCGCACAACCCAATCGCCCATCCCTGGAACATCGACAACGGCGGCGCATAGCCGAAAGCGCCGTCGGGATAGGACACCCATGTCCGAAACACCGTTGGAGCTCTCCCGAGTGGCTCACGCCCTCGGCACCACCGAGCACGTGCTCCTCCGCCTGATCGCTGATCAGGACGGCTTGGCAGCCGACAACACGCTGGTCGCGCTCACCGTTGAGGAGGCTGCCCGTCGACTGAGCATCGGTCGCACGACGATGTACTCCCTCGTTGCCTCCGGTGACGTCCCGTCCGTGACAATCGGCCGCCTTCGTCGCGTGCCTGCGCAGGCGCTGGACGAGTACCTGGCCGCTCGTGTGCGGACCGTCGGTGCTGCCGTCGTACTCGCGGCCTGAGGGGGAGCGCATGACGAAGTCTCGACAGCCCAACGGCGCATCCTCCATCTACCAGGGTGGCGACGGGCGTTGGCACGGTCGCGTCACCGTCGGCGTCAAGGACGACGGCACGCCCGACCGCCGCCACGTCACGGCCAAGACCCGGGCCGAGGTCACCAAGAAGGTCCGGCAGCTTGAAAAGGACCGGGACGCGGGTACCGTCCGCAAGCCCGGCCAGCAGTGGACGGTCAAGACCTGGCTCACCCACTGGATTACGAACATCGTGCCCGGCTCCGTCGGCGAGAACACCCTGTCCGGCTACGAGGTCGCGGTCCGCGTCCACCTCATCCCCGGCCTGGGCGCGCACAAGCTCGTCAAGCTGGAGCCCGAGCACCTGGAGCGCCTCTACAAGAAGATGCGGGCCAACGGAAAGCGGGGCGGAACCGCCCACCAGGCGCACCGCACCGTCCGCGTCGCGCTCGGCGAGGCCGTCCGTCGTGGCCACCTCACCATCAACGTGGCCACGATCGCGAAGGCGCCGAAGCTGGACGACGACGAGGTCGAGCCCTTCGAGCACGAGGAGGTCCAGGCCCTCCTGGAAACGGCGCGCAAGCGGCGCAACTCCGCCCGGTGGATCTTCGCCCTCGCGCTCGGCCTGCGGCAGGGCGAGGTCCTCGGACTGCGATGGACGGACATCGACTTCGACAAGGGGATGGCGTGGGTCCGGCGAGGCCGCCTGCGACCCAAGTACACGCACGGGTGCCGCGAGGACTGCGGCCGCAAGCCCGGCTTCTGCCTCCAGAAGGTCCCGACCCGCCCCGAGACCGCAGACCCGAAGTCCAGGGCAGGCAGGCGGCCCGTCCCGCTTCCCGAGCAGCTCGCCAGGATCCTCCGTCAGCACAAGGAGGAGCAGGACCGCGAGCGCGCCCTTGCCCAAGACCTCTGGCTGGACAAGGGCTACGTGTTCGCCTCCGAGGTCGGCCAGCCGCTCAACCCCAGCACCGACTACCACCACTGGAAGCGGCTCCTGCGCGAGGCCGGCGTCCGCAACGGCCGCCTGCACGACGCACGCCACACTGCCTCCACCGTCCTCCTGCTCCTCGGTGTGCCGGAACGGATCGTGATGGCGATCATGGGTTGGTCCTCGGCCTCGATGGCAAAGCGCTACCAGCACGTCACCGACCCGATGCTGCACGACGTGGGCCGAAAGATCGGCAGCCTGCTCTGGGGCGGGCATGCAGGGCATGCCGAACACGCTGCTGACGACGGATCCTGAGGCCTGAACGAACGCTGTCTGCCCCGGCTACAAAATCAGCCGGGTGACGGTTCCTGCGCTATGGCCATCGGGTGGAGCCAGCCTGTTACTTCCTCGATCTGGCCGTGAGTGCCCGCCTGCTGCGTTGGTAGGAAGCCCGCAGAGCTGGTCTCCCTTGTCTGTTCTGAGGGCAACCTGCCCCATGCGCTCCGCTACTCCGTGGGCTCCAGCGCGTCCTGGAGATCAAGAGCCGGCCGTGGATCCACGTACTCAAGCAGTTGCTGAACCAGGTGTTCGGGCCAATGCAGGTCCCTTGCAACAGTTTGAACAGAGACCCCCTTGCGTCGCGCCATGCCGAGGGCCCGTTCGAGGAGGACAGGGACCTCGCCGGGATAGCTACTCACTGGCGTTGATGGGAGCATTCCGTCGGCGCGCAGGGCCTTGAGGCGGCGCCAGGCCCGACCACTCACCGCTTCGGTGTGCAGGCCGAGTTCACGGCAGCGGACCAACATGGAATCCAGCGAAACTCCCCAGGTCTGCTGCAGCGCACCGAGACGGGTGAAATCAATCTTGGTAGGCAGCTGGCCGATCAGGCTGACCGCAGGCGTCAGGAACTCAGCAGCGAACGCGTCTGCTTGGCGCTCGTGTTGGATGTCGCCCGGATGAGCTTCACCGTGGAGCAGTAGGTGGCCGAGTTCGTGGGCACAGCTGAACCGGTGCCGATAGACGTCGTCGCGCTCGTCGTTGAGTACCACGACGGGCCGGGGGAGGTGAGTGGTGGAGAAGGCATCGAGCTTGCGGCTGTCGGGGTTGCGGTAGGGCAGAACTGTGACCAGGATCCCCCGGGATTCCAGGAGCCTGACCAAGTGAGGGATGGGGCCGTCCCCGAGATCCCAGCGCTTACGCAGGGCTCGGGCTGCCTGCTGCGGGTCGGTCGGCAGGCCTGGTGTGCTTTCGCCGCCGTCCCAGCCGGGCAGGTCGACGTCGGGCATGCGAACGTAGGTTTCCAGCGCGTGGGCGAGTTCCCACACCAGTTCCGTGAAGGAGACACCGCGCTCTCGCTCCCGGGCGGGAGCTGAGCGCAGGGAACGAAAATGGACCGCTCCGGTGTCGAGTGCTGCCCGGGGACGGCCGGCGGTGAAGAACGTCGCTGGCATTCCGAGGACCTCGGCGATGCGCCGTACTTGTTCCGGGCGGGGACGGATGCCGCCCGCCTCGTACTGACCCACGGCGGCGGGCGTGACGTCGATCTTGGAAGCCAGATCCTTCTTGGTCAAGCCCGCCAAGCGTCGAGCTTGGGTGAGTCGTGCCCCGTCGAAGGCGCCTGCCACTGAGGACGAGAGGTCCAGCGGCAGGGCCGACGCCAGGGACAGGTGCGGTCGCTTAGTGCTCATCGCTTTCGTGCGCGGTGTCTTCCGCGTCTTCCAGGTGGAGGTCGGGTTCCTTGCCAGCCCCAAAACCGGGACCGGTCGGAGCGGTCGGAGAGACGGCAGTGAGGCCGCCGGTGCCGCCTTCGGCGTCTGCGATAGGCAGCGGCTCGAGCCAGTCCCAGCTAACCGCGCCAGTGGCGTCGAGCGTAGCCTCCCCGACAAAGCAGTTGAGCAGGCCGCCAGCGCGATTGCTGGCGTAGGCGAGTAGCACCATCTTGGGCTGGTCGGGCAACTCTTCGGGTGCCTCGTTGAGATCCTCCAGAACCCACTCGACGCCCTCGATGCCCTCGCGGATTTGCAAAGCCGTCTGGACTTGGGGAGCGAGCCGACCATAGGCGGCGAACATCTCCTGGCGGATCTGCGAGGTGCGGACTCTCATCTCCCGCACGTCCGAGGTGGCGTCGTTCGCGTAGCAGACGGGGTAGACGACGGCACCGCCCACCGCCAGCATGAACGTGCTCTGGACGCGCAGCGGGTGTGCTTCCGGTAGGTACTCGGCCAAGCGGTCCTTGTCCTTCAGTGCGCCGACACAGAACCTCCAGCGGTTAGTTCCGAAGGTGTGGCCATCGCTGTATCTGCTGAATTTGAAGGCTTCGACGGCTTCCTGATTGCCGGTGCGCAGTGCCCAGGCCAGATGGCGACGTACGCGCTGTGCGGGCTCGCCCACCAGCTGGTCGAACCGAGAACTGTGCAGTGGCAAGGTGACCACTCCCGAGTTAGCAGGGGTAGCGACGGGACTTTACCGAAGTGCTTAGGTCATGGTGCAGCACTTTAGTTTCCGCGTCAATCCGACACTCTGGCGGCTGGGTGGACTGGCAAGTGGTGGCTCCGGCCCGCATGTGCTCGAAGGTAAGCCTGATCCGGCAGGGGCGGTGCTCCGGTCGGAGCATGGACTGCGGAGTGCCGGGCCGGGTCGCTGAGGCGCTGGGTGACGTCAGTGTGGTGCGCACAGTTGCCAGACGGGCCTTGGATCAGACGATCGGCGTTGCCCAGCTCGCCGTTGGTCGGCGTTGACCGGGGATGCGGTGGGGCATCTACTCGGCGGCTCCGCGCGACTGCGATGCCCGGGGGTCCATATTTGGACCTGTGGCGGGTCTCTTCCAGGCAACTGAGACCAAAACTGAGACCACGGCACGACGAAGGCCCCGACCGCTGGGCGGTCGGGGCCTTCGTTATGGCTGGTGAGCCATGGCGGAGGATACGAGATTCGAACTCGTGAGGGGTTGCCCCCAACACGCTTTCCAAGCGTGCGCCCTAGGCCTCTAGGCGAATCCTCCGTGGGAGAGCTTAGTACATGTTCCGGGGTGCTCGCGACCAGCTATCCGCAGGTGGTCACGGGTGGCTGCCTGCGGATCGTGGATGCGGGGTGGCGGTACAGGTCGGGGCGGGGATCCGCTACTCTGGTGCCAGCCCCTCGTGTGGCGTTATCTCTCTGAACCCCCCCAGGGCCGGAAGGCAGCAAGGGTAGGAGGGCTCTGGCGGGTGCACGAGGGGTCCTTGCGTTCCCGGACCGGGTCCGGCCGGGTGCAGGGTTCGGGGTCTGGCAGTAGGGGGGTGGCCTGCGGGGCGACGCGTTTGTCTGTCCCGCCCGATATCGTCGGTGGCGTGTCCCTAGCCCTGTACCGCCGCTACCGCCCGGAGACCTTCGCGGAGGTCATCGGGCAGGAGCACGTGACCGCTCCGCTCCAGCAGGCCCTGCGCAACAACAGGGTCAACCACGCCTACCTCTTCAGCGGCCCCCGCGGCTGCGGCAAGACGACCAGCGCGCGCATCCTCGCCCGCTGTCTCAACTGCGAGCAGGGCCCGACGCCGACCCCGTGCGGGGAGTGCCAGTCCTGCCGCGACCTGGCGACCGGCGGGCCCGGCTCGATCGACGTGATCGAGATCGACGCCGCCTCGCACGGTGGTGTGGACGACGCCCGTGAGCTGCGCGAGCGCGCGTTCTTCGCGCCCGTGCACAGCCGGTACAAGATCTTCATCCTGGACGAGGCGCACATGGTGACCTCGGCCGGCTTCAACGCGCTGCTGAAGGTGGTGGAGGAGCCGCCGGAGCACCTGAAGTTCATCTTCGCCACCACGGAGCCGGAGAAGGTGATCGGGACGATCCGCTCCCGCACCCACCACTACCCGTTCCGCCTGGTGCCGCCCGGCACGCTGCGCGACTACCTGGCCCAGGTCTGCGGCCGGGAGCAGATCCAGGTCGAGGACTCGGTCTTCCCCCTGGTGGTGCGGGCCGGCGCCGGCTCGGTGCGTGACTCGATGTCGGTGATGGACCAGCTGCTGGCCGGTGCCACCGAGGGCGGGGTGACGTACCAGATGGCCACCGCGCTGCTCGGGTACACCGACTCCGCGCTGCTGGACGAGGTGGTCGACGCATTCGCCGCGCAGGACGGCGCGACCGTCTTCCAGGTGATCGACCGGGTGGTCGAGGGCGGGCACGATCCGCGCCGGTTCGTCACTGACCTGCTGGAGCGGCTGCGCGACCTGGTGATCCTCGCCACCGTGCCGGACGCGGGGGAGAAGGGGCTGCTCGACGCGCCCGCCGACCGGGTCGCGATCATGCAGGCGCAGGCGGACGGGTTCGGCGCGGCCGAGCTGAGCCGCGCCGCCGACATCGTCAACACCGGCCTGACCGAGATGCGGGGGAACGCGGCCCCGCGGCTCCAGCTGGAGCTGATCTGCGCCCGGGTGATGCTGCCCGGCGCGTACAGCGACGAGCTGTCGTTGCAGGCCCGGCTGGACAAGCTGGAGCGGCGGGCCGCGACCGGGGCCCTCACCGCCCCGGCCGGGGGCTTCGCCGCCGCGCCGCAGTACCAGCCGGCCCAGCCGCAGTACCAGCAGCCGGCACCGGCCGCCCCGCCCGCGGCGCAGCCCGTACCGGCCGCCGCGCCCCAGGCACCCGCCCCCGCGCAGGC
>NZ_JAIZ01000051.1 GCF_000710465.2 Kitasatospora sp. MBT63 | reverse complement strand
GATGGGGTTTGCTTGGTTCGGTCGCTGTGCTTGAGTAGCTGATGTTTGCCCAGGTCAGAGGGGGTTTTCAGGTGAGGACAGCGACCGAAGCGACTGTTGTTCGGGTATATGACCATCCCCGGGGTTGCACATGCGCGTCATATATCCGACCTTGAGTCGCTTCGGTCGCTCCCGGGGCGGGGGCAAGGCTCTGATCTGCGGGAAAGCCTCGCAAGCGGGGGCAGCGACCGAAGCGACTCAGTCACTGCCCAAGGGTCTCGGTCGCTGAACGACACCGACACGCGTGGATGACCCACCGTCGG
>NZ_JAIZ01000050.1 GCF_000710465.2 Kitasatospora sp. MBT63 | reverse complement strand
TTGGGTGCGGCCGGCGGCGTGAGAGTGGTCACCGCGGCCCGGCCCCCGGGCGCCCGTGCCGGTCCGGCCGAGGCCCGCCGTCAGGCGGCTGCGGGCCGTCCGGCGGCCCCGGCCCCTCCCGTACGGAGGGGGTCGCCCCCGCCGTTCGGCGGGTTCCCGGCCCGTGGCGCAACCGGGCTCCGGCCTGCTCCGTCATAGGATCTCGGGTGGTGCGGTCTCCGGTCGGAGGCCGCCGCGCCCGTTCTCGGGGCGGCTGACAGCCAGAGGTCCGCCGCCCGTCCCCAGGCCCCGCCGGGGCCGCCGCCCGGATCCACCGACCGGGCGAGAACCGCTCGGAGAGTCCCCACCGTGCTGCCGCAGCCGTCCGTCACCCGTGCCCGTGCCGTCCTGTCAGCCGCCGCCGTGTTCGCGCTGGCCGCCGCGCTGGCCGGGTGCGGGAGTTCCCAGTCCGGCAAACCGGCCGCCGACGGTGCGAAGGCGGCCGCGGGGTCGGCCTCGGCGCCGTCGCCGAGCCCGAGCCCGACGCCGACCAAGCCCTCCAAGGTGCTGAAGCCGACCGGGCCCGCCGCCGACCTCCAGAAGGCGACCGACACCTCGGCCGGGCCGATCATGGTGACCACGCTGACCGGGCCGAAGTCCGGCGTCAGCGGAAAGGTCTGGGTCTGGCTGCCGCCCGAGTACAACGACCCCAAGTACGCCAACACCGGCTTCCCGGTGCTGACCCTGTACGCGGGTGGCCAGAGCGCCGGGTACAACACCTGGACCGACAACCAGCTGCCGATCCAGGCGGTCGACACCCAGCTGGTGAAGGAGGGCAAGGCGCACCCGTTCATCATGATCATGCCGGTGCAGAACCTGAACTCCAACGAGGCCACCGCCATGGAGTGCGCCGACATCCCGGGCCAGCCGAAGATCGGGACCTGGATGGCCGAGGACATCCCGGACTTCGTCCGGGCCAACTTCCGGACCGTCAAGGGCCGCGACGGCTGGGCCGTGATGGGCGCGTCCACCGGTGCGTTCTGCAGCGCCAAGCTGGCCCTGCAGCACCCGGAGGTGTTCAAGGCGGCGGTGCCGATCGACGGCTACTTCAACCCGGACTCGCCGCTCTGGAAGGGGCACGAGCAGGAGCGGCTGGCGAACAGCCCCGACGTGCTGGCGACTTCGGGCACCGCCGACGTCCGGATCCTGGCGACCGCGGGCGGCTCCAACTCCGCCGAGCTCAAGCTGGTGAAGGCGTGGGTCGGCAAGGTGAAGGCCCCGGCGACCGTCGAGTACTACGAGCAGCCCGGCGGCAAGCACCTCACCTCCGACTTCAAGAAGATGATCCCGGACCTCCTGCAGTGGGTGTCCAAGAACGTGGCCGGCCCCGAGAGCGACTGACGCGACACCGGTCGGGTCGGCGGGTCGGGGTCGGCGGGTCGGGTGCGGTGGGTCGGGTGCGGCGGGGGCGACGACGGGCCGGGCGCGCGCGGAGGGCGTCCGGTCCGAGTTCGGCGGACCGGCCCCGTCGTCGCGCCCCGCGCGGCATACTGTTCGTGGGCCCCGCGACCGGCCCGAGGGCGGCCCCGAGGGCGGCCCCGAGGCGGTGCCCGTAGCGCGGGCGGAGCAGCCTCCCCGAGGGCCGAGATGGCCTCTGACCTGCACGTCAATCAGACATTCATTCGATCCTGATGGCATGTCATCACTCTGGAGACCCGGGCCGGGACACCTAAGATCGGTGTCCGCAGCGGCCAGCCTCAGCCAGCCGTGAAGAGAGCGACATGCCCAGCCACTTGCTGCCCGTCAGGACCCCGACCATCCCCGCCCAGAAGGACGGGGAGAGCACCGGGTCCGTCGCCGAGCCGCCCGCCGCCGTCGCACCGATTCCGTTCGCCGGTCTGCGGCTCGTGCACGCGGCCCTGCGCCGTGACCTCGCCCGCCTGCCCAACGCGCTCCGACTGCTCCAGCCCGGCGACACGGTGGCCGGTGACGCCCTCCAGCGGCACTGGGACTTCATGCTCGCCATGGTCACCTGCCACCACGAGCAGCAGGACACCCGGCTGTGGCCGCTGCTCCGCCGCTTCGTGCCCGAGCTGCGGCTGCTGCTCAACTGGCTGGAGGCCGACCACCACAACCTCGACCACTCGTTCACCCGGGTGACCACCCTGGTGAAGATCGCCACCCGGGACGCGGCCAGCAGCTGGCCGGTCGCCTACGCGGTGGAGGAGCTGGCCGCGCGCCTGGAGACCCACCTGCGCATCGAGGAGCGTCAGTTGCTGCCCCGGATGGAAGGCGTCTTCCCGGCCGGCTCCCGGATCGGCACTCTGCCCGAGCTGCTCGACCTGCTCCGCTCCGCCGACGGTCCGGCCTCCTCGGACGCCCTGGTCTGGCTGCTGGAAGGCGTGGACGAGCAGGAGATCGACCGGCTGCTCGCCGACTGCGACCACGAGACCGTCCGGCACTGGCCGCACTGGCGCGACACCTACGCCCGCTGCACCGACGAACTCTGGGGCCCGCGCCTCTGACCGGCCCGCACCGGCCCGCACCGGCCCGCACCGGCCCATGCCGGTCCGCGCCGGTCCCCGCGGTCAGCTGCCGGGTGGTGCCCGCCCGGCGGCCGCGGGTCAGCAGGGCCCGGCGCCGACCGACCGGAGGTACCCGGCGAGGTCGGCGGAGTCCTCGGTGGCCGGCCCGACGTAGCCGAGCTGCTCGGTGCGCTCGCCGCGCCGGACGGACTTCTCGCTGCCGTCATCAGCGGTGGCGCCGCCCCGGGCGCGGTGCAGCGAGGTGCTGATCTCCAGGACGTCCGCGGCGACCGGCAGCCGCTCGGCCTCGTAGCTCTCCAGCAGGGCGGCGGGGGCGCCGTGCCGCAGCTGGTCGCCGGGATCGCCGCCCGCCCTGGAGCTGACCGACCCGGGAGCTGACCCGGCCTCAGGGGCCTGTTACGGTCCCCGGATGCCCTCGCTCCTCGAACCTCCGCTGCTGGCCCGCCTGAAGTCCGCCGAGCGGATCCTGATCGCGGGCGCGGGCGGCGGCTTCGACGTCTACGCGGGACTGCCGATCGCCCTCGCGCTCCGGGGTGCCGGCAAGGAGGTGCACCTCGCGAGCCTGTCCTTCAGCCACCTGTACGGGCTCGACGCCGAGGTCTGGCTGGAGCCGGAGGTGGCCGAGATCCGCCCCGACACCCGGTCCGCCGAACCGTACTTCCCGGAACGCACCCTGGCCCGCTGGCTGCGGCTGCACGGACTGCCCGACACCGTCTGGGCGTTCGGGTCGGTCGGGGTGCAGCCGCTGCGGGCCGCGTACCGGGCCCTCATCCGGCACCTGGGCATCGATGCCGTCCTGCTGGTCGACGGCGGTACCGACATCCTGATGCGCGGCGACGAGGCGGGCCTCGGCACCCCCGAGGAGGACATGGCCAGCCTGGCCGCGGTGGCCGGGCTCACCGAGATCCCCGAACGCCTGGTCAGCTGCCTGGGATTCGGAGTGGACGTGTACCACGGGGTCAACCACAGCCTGGTGCTGGAGAACCTGGCCGCGCTGGACCGGGCCGGCGGCTACCTCGGCGCGTTCTCCATCCCGCGCGACTCCCGCGAGGGCGCCCTCTACCTGGACGCGGTCGCCCATGCGCAGGCCGCCTTCCCCGAGCACCCGAGCATCGTCCAGGGCTCGGTCGCCGCCGCCCTGCGCGGCGAGTTCGGCGACGTCCAATTCACCGAGCGCACCCGGCACAGTGAGCTCTTCGTCAACCCGCTGATGACGCTCTACTTCTCGGTCACCGTCGAGGCCCTGGCCGCCCGCCACCCGCTACCTCGACCGGATCGAGCACACCGTGCTCACCCGCCAGATCAGCACCGCCATCGAGGAGTTCCGCGACACCCTGCCCCGGCAGCGGCCGCCCCGGTTGTTCCCGCACTGACCCGCCGCCGACGGCGCCGACCGTCCCGCATCAGGGCTTCTTCGCCGCCGCGAGGATCTTGACGGTGGTGTGGAAGAAGCGCGAAGTGCCGTGGCCGGGATAGGACTTGGGGAAGGCGGTGGCAGGGTTCGAGCCGAGGCGCCCGTCGCGCAGGTGCATCACCACGTACGCCGCGCCCGGCGTGGCACCGAGGATCTCCCAGTCGCCCTTGGGGGAGCGGACCGGGAACTCCAGGCCCTCCGGGAGCGGTTCGGACAGGAAGACTACGCAGAGCCGCAGCTCCGGGGTCACCTCGACCTCCGCGAACGGGTCCGCGGCGACCAGCTCCTCCACCTCCGCGACGGTACGCACCATCGCCGGGACCGGGTAGCCGAGCGCGGATGCCAGGTGCTCCTCGATCCGGCGGGTGAGCGCCGCGCGGTCGGTCTCCTCGGTGTCGAAGAAGACGTTCCCGCTCTGGATGTAGCTGCGGACCCGCTCCAGCCCGAGTTCGGCGAAGAGCTCACGCAGCCGCTCCATCTTCACCGTCCGCCCGCCGACGTTGATCGCGCGCAGGAATGCGATGTAGGTCTGTGCCATCCGGCCAGTCTGTCAGGGCCCGCCGACAACGCGGGCCCGGCCGGGCGGGCCGTCCTCGGCCGGTTCGCCGCCGGCCGGTGCCACACTGGCGCCATGGTTACCTGGCAGGATTTCGAACAGGAGGCGCCGGACCTCGCGCCCCTGGTGCGGGCCCGGTTCGAGGCCCACCGCCACCACGTCCTGGCGACCCTGCGCGCCACCGGAGCGCCGCGGGTGAGCGGCACCGAGGCGGGTTTCACCGGCGCGGACCTGACGATCGGGTCGATGCCGGGCGCGGTCAAGGCGCTCGACCTGCGCCGGGACGGCCGCTTCGCGCTGCACAGCCATCCCGGCGACGAGACGATGACCGACGGCGACGCCAAGATCTCCGGTGTCGCCGTCGAGATCACCGACGAGGTCGAGCTGTCCGCGTACGAGAGCGAGCTGCCGCAGCCGCCGCCCGGGCCGTTCCACGCCTTCCGGCTGGGGGTCACCGAGGCGGTGCTGACCACGGTCGAGGACGGCCGGCTGGTGATCCGTTCCTGGCGTCCGGGCGAGGCGGTGCGGACGGTCACCCGCGACTGAGCCGTGCCGGGCGCGGGAGGCGCCGCCGCTCAGCCGGGCAGCACCGAGCGCAGCGCCTCCGGGGTGCGCGCCACCACCGCGTGCCCGTCGTCCGCGGTGATGATCGGCCGCTGGATCAGCACCGGGTGCTCCGCCAGCGCCGCGATCCAGCGCGCCCGCTCGCCGCTCTCCCGCGGCCACTGCTTCATGCCCAGCTCCTTGGCGGGCTGCTCGTCCAGCCGGGTGATGTCCCAGGGCTCCAGCAGCAGCCGCGCCAGCACCTCCTCCAGCTCGGCGGCGGTCGGCGGCTCCTCCAGGTAGCGGCGGACGGTGTACTCGGCGCCGGCCGCGTCCAGCTCGGTGAGGGCGACACGGCACTTGCTGCAACGCGGATTGATCCAGATCTCCATCCCGCCACCCTAGATCCCGCCGCCCCGGGCCGTATCCGACAGCCCGGGTGCGCGCCCGGCGGCCGTCCGCGGAGCCGCGCTGCTGCTCCGGGGCCTGCGGGAACGCAGCCGCGGCCGTCGCCCGTTCACCCGGGGCGGGCGGAGCACGGCGACGCCCGCGGTACGGAGTGACCGGCTGGTGCTGCGCGGCTACCGGACGCTGCCGGTGACGACGGTCTGAATCGGGCCCTTGGTCCCTCCCCGGCGGGACCTTCGGCCGCCGGATCGGCCGGGCCCGCGGGCGACCATGGGGGAAGCGGCGCACCGCGGTGCCGGGAGCAGGTCCTGGGGCCGCGCGCCGTCCCAGGAGGACCCTTGCCCGACCGTTCCCGCTCCGCCGAGCGGGCCCCGACCGCCGTCCGCCGGACGGAGAGCGGTGGGGTCCGCCGTACCGAGGCGTCCGCGGTCGCCCGTTGGCAGCAGGCGCTGGCGGAGGCGACCAGGGCGCCGCGCTGGGTGCTGTGGCTCCCGGTGCTGCTGGTCGTGGTCGACCTGGGGCTGGAGTACGCGCTGCCCGAGTCGGTGGCGGCCGGGTTCCTGTGCACGGTGCTGCCGGTGGTGGTGGCGTTCGGCCTGGGCCCCGGTCTGGTGGCCGCCTCGACGCTGGTCGCGGTCGGCCTGCAGATGATGCTCGCCGATCGCGCCGGACACCTCGCCGAGCAGCACCACATCTGGGTGTACGTGACCACCGTGCTCGCGGGGGTGCTGGGTGCGGCGCTGTCCTGGCAGCGCCGTCGGCAGGCCCGTGACCTGGTCCGGGTCAGGACCATCGCGGACACCCTCCAGCACGCCGTACTGCGGCCGGTCCCGGCCGCCCCGGGCCGGCTCCGCGCCGCGGGGCTGTACCGTCCGGCGCAGGCGGACGTCGCGGTCGGCGGTGACCTGTACGAGGTCTGCGAGACCAGGTTCGGGACCCGGATCCTGCTCGGCGACGTCCGCGGCAAGGGGCTGGACGCGGTCCGTACCGTCGCCGACGTGATCGGCGCCTTCCGGGTGACCGCGCACGAGACGGCCGACCTCACGGAGCTGGCGGGGCAGCTCGACCGCCAGGTGCTGCGGGAGGCGGCCGACCAGGCCGACGAGGAACTGTTCGTGACCGCGGTGCTGCTCCAGCACTGCCCGCGGACCGGCCGGGTCGAGCTGGTCAACCGCGGCCACCTCGCGCCGCTGCTGCTCAGCCCCGGCGCCGCCGAGCCGGTCGACTGCCCGGACCGGCTGCCGCTCGGGTTCGGGCACCTGGCGGCGGACGGCGAGCGGCCCACCACCGTCGAGCTGGCGCGCGGCTGCACCCTGCTGCTGCACACCGACGGCGTGAGCGAGGCCCGCGACCGGGCCGGGGTGTTCTACCCGCTGGCCGAACGGCTCGCCCGGCTCGGCACCACCGACCCGCGGGCGGTGGTGGCCTTCCTGGACCGCGACGTCCGCGGCCACTGCGAGCGGCTCACCGACGATCTCGCGGTCCTCGCGCTCACCCCGGCCTGAGCCGTACCCGTGGCCCGACCTGTACCGGTGGTCGGTGCGGGGCGGCAGACTGGGCGGATGTCCGATCCCGCACTGTCAGTTCCCGCACTGTCCGATCCCGCGCTGATCCCGCCGATCCCCGCCAGGCTGCCCGCCGAGGTCCGCTGCCTGCGCTGCGGCCGGCTGCTGCACGACCCGGAGTCCCGGATGCTGCGCCTGGGCCGGGAGTGCCGCCGCCCGTCCGATCCGGTCCGGGTGGTCGCCGGGGAGCAGGAGGCGCTGCCAGGAATGATGCTTCCCAGCAACGAAGTTGACGAGCCGTCAGGGTTGCCCTCGCCACCCCCGTGATTCATCCTGGCTGGTATGGCGCGGTGGTGGGGGAGCTCCGGACGCTGGCTGATCGCCGGCCAGCTGTTGCTGATCACGGTGGCCGAACTGGTCCTGACGGTCGGCCTGGTCTGGCTGACCGCGTTCACGGTGGACCACACGGGCGAGCGCTCCGTGCCGACCATGATCTGCTACGTCCTGGTCGCCCTCGCCGCAATGGCCGCCCTGCTGCTCGGCGTGATCGTCCTGGACGAGGACCGCCCGCTCAACTTCCTGGCCGCCCTGCTGGCCGGTGCGGGATGGCTGCTGCTGGGCTGGAGCTGGCTGACGGGCGCCGAGCAGCAGGCCATGCACGACCGGGGCGTACCGGAGAACGCGGTGGTGCTCCGGTGCTGGACCGATCCGCCGGACCTGCGGACCTCGGACGACAGGATGAGCGTCCGCCTCCCCGACGGCTCGACCCTCACCCTGGGCACCGGCGGCCGCTGCGAGACCCCCGGGACCCAGGTCGTGATCACCCGCGATCCGACCGGCACCTACGGCCCGGTGAGCGGCCCACCCCCCGGCCCGCCGGACCACACCCGCCGCACGGTGGGGCTGGTCATGCTGTGCGTCGGCGCACTGGGCCTGGCGTCCTTCTTCCGCTACGTCCTCGACTGACCTCCCCGTGTTCGGTCCGGTTGACCCGGCCGCGAAGGTGGCCGGGTCACGCGCCTCCGGTGTCAGCCGACCGCCCTGGCGGCGTCGTCGATGAGGTCGGCGACGACCCTCGGGTGGCTGAGCATCACGACGTGGGAGGAGGTCGGCACTTCGACGACCTTGCGGGCGTTGGCGCGGGTGTACATCCAGCGCTCGCACGCCGGCGGGATCGCCTTGTCCCGGCCGGCGACCAGGCCCCAGGACGGGATCGTCCTCCAGGCCGCGGCCGTCGTCGGGAAGGTGAAGGAGTCCGCGTCGAACGGCCGCTGCGTGGCCTGGAGGATCTGGAAGTCGGCGGTGGAGAGGTCGGCGGCGAAGGCCGCCTGGCCGTTCCTGCCCAGGTACAGATCGGTCCCGGTGGTGCCGTCGGCCTTGGTGTACGGCACCGGCACGCTCACCGGCGCGACCTCGCTGCCCGGGAACTTGGTGATGAGCTCGCCCTGCGTCTCGCCCACGTCGGGCACGAATGCGGCGACGTACACCAGGGCCTTGACATTCGCCTTCCCGGCGGCTGCGTTGGTGATGACCGTTCCACCCATGGAGTGGGCGACCAGTACGACCGGGCCGGCGATGCTGTCCAGCAGGCTGGCGATGTAGGGGGCGTCGGTCGGGATGCCGCGCAGCGGATTGGACCCGCAGATCGTGGTGTAGCCCTTGTGCTGCAGCTCGCCGATGGTGGCGTTCCAGCAGGAGGAGTCGGCGTAGCCGCCGTGCACCAGGACGATGGTGGGCTTCACTCTCGGCTTCCTCTCACCGGTACCGCTCGGGGCCGCGGCCGCGGCCGGCCCTCCGACACCTGCCGCCAGCACGGCCGACCCGGCCAGCGCCGCTCCCGCGGTCAGCATCCTGCGGCGGGGGAACTCTGTACTCATGGGACTCCTCGTACGTTGGGATCGGGGGCTGCCGGGCCGAGGTCACCCGCCCGCGGCCCGCTCGATCAGGTCCTCGGCGAAGGATCCGGGGAACGTGTCCCGGACCAGGAACAGGAAGCCGTCGACGGTCATGCGCGGGGCAGGATGCCCGGCCCCGCCTGTGACGGTAGGAGCGCCGACGGCGGTCCCGCTCCCGTCATATGACGTGGTGCCACTGAACGAGCCGTCCGAGGCGGCCCGGCAAACCCTGCCGACGGCCTGGCACGGACACTTTTGCACGTCGTTTTGCCTGGCTGGCGGATTTGCCCGGCGACTTCAATGAAGGCATCTCGAACGCCTGCGACGGAGGCACGGCATCATGCTCGACGCATCGGACCCGGACAGGACACCGGACACCCCGCCCGGGTCGCTGGTCGGCCGGTCACCGGACCTGGCGCGGTTCGACGACTTCATCGCCGGCATCCCGGATGCCGGTGGATCCGTCGTGCTGCTGGGCGAGCCCGGCGTGGGAAAGACGGCACTACTGGACGCCGCGGCCGCCAAGGCGAGAGCCCGCGGGCTGCGGGTGCTGCAGGCCACCGGCGGCTCGGCCCCGGCCAGTGCGGTCAGCGTCTTGTTCCGGTCCCTCGGCAGCAGCAGACCGGTCAGGTACTCCCGAAACCTCCGCCGCTGAGCGAGCGACCGGAACAGATCATCGAACCTGGCCGCGTACTCCTCCAGCGGACCAGGAGCAGGCGGACACGGTACTCGTGCGGTCATGGCAGCACCCCCGAAGGGCCTTGTCCTCACCGATACAGCTGACCTGACCCCATGGCAACAAATCACCGGTAGTCCGGCGATGGCAGTCGGGATTCTGCTGCCATAAAATGATCTAATGGATATTCTGGAACCCGTTGTTCAGCCCTATGCGTGGGGCTCCACCGTGGCGATCGCCGAGTTGCAGCAGCGGCCGGTCCCGGCCCTGGGCCCGGAGGCCGAGCTGTGGATGGGCGCGCACCCCAGCGCGCCGTCCGGGCTGACTCGCGGTGCTCACCGCACCACACTTGACGTCGTGGTGGCCGCCGATCCGGTCGGTGAGCTCGGCCGGGAGTGCGTCGACCGCTTCGGCTCCCGGCTGCCGTTCCTGCTGAAGGTGCTGGCGGCGGAGAAGGCACTGTCGATTCAGGTCCATCCGGATCGTACTCAGGCGGAAGCCGGCTTTAAGGAGGAGAACGATCGGGGGCTCGACCGGAACGATCTGACTCGGAACTACGTGGACGATTGGCCGAAGCCGGAAATAATCTGTGCACTGACGCCTTTCGAGGCGCTGGCCGGGTTCCGGTCACCCGGGGAATCGGCAGAGATCCTCGAAGCACTCGGGCTGCCGAGGCTACTCCCGCTGCTCACGGTGCTGCGCACCGCAGCACCGCCCGCCTGCCTGACGGAGGCGCTCCGGCTCGTCACCACCTGGCCGGCCGCCGAGCGCGGCGAGCTGATCGCGGAGTTGGTCGCGGCCTGTGCCCGCCTCGCGGCGGCCGGTGGGGAGCACGCGGCGGCGTACGACGCCGCAGTGCGGATCGCGGCCGACCACCCGGGCGACGCGGGGGTGCTCGCCTCGCTGCTCTTCCGGCACCTGGTGCTGGCACCGGGTGAGGCGCTGTTCATGCCCGCAGGCGGACTGCACGCCTACGTTAAGGGGGTCGGGGTCGAGCTGCTGGCCAACTCGGACAATGTCCTGCGTGCGGGCCTGACCGGCAAGCACATGGACGTTCCCGAACTGCTGCGCATCGTCGACCCGACCGTCGAGGTGCCCGTGCTGCGACCGGAAGCGCTCGGAGAGTCGGTCGCGGTCTACCACACGCCCGCCCCGGAGTTCGAGCTGTACCGGCTCACTCCCGGGATCGGGTCGGTCACCGTCCCCGGCGCCGGGCCGCGGATCGTGCTGTGCGTCGAGGGAGGGGTTGTGCTCCAGGACCCCCAAGCCAGCGAACTGCAGCTCGGCCGGGGCGAGTCATGCTTCCTGTCTGCCGCGGACGACGCGGTGACCGCCACCGGCGACTCGCTGGTGTTCGTCGCAGCGGTGGGCTGAGCCGGATCAGGCCGAGGGGGCCGGGCGAGGCTGGTGCCGCGCCCGGCCCCCTCGGCAGTTCAGCGTTCGGCCGATCCCGTCATCGATCCAGGAGACCGGAGCGGAGTGCCACCTCGCGGACTTCGAGCAGCCGGTCCTTGGGCATCTCGACCTCTCGCACCACGCTCGTCGCCTCGGTCGCCCGGCCGCCCTTCCAGATGATCGACCCGTCCTGGGCCGTGCGCAGGGACTGTGCCTTGAGCCGCGGCCCCTGGATGACCAGCGAGAAGGTGTTGCTCGCCGAGGTGACCGAGTGCACCATGTGCTGGTCGATCGCGTAGGAGGAGCCCGCCCCCTCGTTGCGAACCATGCTGGGTATCAGCGAGCCGGGCGAAGCCTCCAGCTGCGCCCGCACCACCGCCTCCGGTCCGTAGAAGCGGTGCAGGTACTGCCCCTTGAGGATCCGGGTGTGGAAGGGCCAGCGGTGGCTGTGCGGGAAGTGCGTCCCCTGGTCGAAGCGGTGCAGCCGGATCCTCAGCATGCTGTCGGGATCGTCGAACAGCACGATCCGGTCGCCCCACCACTGGCGTTCCGACAGGTTGAGCAGCGTGGCGTCGTCCAGCGCGTTGTCCATCAGTTCGCGCAGGGCGCCCGGCGTCGAGATCAGGTCGGTCACCTGTCCCGCGACCTGCTCAGCCACCTCGATCCGCGACCAGTCGAGCCGCTGCAATCGGGTCAGGTCACGATCCATTTGTCCACACTCCACACCTCTGGTGATCCATCGAATAGTCCGTCACGAGCCGGGCGCGACTCAGACGACCGCGACCGAGTAGGTGCGGAGCACCTGCTTCGCGGCCAGCGCCACGTCCGGCGCCGTCACCCGGGCGAGCCGCCCGGCCCAGTCACCGGCGCCCGGCTCTCCACCGTCCCGCTCGCCGGCCCCCTGGCCGGGCGCGTCGTCGATCGACTCGACGGCCGCACGGACGGAGCGCAGCACCGGGTCGGCCGCCTCGGTGGCGGCCGCGGTGCGGGCGGCCGCCAGGGCCGCCCGGAAGGACGGCTCCGGCAGGCGCCCGTTCGCGACGAGTTCGAGCACCTCGCGGACCGCCGCCTCGGTCAGCGCCACCGCCTCCGTGTCCAACTCCAGTTCCAGCTGCCACAAACCGCAGTCGCCGTACCCGAGATATTCGGCAGCCACCGTGCACTCCAACGCGAAGTCCTCGTACAGCGTTCGCCGCAGCAGAGACCCCTCCGCTCCCCCACACACCTCGGCCAGCACCCCGAACGCGGCTGCCTCGGGGGCAGTGCGGGCGGGGGCGTGCCCGCCCGCCGCCACCCAGGCCCGCGGACCACCGTCCGCCGCCCGCAGGTTGATGCCGCCGTCCGAGAAGACCTCCGCGACTGGCGCCCGGCGCCCACCAGTCCCGGATCCGATGGCCGCGACCGGCGGCAACCCGCCGGCCAGCAGCTCCAGGGCCGCCGGGACGACCGACGGCGGGCAGGCGAGGACCACGACCGGAGCCGCGACGGCCAGCAGCTCCTGGCGGAGCGTCAGCAGCTGGGCGGCGTCCAGCGCGGGGAGCTCTGCCGACCCGTCCACCGAGTGGCCCAACGGGTGCGACCCGAAGAGCAATTCGCGCAGCCGCCGGCTGGCCCGGGCACGGGCGGACGGCCCGGCCGCCCGCAGCTCGGACAGCTCACGGTGCGCGACGAGACAGCGGGCGTCGGTGAGGGTGGGCCGGGCGACAGCGGTCAGGAAGACCGGCAGGCAGTCGCCGAGTCCGTCGACCGACACCCGGCAGCGCAGCGTGACGCTCTCCTGATCGACCACCGCCTCGGCCACCGCGCCGCGCTCGCGCAACCAGCTGTTGAGGCCGGTGCCCGCCCCGTCGACCGGGGCGTCCAGCAGCGCGCTGCCGAGCAGCTCCAGGGCCGCAGCTCCGCCGGTCCCGAAGTCCCGCGCCCCGGTCGGCAGGACCAGGCTCAGCACCACTGCGTCGTCGGCCGGCAGGACCAGTACCCGGCGGCCATCGGGAAGTTCGCGACGGACGACCGGTGCGACAGGTTCATTGGACATGGAACAGTGCCTTCTCATTCGGCTGCGAGATCGTTGAGCATGCTGGGCAGCAGCGCCAAGTCCCGGATGACGTGGTCTGCGGCGGCGAGTCGCTCCGGCGGGGTGACCGCGGCGAAGCCGATCACGCGCATGCCGGCGGCCCGGGCGGCCCGGACACCGAGCTCGCTGTCCTCCACCACCAGCGCGGCCGCCGGATCGACCCCCATCTGCGCCGCGGCGTACTGGAACAGGTCAGGCGCGGGCTTGCCGGCCGCGACCTCGGCCGCGCTGAAGACCCGCCCCTGGACCAGCGGGGCCAGGCCGGTCACGTCGAGCGACAGTGCCAGCCGCTCGGGGTCGGAACTGGAGGCCACGCAGCATCGGGTGCCACGTGCGGCCAGCGCCTCCAGCACTGCCCGGGCGCCCGCCATCGGCTCCAGGCCGGTGCGCAGCACGGCGGACAGGCGCTGCTGGAAGCGTTCGCCGAAATCCTCAGGGAGCGGGAAACCCGCCCGCTCCTCGGCGAGTTGCCGGACTCGGGCGAAGGATCCGCCCATGTAGTCGCGGATACTCTGGTCAAGGGTGGTGGGGATACCAACCTCGGTGAGGAGCTCGGCCAGCACGGTGTTGGCCAGTCGCTCCGAGTCGACCAGAACGCCGTCGTTGTCGAAGATGACCAGCTCGATCGATTTCACCGGTGGATCACCTGTCCCGGGTACGCCTCCAGCGCCAGCAGGTCCTCAATGTCGAGGGCGCAGTCCCCGCAGCCGGTGTTCGCCCCGGTCTCCTTGCGCACGGCGGCCAAGTCCCGGTGTCCGCGCCTGATGGCCGCCAGGATCGAGCCCTCGGTCACCGCCAGGCAAACACAGACCACCGAATCGGTATCGTCAGTCACGGGCCGGTCCCCTCGCTGCCGCGGCGGCCTCGGTCTCCTCGGTCAGCACTCGCAGCGCGAGGTCGAGCACCTCGGCCAGCTGGTCCAACTCGCCGTCCGTGATGACCAGCGGCGGGTGGATGTTGATCACGTCGGGAGCCATGCCGGTCGAAGCCACCAGGACGCCCAGGTCAGGGTGGACGGTGGTGCACAGCTGCCGCAATCGGGGGGCGTACGGGCCGCTCAGTACGATGCGTGCCGTGCCGCCGGTGGCGTCCACCCGGTCGACGACCGAGGTCCAGCGCCTGGCCAGCTCGACCAGGCGGCCGTGCATGCCGCGTTCGAGGGCGGCGACGTCGGCCTCGACGTTCTGCCAGGCCGCCCAGCGGTCCAGCACGGTCTCGACCATGGCGAGCGCATGCGGGATCCCGACGTAGGTGGACGAGTGGCTGCCGGGCGGGTAGTGGTCCGCGTCGGCCAGCGGCTCCCGCGCCCACACCGCGCTCAGCGCCGCGCCGCCGTTGCTCAGGCCCTTGCTGGTCACCACCACGTCGGGTTCGACGCCCGTCAGCTGGAAACCCCAGCGCGGGCCGACCCGGTGCATGCCCGTAAAGATCTCGTCGGCGATGACCACGGCGCCCTGGCTGCGCGCGTGGTCCACCGCTGCCCGCAGCAGGGCGGGGTCGGGCACCACCATGCCGCCCACGTTCTGTACCGACTCGAAGACGAACGCCGAGACCTTGCGCCCGAAGCCCTTCCCGCCTACGCCAGACAGCTCGGAGCCCCAGCGCGAAACCGCGCTGACACACCCCGTGTCGCAGGCGGCCGTTGGGCCGCCCGTCGCGGCGAGCATCGCGGCAGCGTGCGGGCAGGTCCGGCAGTCCGGGCTGGGCAGCCGGACAACCTCCATACCCCAGGCTGCGAGCAGTTCGCGGTAGCGAGGGCTGGAGCTGAGCATGCTGGTCACGCCCGACCGGCCGTGGAAGGCCCCCTCGAAGACGACCACCGTGCCGGGCCCGTTGTTGCTGAAGGCGATCCGCAACGCGGTCTCCATGCCCTGCGCGCCACCGAGGTCCAACTCGACCCGGCCCGGTATCCCCAGCACCTCGGAGAACAGGCGTTCCAGCCGCTCCAGGACGCGCAGGCGCAGCGGCGACTCGCAGAACGACGGCAGCGCGGGCAGCTCCAGGCACCGCCGGGCGGCCTCCCGCAGGAGCGAACTGTCGTACCCCCAGGCCACGGTGCCATTCGCCGCCTCCGCGTCGAGGAAGCGACGGCCGTCGTCGGCGGTCAGGAAGCAGCCGGAGCCGCCAACGAAGCGGGGCACCACCTCCGACCGGTAGATCAGGTTCCCGGTCCCGGCGAACGGCGGAACCCTCCGACCGGTGGTCGCTCCACTCAGACCAGACATGTATCGCCCTCCTGCTCGGACCGCAGCCCGTCGTCGTCGGCCGGCTGCCAGGCAGCGGCCGAGGGGGTGGACAACAGCGGGGCGACGCCGCGCTCGTTGCAGTCGATCCACCCGGTCACCACGGTGAGCACGTCCCACCGGGCCGGACCCGCCGGGAGCCGGTCCGGCCCGAGCGCGTCGAGCCACTGCCCGACCTGCTCGCGGGTGCCGGCCCGCTGCGCCAGCTCGGCCCAGCGGCCACCGCCGCCTCGTAGCCGTCGCAGTGCGGCGGTCAGGTCGAGGTCATGGGCCGGCACCGCCGCGTGGACCTGCGCGAGCAGGGCGTACGCGGGATCGCGCTCCGGCGCCCAGCCGTCGGCCACCTGTCCCGGCTCACGCAGCGCGCGGGCGCACCAGTCCCAACCGGCCTGGTACGAGAAGAGCTGGAGCTCGCGGATCACGTCGGCCGGATCGTCCGCTGTGTGGATGAAGTTGAACAGGCCGTTCACCCGGCCGATCCGGCTGCGCAGGTCGGTGCCGCGCGCGGCCTCCGGATCCGCCGAGCCCTTGGCCGCGGTCAGCCGGACGCTGGCCGGCATCCCGGCGGGGCGCCGGGTGTCGTGCAGCAGCACCAGCAGGGCCGGGCCGGAACCCAGCAGGTGGTCCACCACCGCGATCCGCTGCGCGGAGGCGGCGTTGAACTGGTAGCGCCACAGTTCGCGGGTGAGCAGCGGGTCGAAGCGGATCGTGGTCGCGGCGGCCGGCAGCCAGCCCTGGGACCGCAGGATCTCCAGGATCAGTTCGCAGCGCCGGCCCGCGACAGCGTCCGGCTTGAGCACCACGAAGGTGAACTCGTGACTGCGGGTCAGGTCGGTCAGCGCGCTGAACGACCGCAGGCCCTCGCGGGCGTAGGTGTCGTAGCGGTACGCCTCCCGCTTGGCCGGGTCGGCCGACAGTCCGTCGAACTCCGTGGCGGTGAGTGCCGATCGGGGCAGGACGGCGTCCAGTTCCAGAGGTGCCATCAGAGTCTCCTCCCGCCGAGCGCGGTGGCCTGCCCGTCGACCAGGACCACTCGGCTGCCGTCCGGATGGGTTTCACCGGAAAGCGCCAGGCGACCGGCGGCGAAGGCGCGCACGGTCCACTCCAGGCAAGGCCGGTCGCTCTCGGTCTTCTGCAACAGCTCTTGCTCCCAGGCGTCTTCGGGGGTGGCGGCGCGTCCGTCGGTAGGGACGGACGCGCCCATGCAGAGCACCGGGCCGCCGTCCTTGGTCCCGTCGACCAGGAAGCAGGACGTGCGCGTCGCGGTGTGGCCGGCGGCCATTGCCAGGCGCACCGGGTCGTTCCCCACCAACTGGCGCCGGCCGTCGGCGTCGAGCACGCTCAGGTCGGCCGGGTGCTGGTTGACGAGGCGGCCGTGGAACCGGTCGAGCAGGTTTCCCTCGATCCACCGGTGGTAGGCGAGGACCAACAGGTCCAGCGGCCCGTCGACTGCCTCCCAGGCGGCGATCCGAGCGTCCAGGCCGTCGTGCCAGGCGCGGGCGCGCTCGCGGTAGCGCGCCCTGCCCGCCTCGTCGACGGCCTGTGAGGCGAGCCCGCAGTGGGCGTCGAAGTCGCCGGTCCAGGTCTCCACGCCGGCGCCGCGCGCCACCTCCAGGGCCTTGGCCGTGCTGCCGTGCGAGGCCACCAGGCAGACCTGGAACGCCTCGGGCTCGCGGTCCTGCAGGGCCAGGAGCGTGCTCAGGTTGGCGCCTGTAGCGGAGACCAGCACGCCGATCCGCAGCGGGCGCGAGCTGCCGCCGGCCGGGCCCAGGGCGATGTGGTCGTGCTGACGGAGTGTCATGACACGGGCCCGGCGGTCGCGATCAGCAGCTCCCGGACGGTCGTGAAGGCGGCGCGCTCCGGGTTGACCAGGTGCATGTGCCGGGCCTGCGGGACCACCCGGTGCTCGGGTGCCAGCCCCGCGGCGGACCACTGGGCGAGCTGCTCGGCGACCAGTTCGGTCGGTACGGCCTGGTCGGCCGCGGCCTCGACCACCACCAGCGCCGACAGGTCGGCGGCGGTCGGGCGCGGGGTCGCGTCGGCGCAGCGGCCGCCCGCCGCGAGGTGCCGGCTGACGAGGTGCGGCACGGCGCTGCCGCCGACCCCGAGGGCGGCCGCCCGCTCCAGGTCCACCACGGGGGCCAGCAGCACCAGTCGGCGGCCCGCCGAACGGCCTGCCACCGCTGCGAGGGCCAGCTGGGCGCCGGCCGAGTGGCCCGCCAGCACAGCGGTGTCCCACCCTGCGTCCTGCTCCGCGAGCGCGTCCAGCGCAGCCGTGCAGTCGTCCTGCGCACCGGGCCACCAGCCGCCGTCCCAGACCGGGCGGTACTCGACGACGGCGACGGCGCTGCCGTCGCCCACCAGCGCCACGGCCATCGGTTCGAGGTCGCGGGCGATCCGGTCGTGCCGCCAGAAGCCTCCGTGGAACAGCACGACCCGGGACTGCACCCGCTCCTGCGGCGGCTGGTAGACGTCGATCCGGTGCCACGGTGACGCCCCGTAGCGCAGGATGCTCTCGCGGACGGTCACAGCACCCCGATCGCTTCCAGCCGGGCCACCCAGTGGTCGAACCGCTCGTCGCTCATCCGTACTTCGGCACGCCGCTCGGCGGTCTCGTCGGCGGCCCCCTCGCGCCACCAGACCTGGCCGTCGGCCTTGCGGATGATGAACGCGCGCCGCTTGGCCGCCGGGCTCTGGATCATCAGGGAGATGGTCTCGGGCTCGGTGATCGTGGTGTGCAGCTGCTCGTGGTGGATGGTGAAGCAGCTGCCGGTCGGCTCCTCGCGAACGAAGTGGGGCCAGAACCGGCTGACGTCCGCCGTCTCGTCCAGCGGCTGGTCTGTCGCGTACAGGGTGTGCTGGTAGGCACCGCTGAGGATGTGCGCGGTGAAGCTGAAGCGGTGGTTGTGCACCCGCTCGTACTGGTCGGTGTTGGCCAGCCGCAGCCTGATCCGCAGGCCCTTCTCGGGCTCGTCCCAGAGGACGAGCTTGTCGTCGAGCGCGTGGCACTCGCACTTCTCGCGCAGCTCCGGGGTCCGCCGGATCCGCTCGACCAGCGCGCGCAGCAGCGGGCGGTCCTCGCCGAGCCGGCGGGCGATCGCCTCCGTCACCTCGGCGGCCGCCTCCAGGTCGTCCCAGCGCACGGCGGGCAGCGAGTCCATGAAGGCGACGGCGTCCTGCTCGGACACGGCCTGGTCGGCCGGGTTCACGACTGTCTCGGTCATCAGAGGACCTCCATGCCCTGCAGACGGTGGGTCAGGTCGTCGAAGTACTGCTTGCTGATCCGCTTGCTGCCGCGCCGAGCGGTCTTCTCCTGGTCCTCGCCGAAGCGCCACCAGACCTTGCCGGTCTCGCGCTCGGTGATCAGCGAGCGCTCCTTCTCCGCCGGGCCGCGCAGGAAGAGCGAGACCGTGTCCGGTGTCGTGTAGGTGGTGTGGATCTCGCTGTGGTGCAGCGTGTAGCAGTTGCCCGCGACCTCATTGGTCGCGAACCGGGGCTCCACCCGCAGGTCGCTGTCCCGGGCGTCGAAGTCGTCCTGCACCTCGTCGGGGATGTCCTCGGGCCGGCCCACCAGCTGGTGGCGCACGTGGCGGTAGCGGCCCCGCAGGATCAGCGAGGTGAAGGAGAACCGGTGGTCGTGCGGGCGGTCGCGGTGGTCCTCGGTGGAGACGTGGACCCGGATCCGGAAGCCCCGGTCCAGGGCGTCGTAGATCACCAGCTTGTCGAGGAGCCGGTGGTGCTCGCACTTGTCGAAGAGGTCCTCCTCCTCGCGGGCCCGCTCCAGGAGCTCTCGCAGCGCCGCCTTGTCCTCGGAGAGTTCGAGCAGGATGTCCTTGGTCTGGGCCCGCGCTTTCGTCAGGTCCGACCAGTCCACCGTCAGGCGGTCGAGTGCGTTCAGCATGACTTGCTCCCTACTGCATTCACGTCGGGTCGGGGCGCGGCAGGCGCCCTTGGTCAGCGGTTGCGCACCGCGTGGCTCGGCCGCGGGTCAGCGCGCCCCGACGGCCACGGCCAGTTCGGTGGCCGCGCCGGTGCCGAAGGCCCGGTGCGCCGTGCCCGCCACCAGCTGCCACAGCGGTGCGTCGGCGATCCCCAGGCCCTGGGCATTGCGCATCTGACGGGCCAACGGCTGGGAGCCGGCCGCGACGATGCCGCCGTCCTGGTACCACAGGCCGTTCTCCTCGGTCTGGTGCAGCCCCTGGCCGCCGATCCGCGCGGAGTCGCAGCGGTCGGTCATCATCATCGAGTTGGCGAAGCCCATCAGCTCCACCGCCCGGTTCGCGATCGCGAGGTCGACGTGCTCGCCGTCGAAGTTGATGCAGGCCGAGATCCGACCGGCGGCGGCCTCGCGCATGATCGCGGCCGGAACCGGACCGGCGATCCGGTCCATGTCGGCCAGCGTCCAGTTCGGCAGGTCGTATACGGCCAGCGTGCTCTCCCGGGTCGCCCGCGCCGCAGAGGTGCGGAAGGCGTGCCGGATGTTCAGCGGCATGTCGTTGAACAGGTGGTCGGTGATCACCCGGGAGCCGGTGCCCGCCCAGTCGCCCTGCCAGGCCAGGTCGACGATGTCGCGCACCAGCTCTGCGGCGCCCTTCGGGTCCGCCTTGGTGAAGTGGCCTAGTGCGGGGCGGACACCGTGCGCCATAAGCAGCGGCACGATCCAGTCCAGCCGCGGGTGCCGGTTGTCCAGGTTGTCGTGCAGTCCGGACGCGCCGGTGAACGCGTCGGGGGAGATCACGGTATAGACCAGGCCCAGTTCGCCGAGACGGGCCAGGCGCTCCCACTCGTGCCGGGTCGGCGCCCAGACGGTGGCGGCCGGCGTTCCGCCGTGGCTCGCCAGCAGCGGTCCCTCCAGGGCGATGCCGAGGATGTGCGGCAGCAGTCCGGCCAGCCGCTGTGCGCGGTAGCGCCGCATGAACTGCTCGAAGTCGGCCAGCTTGTCCTGGCGCAGGTATAGCGTGGGAATGCACGCGACGTTCTCCTCGGCGCACTTCTGGTTCAGCAGAAGCAGGTCGAGCGTGGCGAACTCCGAGAAGTCCACCTCCCCGAAGCCGTGGCAGTGAACCTCGACCGGCAGTCCGAGGTCCTCGTGATCGGTTGTCAACACTGTGTCCCCCATGGCGGACCTTCTTTCTATTCGGTGCTTCCGGGCCGCCGGAGGAGAACGATCCGTCCCCCGTGCGCTCGGGTCAAGCGACCATCCCGTACCGGCGCAGCTCGTCCAGGGCCGCCGGGTCGTCGAACGCGCCGAGCGACTGGAAGTAGTGGACGGTCTGGCGCGAGGTGGCCGCCAGGTGGGCCCCGATGATCCCCGGCGTGTACGTCTCTGCGGCGACCTGCTCGGCGTCGGCCGCGCTCAGCCCGTACCCGGCCAGCTCCAGCCGGATGGCCGGCAGGTCGGGGCGCAGGAAGGCATCGACCAGGCGAGGTACCAGCAGGCCGGCGGTGCGGCGTTCGCGCGGCGACAGCTGTCCCCACAGGTGGCGCAGGAACGTCGCGAAGTACGCGTGGTGGCGTCCCTCGTCCGAGGCGTGGTCGCGGACCGTGCTGCGGACCGCCGCCACCACGTCGGCGCGCTCCGGCACTTCGGCCAGGCTCGCCGAGATCAGGGTCTCGGAGACGATGACGAACAGGACCTCGGCGAGCGCCCGGTCCCCGGCCGGCAGCTCGGCCAGGATCTGCTGCAGGCGCACCAGGAAGTACGGCTCCCCGGTCTCCTTCGGCACGATGCCGGTCCGCTGCCGCACCTGTCGGGAGAGGTCCACCGAGAACAGCGTGTGGTAGGCCTCGTCGCAGTACATCTTGTACGCGTCGAAGCGCATCTCCTCCGGCAGGTGGACGCCGATCGATCCCCGAGCGATGCCGAGCACCGTGCGGTTGACCACGAGGTACTCCAGGCGGGCGGTGAACTCGAGGTAGCGGTACAGGTGCTGGACCAGGACTTCCTCGAAGCAGGCGGGCGGCAGCTCCTTCACCAGCGGGTGCTGGGCGATGGCCACCAGGTCGGGCGAGAAGTAGTGGCGGTCGCCCTCGTCGTCCGCGAGCACGCGGCGCGGTGCCTGGCGCACGCTGGCCCGCTCGTGCCAGTTGCGGAACGGGCTGCGGTAGCCTGCGGCGCCGTCAGGCGCCGCGGCCGGTGTGCCGGCCAGCAACTGCTTCGGGCAGTACGACAGTGCCGTGCACCCGACGAACAGGCCGACTATCCCGCACATCCCGCCTCCTCCCGTTCCTGCTGCGACTGCTGACGACTACTGATGACTGCTCACGGCCGGCCACTCGACCATGCCGTTCTCGGTGAGCTGGGCCAGCAGCTCGGCGCAGTCGGAGACGGCCTCCGCCACCGAGATGTCGTACTCGGCGGCGACCTTCTCGCCGATCTGCTGGAGCGTGGCGACGCCGTCGACACTGCGGAAGATGAGTTCGGCGACCTCGTCCAGCTCGAAGGCGAGCGACGCGTTCGCGACGAAGAGCTTGCCGCGGAACTTGCGGACCCGGGCCTCCAGCTTGCGGGCCGGGACGGACTGGGCGTCATAGGTCTGGGACGTCATCAGATCTCCACTTCCACGGAAAGGTCCTTGCAGAGCGTCACGACCCGGCGGACCCAGTCGGCCGGGTCCCGCGCGTCGTAGTCGGCCATGGTTTCCAGCGCCCAGTACCGCTCGAAGGGCAGCTCCCGCAGGGCCGCCTCCTTGACCCGGCGGGCCCGCCACTTGGGCGTGCGGGAGCCGTAGTTGCCGTGGCTCTCCAGCAGCGCATCGACGGCGTGGCCGAGCGCCTTGCGGGCGGCCATGACCGCGCTCTCGATGTCGCCGGCGACCAGCATGCCCAGCGCGTCCTCTACGTTGCCGTCCGCCTCGGCCAGCGACCGGGTGGTCAGGAAGGCCTGGTAGGCGGTGTCGGCGAGTTCCACCCGGCGCCGGTCCAGCCAGTCCTCGCCGAGCAGCGGGAGGCCGGTCCGGATCCGCTCCAGGAACAGCTCCTCGGTGTCGACCATGACCTTCAGGGAGGAGACCCCGGCGTCGAACTCGGACCAGGTCACTTTCGACAGCATCTGGTCGACCTGGGAGTCGAGCCAGTAGGCGACCTCCCAGCGGCGGCCGTCCAACGGGAAGTCGAAGGTGCTGATCGTCTCGTGGCCCAGCGGCACCGGGACGGTCCGCGCACCCTCGATCCGCGGCACGCTGCGGGAGACCAGGTAGAAGTCGAAGTCGCTGCTCTGATTGGCCCAGCCACGGGCCACCGAGCCGACGCTGAACAGGGTCATGCAGTCGGTCGGCACCAGGCCGCGGCGGCGCAGTTCGGCCTCGCAACCGCTCAGGTCGAGCATCATGCCCAGCCCCTGTCGTCGTTGTCGCGCTGCAGCTCCAGCACGACGGTCGGAATGTTGTTCAGCACGTGCGCCAGCAGTGCCGGGTAGATCGAGCCCGAGGCCACGGTCAGCAGCAGCAGCGCGGCGGCCGCGCTGATCTCCACTGCGGTCGAGCGGGTGGTGCCGCGCCGGTTGGTGCCCGGCTGGATGTGGTGGCGGGCGACGAAGGCGATGGCGCCGAGCAGGCCCAGCGGCGTGGTGGCCGAGGCCAGCAGCACCGGCGCGCGGAAGACCGCCTCCTCGCCGACCGGGCACAGTGCGCTGGCGAAGGCCCGGGCCGCGCCGTGCGCGCGGGGGGTCGGGCCGAAGACGAACGCCAGCTCGCCGGAGAGCAGCGACCGCATCCGCATGTTGCTCAGGGCGACCAGGCCGCCGGTGACCGCGACCGCGATGGGGTACCACCACCAGGCGGCGCCCCTGCCGAGCCAGTCGGGCCGGGTCACCGCGGTCAGCACCAGCGAACCGATCGGCGCCAGCAGGCCGCAGAGCGTCTCGGTCCAGAAGCTCAGTCCGCTGCGCATGGTCCGCGGCACCCGCCAGGGCAGGCACATCAGGACCAGCTCGACCACCAGCAGGCCCGCAAGCACGCGGGGGTTGGTGCCGCCCAGGGTCCACAGCCCGACGGCGAAGGCCGCCACGCAGGAGACCGCGGTCAGTCGCCGGACGTCGAACACCCACCCCGGCGGGTCGAAGCTGGACTCGTAGGGCCGCTCAACGGCCGCCGGCTTCTTCGTCTCCTCAAGCGTCGTGCTCACTTGACGGCCCCCGCTCCCAGCTGGTCGTTGCGGACATCCACCAGGCCGAGTTCCAGGGCCTCGGCGAACAGCGACTCGACCTGGTCCCGCTCGTGGCCGAGCGCGTGCAGTACCGCGTCCAGCGTCGAGCTGCCGTCCAACGCCCGCAGCACGCTCAGCCATTCGGGCGTCTCGGTCTCGTCGATCACGAACTCCACCGCGCCGTCGACCACCACGTACCAGGTGGAGGCGTCCTCGGGAGCGTGCAAGAGCATGACGCCGTCGGCGAGTTCGGGCACGGTCTCGAAGTCGACGGGCGGCCGGCGCAGCACCGTGGCCTCGATCTGCTCCTGCTGCGCGTCCCAGTCGGTCACCGGAACCGCGAGCGGCACCGGCGCCTTCGGGGCCTGCACGTGCGGGGCCGGCAGCTCCTTGGTCAGCTGCTCCAGCAGGCCCAGGTTGACCACCCGGAGCAGGAACTCCACGTGCCCGGCGGTCGGGTCCAGTTCGAGCCGGCGCAGCGAGGCGCGAAGGTTGTCGGCGTCCAGGAACTCGCGGGCGCCGGGGCTGCTCAGCGCCTCGTCGAGCAGCGCGTCGCCGTGCTGCGCCAGCATCCGGGTGAAGGTCCGGTAGGTGTGCTGGACACCCTCTCCGTAGAAGAACGGGACCTTGGGACGGGCGATCGCCTCGGGCGGCAGGATCCCGGCCATGGCCCGGCGCAGGATCTGCTTGTCCCAGATCAGGTTGGGGCGCAACTGTTCGGGGACCGCGGCGATCAGCTCCACCAGCCGGTGGTCGAGGAACGGCACCCGCGCCTCGATGCCGTTGCCGGCGGCCGTGCGGTCCTCGTGCCAGCAGTTGTACTGCTGCACGTCGCGATACTTCCAGCGGTAGAGCATCTCGTACGGGCTGCGCGCAGCGCCGCCGCCGACCGCCTCCCGCAGCGCGGAGGCCCGCACCAGGGGCAGGTCGGACTGGTCCCACCAGGCACCCAGGTCCGGCCGGCGGTGCTGGTCACCCCGGATGCCCATCCGATTGACGTTCGTGAGGAAGTCGCTCCACTCGCCACCGCCGGCGAAGGAGACCGAGTAGCCGCCGTTGAACTCGTCCGCGCCGCCGCCGAGCAGCATCGCCTTGATCTCGGGGGCGTGCGCGCCGACGTAGCGGTACATCTCGTACTTGTAGTAGGCCTCTGGACCGGCCAGCGGGGTCTCCAGCAGCCACAGGAACTGCTTCCACTCCTCGATGCCGGGCACGGCGGAGGTGTCGAAGAGGACCTGATGGTTGGTCAGACCGAGCCAGCCCGCGATGCGGTGGCCGTATTCGGCGTCGGCGTTCGCGAGCGTGCTGCCGTTGAGCGCCGTGAAGGTTCGCGGCTTTTCGGCGGCGAGTGCCGCGACCGCGGCCGAATCAATCCCACCGCTGAGGAAGAGGCCGATCTCGACATCGGCCATTCCGCATTCCTTGACCGAGGCGGCCAAAGTCTCGCCGTAGGCCCGGACAATTTCCTGCTCACTCCCGGTGCGCGTACCGTCGAATTCCGGGAAGGACCAGTAACGGTGGGTCGAGGTGCCTCCGGTGGTCAGGTCGAAAGTGACGATGCAGCCGGCCGGAGCGAGTTCGATCTCCTTGAAGAACGTGTTCGGCGGACTGTCGTCGAGCACCATCGCACCGGTCATCAGCTGATCGGAGAGGGCGCCCGCCCAGTCGATCTTCCGGGGGCAGGACGGGTCCTCGAAGAGCGCCTTGATCTCGGAGCCGAAAACAATGCGCTCGGCATTGCGGTGGTAGAAGAGCGGCTTGATCCCGAAGCGGTCGCGCGCGAATACCAGGCGGTTGCGGTCGCGGTCCCAGAGGACCAGGGAGAACATGCCCCGGACCTTGTCGAGGAACGCCATGCCGTCCCGCCGGTACAGGTGCAGCAGGACTTCGCAGTCGGAGCCGGTGCGCAGCCTGGTGCCGCGCGGCAGCCCGGCTGCAAGCTCCCGGTGGTTGTAGATCTCGCCGTTCGCGATCAGCACCAGTGAGCCGTCCTCGGTGCTCAGCGGCTGGCCGCCGCCGACCGGGTCGACCAGCGAGAGCCGCACGAACCCCAGGCCCACGGCACCGGAGCGGTGGAACGCCGCCGCTCCGTCGGGGCCCCGGTGCGCGATCACCTGCGTCATGCGGCGGAGCAGTTCGTCCGCCTCAGAACCGATCGAGCACCCGCCGAGACGGGCCACTCCAGCCAAACCACACATAGGTACCCTCGCGTGTGCCTTTGCAAGCCCGAACCACGAATTGCCCGAGCGCATGTGCCAGCAAAAGACCGGGCCATTCGTACCGGCCCGGGAAAACGTGCTGCGGGTGTGCCGCACTTTTGGCGAGTGCGGCACACCCAGGTATCAGCAGACGTTCGTCAGAACGGTGCCGAAGACAACCTTCTTCGCAACCGGCTTGGTGTACTTGCGCATGGATTTCACCCCCTCCAAGGACATGCCGAGCATTCCAGGGAAATGTCACTCCCGTGACGCGGGCAGGCCGGTCGAAAGGATGGAAAGCTGCGCGCAAGGCGCAGTCGACATCCTTGACCAGTGAAGAGAAGATGCGCCAGATCGGCTGCATCAAAGCCCCGTTACATCCCCGTTTGCACCCTCATAGGTGCCGCCCCCGTGCCGCCCCGCTTTCTTGATCGAAGTTCATCACCCATGCAGGCTGCGCGTCAAGCGCCAAGTGAACCGCCGGTTGATAATTCGTATCAATCTGATGGGCAAGGCCACTGTATGTCCGGTTTGTAATCGACCGATCTTTGCGCTGCTCATACGGACGACTGCGACTCCGCGCCCGGTGGGCGGGTCAGGGAGTCGAGCAGCGCGAGCGCGTCCTCAACCGACCCTGCCGGGTCGGGCAGCGGATAGAGCACGCCGCGCACAGTGCGCCCGCCGTCGATGACGAGGGTGAGCCGCTTCAGTCGGTCGACGCCTGCGGCACGGAAGGTCGGCAGGCGCAACGCCCCCGTCAGGCGCAGGTCCTGGTCGGAGAGGAGCGGGAAGGTGATCCGCTCGTGCGCCGCGAAGCCGGCCAGCTGGTCCGGGCTCTGTGTGCTGACCCCGTAGACAACGGTGTTTCGTTCGGTAAACTCGCCCAGCCGGTCGCGGTACGTGCAGGATTCGAGCGTGCAGCCACGGGCTCCGGGTATCGCTCCCCAGTCGGGCGAGTAGGCCTGGGCAGCCGGGGCGAACGCGCCCGGGAAGCAGTACAGGACCGTCCAAGTGGCGGGCGAGCAGGGGTCCGTGGGCACCCCGACCGCACTCGTCAGGGTCAATTGCGGCACCCGCGTACCCACCAGCGCCAGGACCCGTCGCGCCTCCGGCCCGCCGGGCTCACTGGTCGCGGACACGCTGCCGTCGCCCAGCAGGTCGCGCGATCCCCAGTCCTGGAGTGCCACCAGCACCGGCAACAGGCCCCAGCCGGCCGGGGTCAGGTGGTAGCTGAACCGCGGCGGGTGGGCGTTGTAGAGCCGCTTCTCCAACACCTGATCCTCGACCAGCAAGTTCAGGCGCGCCGACAGGACCTTGCGGCTGATGCCCAGGCGTTCGTGCAGGGCCGCGAAGCGGTCTACGCCGCCGGCAATGTCACGGACGATCAACAGCGTCCACGCATCACCGACGACCCCCAGCGCCTGCGCGATGGAGCAGTCACTGTCGGCAGCCAGATCCGAGTAACGCACAGTCACCTATTGTGCCGCCTTGGAAGATCGATAAAGTAAGTATCTCAAGGGAACTCACATCGGGGGTAGGCATGGCCAACCTGACCGCAGAGCGTGCTGCTCCGGCCAGGCCGTCGGGCGCCTGGCTGTTCTGGCGCTACTGGACCGCATCGACCGTCAGCAACGTGGGGAACGCAGTCACCGCCGTCGCCCTGCCACTGGTGGCGGTGGAGACCTTGAAGGTCTCTAGCCTCCAGGTGAGTTTCATCACGGCCGCCAGCTACGCGGCGTGGATCCTGATCGGCCTGCCAGCCGGCGTCCTCGTCCAGCGCTTCCCACTGCGGGCCACCCAGGTGGCGATGGACCTGCTCCGGGCGGGCGCCATCGCATCGGTGCCGGTGGCGGCGGCGTTCGGGGCCCTCTCACTCGCCCAACTCGTGGTGGTCGCCCTGGTAATCGGGCTGGCGAACGTCGTCTTCGACGTGGGGAACTCCTCCTTCCTACCGTCGATCGTCAGCAAGGAGGAGCTGACTTCGCGCAACAGCCTGACCTCAGTCTCGGGGGCGGCGACCGACCTGGGCGGACCCTCACTCGGCGGCGTCTTGGTCCAACTCCTCGGGGCGGCCAGCAGTCTGGTGGTCGATGCCATCAGTTACCTGGCCTCGGCGGTCCTGCTGTGGACCCTCCCCCGCCCGGAACGCGGCCCGTCCAGCCAAGACAACACGTCGTTCGTGCAACTCATCAAGGACGGCGTCCGGTACGTGGTTCGCCACCCGGTGATGGCGCCATGCGTCGCGGTGGCCACCCTGATCAACTTCGTCGCAGGGGCCCAGATGGCGCTCGCGCCGGTCTTCCTGGTGCGCACCCTCGGGGCTCCCGCGAGCCTGGTTGGCGTCCTCATCGCCACCCAGGGCATCGGCAGCCTGGTCGGCGCCGCCTGGACGCCGCGCCTGAGCAGGCGGATCGGCAGCGCCCGCGCCGTCCTGGTCGCGATCACCACGGCCGCCGTCGCCACGATCCTCATGCCGCTGGCCGGACACGGCTGGCTGCTCTCGCTGTTCGCACTGGGCAGCGCCGGCTTCACCGCCGGGGTGGTCGTAGTGAGCATCCTCACCCGGACGCACCGCCAGACCGTCACGCCCGCCGACCTGTTGCCTCGGGTGATGGCGACGGTCCGCTTCATCTCCTGGGGAGCCATCCCGTTCGGCGCCCTCGCCGCTGGCCTCACCTCCAGCGCGCTAGGTATCCGCGCGGCGTTCTGGCTGTGCAGCCTCGTCATCGCGCTCGCCCCGACGGCCCTGTTCCTGAGCCCGGTCCGCCGGCTGCGCGATCTGAATTGAGTACCTGACGCTGTCGGGGATCTTGGAGGCAACTGAGGGGGCCTCCAACGAGCAGCGAGGGGCTGGGTCATCAGAAGCGGGCGACTCGGTCCGCAATTGAGGCCCGGATGTGCTGGCCTGGCGGGTCGGCTGGTTGTTGATGAACAGGCGGTCTGCCTGGCGAGCACGAGTTAGGTGCGTGCCGCGTCCGCGATCACTGCGGCGTCCTTGGCGTCGGTCTTCGCCTCGCCGGGGTAGAGATCGGCGATTCGTCGCATGGCCAGTCCTGGAAGGTAGGCGACTTGGCAGCCGGCCGCGCGGGCGACGGTCAGAGGCAGGGCGCCGATGGAGGCGGGCTGGTCCACGATCACCAGGACAGTGCCGAACTTCGCGGCCAGCTTCTCGAGGACGGCCCGCAGTTTCGGCTCGCTGTTGGGCAGCGGTTTGTCGAAGACCTTCTTGCCTGCCGGGGTCAGGCCGTGGCCGTGGTGAGCGGTCTTACCGACGTCCAGGCCGAGGAACACGCCCACGTCTTCGGTGTCGAACATCGCACCCTTCCAGGGGAGTCGGACGAGCCGGCCTCGGCGGTGGTGTCGTACGCGCGCATCCACGTTGTGCAGACCTGCCGCCTGCGGCCGTCCGGCATTGCGCCGGACCGGGCGGTGGCCGGACCTCTCATCAGCGTCTCCGACGACACCTCCGGGCCCGGTGACACCACCCCCCAGGTCATCTCTTCGACAGGGGGACACAGTCATGCCGGGCCCGGAGGCCAGCGGCCCTCTTGCAGGGCCGCGAAGAACATAACGGGGGCTGGCGGACCCCCAGATGATCGACCATCGACTCGCAATGCAGCTGCGTAGAGATACTTAGAAGCCGTTGTCGTACCGATCTTGGTGGACGTGGGTTCG
>NZ_JAIZ01000049.1 GCF_000710465.2 Kitasatospora sp. MBT63 | reverse complement strand
GGCGGTGGTGCCGCGGGCCCGGCCGGGGACGAGGGTGGCGGCGGTGCGGGAGGTCAGCACCGTGGTGCCGGCGGGCTCGAACAGGGTGCGGCGCAGGTGCTCGGCGGTCGGGGGGTCGGCGGAGAAGGAGACGGCGCCGGGCATGGGTCCGTAGAGGGTGGGGATGCCCAGGTGCCGGGCGACCGCCTCGTGCAGGACGGTGGCGTCGCTGAAGCCGACCAGGATCTTGGGAGGTGCGGCGCGCAGCGCGTCCCAGTCGATCAGCTCGACCATGCGCTGGGTGCCGTAGCCGCCGCGGGCGCAGAAGACCGCCGCCGTTCCGGGGTCGAGCCAGGCCTGCTGGAAGTCGGCCGCGCGGTCGGCGTCGGTGCCGGCGAGGTGGCCGAGGACAGGGTGGCGGTCAAGGAGGTGCGGTGCGGGGCGCGGCCGCAGGCCCCAGGACCGGAGGATCCGGGTGCCGAGTGCCAGCCGGGCTGGGTCGACCGGGCCGCTGGGCGCGACCAGCGCCACCTGGTCACCGGGGACCAGGTGGCGCGGTCGGGGGCCGCGGTCGGCCGGCGGGGACGGTAGCTGAACCATCGACAGGCCCTTCCGGTCGTCGGTGCACTGCCGATGACGTTATCCCCCGTAGGCGGGCCGGAATTCGCGGCGCCTCCCCCGTGCCCCACGGACTCCGGCGGACTCCGCGGCCTCGGCGTCCCGGGCGCGTCAGAGCGAGCCCATGGCGGCCCGTACTTCGTCGAGGGTGGCGTTCGCGACGGCGTTGGCCCGTTCGCTGCCGGCGGCGAGGACGGCCCTCAGGTGGCCCCGGTCGGTGGCGAGTTCGGCGCGTCGGCGGCGCAGCGGGCGCAGGTGCTCGTTGACCGCCTCGGTGACGGTGGCCTTGAGCCGGGCGGCGCCGCCGGATCCGATCTCCGCGGCCACGTCGTGCGGGTCGCGGTCCTGGCAGAGCGCGGCGAGCTGGAGCAGGCCGGCGACTCCCGGCCGGTTCCGGGGGTCGTAGCCGATGTGCCGGTCGGCGTCGGTGGTGGCGCCGCGGATCAGCCGGGCCGTCTCGTCCTCGGTGGCGCCCAGCGCGATGGCGTTGCCGCGGCTCTTGCTCATCTTGCCGCCGTCGGTGCCCGGGAGCAGGGGGGCGGTGGAGAGCAGTGCCTCGGGTTCGGGGAACAGGCCGGTCCGGTAGCGGTCGTTGAAGCGCCGGGCGATGGTGCGGGTGGTTTCCAGGTGCGGGAGCTGGTCCTGGCCCACGGGGACCAGGTCGGCCTTGCAGAACAGGATGTCGGCCGCCTGGTGGACCGGGTACGTGAACATCAGGCCGCTGACGGCGGACTGCCGGGAGTGTGCGATCTCGTCCTTGACGGTCGGGTTGCGGCCGAGTTCGGCGACGCTGACCAGGCTGAGGAAGGGCAGCAGCAGTTGGTTGAGCGCGGGGACGGAGCTGTGGGTGAAGACCGTGGCCCGCTGGGGGTCGACTCCGGCCGCCAGGTAGTCGAGCACCAGGTTCTCGGCGTGCTCGGCCGGGCGGTCGGCGACGTCCCGGTCGGTGAGGACCTGGTAGTCGGCGATCACCAGGAAGAGTTCGACCCCGGCGTCCTGGAGGCGGATGCGGTTCTGGAGGGTGCCGAAGTAGTGCCCGAGGTGGAGCGGGCCGGTGGGGCGGTCGCCGGTGAGGACACGGTGGGCGTGCGGGCTGCGGCGGACGGATTCGACGGTGTGCACGGGGGTGGACCTCCGGTGACGGGCGCGGGCGCGGGGTGGGTGCGGCCGTCCGCGGCGGTCGGGGACCTGTCCGTCAGGAGATGTAACAGGGCCGTCCGAGCGGACGGCCCTGGTCGTGCTGAAGGGGTGGCCGTCCTAGGACGGCCACCAGCTCAGGCTGGAAGCGAGGTGCGGGGGCTTCATGCCGCCGATGCTACGCCGGGGGCGGGCGGCGGCGGTGGGGGTTTTCTGCCGGTGGTGTGCCGTGGGGCCGGGGCGCCCTTGGCCCGTCACGGCTTGTGGGGCAGGATCGTCGGTGTCCCGCACACGGAGGGCCCGTAACCGATGACCACGCTCGACCGGACCAGGTCCACGTCCGAACCTGCCCAGCCCGACCGGCCGTCAGCTGACGGACCGGTACGCGACCGGCCGGAGCTCTGGCAGGCCGGTGACGCGCTGCCGGCCGGCAGCGCCGACGTCGAGGCGCGGACGGCCGCCAAGCTGCTCGGCGCGCTCGGTGCCCGGCTCCGGACGGCCTACGAACGGGGCGCGGACGTTGGGGAGTTGGCCGCTGCCTGTCACCAGCCGGAGGCGGAGGTGCGCCGTCTGCTGGAGGCCGCCGGGGTGGATCTGTCGCGGGAACTCCCGCCACCGGACCACCGCTCGACGGCGGACCGGGGCGCGCGGCCGGGTGCGGGGCCGGGTGCGGCCGGGCCGGTGGCGGAGTACGGACCGGAAACGGGCGCGCGGGTGGGTGCGGAGGCCGTCGGCGGGCAGTTGCGGCGGCTGCGGCGGCCGACGCCCTCGCGCCGGCTGAGCCGGATCCATCCGCAGCCGGGGTCCCCGGAGAACGGCGCGCGGGCGGCCGGGCCGGTGGCGGACTACGGCCCCGCCGAGGCGTCGGTGGGGTCGCCGGTCCAGGACGGGACGGCCGACGGGACGGCTGACGGGACCACCGACGGGACCGCCGCGGTGAAGGCGGGCGCGCCGCTGGGGGTGCTGATCGGTGCCTCCCCCGCCCATCTGGAGGTGGCGGCCCAGTCGAGCGGCCGGCCGCCGCTGCGGGTGGCCGCCACCCTGGTGCGGGCCGGCCGTGGGACCAGCCAGGTGGTGCTGCCCTCGTGGCGGGCCGCGATCGTGGTGTCGGTGCCGACCGAGTTGCTGCTGGCCGCGACCGGGCTCGTGTTCGAGCAGTTGGCTGGGGTGCGGCTGTCGGTGCTGATCAATCCCGACGCGCTGCACGACCGGGAGCTCGACCTGCACGGCTGGAAGGCCGAGAACCGCCGGCCCCGGAACTTCTGAGACCAGCGGGCCCCACCCGGCCGATCCGCCGCCTGGCCGCCCGCTGCCGATCAGCAGCCCGTCCGCGGCGGGGTCGCGGCGGGGCCGCGATGTCAGCGCCCTCGCGGTGGCCCGTTCGGGACGTACCCGAGGTGGACCGGTTCGGTCGGCGCGAGGCCGTTCGACCAGTCCGGGCGCACGGTGTCCAGCAGCGCAGGCAGGTTCGGCGGCCAGAACGGTCCGGCGTCGGCGCGGGCCAGCTCGGCGGGGCTCCACCAGCGCCAGTCGAGGATCCCGTCGGTCCGGTGGACGGCGCTCAGGTCGCCGGCCGGCTGCCTGCGCGGGCCCCGGCCGAGGAAGATGTGCTCGTGCTGCCGGACGGGGATGCCGTGCCAGGTGAAGTCGTGCTCCCAGGTGCACAGCAGCGGGCCGGGTGCCAGGTCGGTCCAGCCGGTCTCCTCGTGGAGTTCCCGGCGCGCGCCGTCCTGCGGGGACTCGTCCTCCTCCAGGCCGCCGCCGGGCATGTTCCAGTGCACGCCGACCTCGCTGTTGTCGGAGCGCAGCAGGAAGACCCAGCCCTGCGGGTCGAGGACGGCCGTCCGGGCCGCCTGCCGGGGCCGGCGCCGGACCAGCCGGTTCGGCCGTAGCCGCGGAATGCGCATCGGGCCACCCTGACAGCCGCCGCCGGGGCGTGTCGACCGGTTTCGGTGGCTGTGGCGCGTGTCCCACCGGACCGGAACCGCCCTGTCAGCACGGCGGTTCCGCCGTACCCTGATCCACATGCAGGCACCCTCGATCCTCTTTCCGGCGGACCCGCTCGCACCGCGCCGCCCCGACCCGCACTACGTCTGGGAGGCGCAGCAGGTAAGGGAGTTGGGCGGCGAGAGCGTCCTGGTCGACCATGACGCGCTGCTCGCGGGCGACGCCGAGCAGGCCGTCCGGCGGGTCCCGCCCGGGCAGGGGCCGCTCTGGTACCGGGGGTGGATGATGCCGGTCGCGGCGTACGCGGCGCTCGGCGAGGCGCTCGCCGCCCGGGACTGCAGTCTGCTGACCACCCCGGCCGGCTATGCGGATGCGCACCAACTGCCCGGCTGGTACGAGGTGTTCGACGGTGTGACGCCGGCGAGCACCTGGATCCCGGGTGGCGCACCGGACAGCCGGGCGCTCGCGGCGGCGGCCGAGCTGCTGGGCGGACGGGGTCCGGCGGTGGTGAAGGACTACGTGAAGTCCCGCAAGCACGAGTGGGACGAGGCCTGTTACGTTCCGGACCTCGCCGACCTGGAGGGGCTCGGGCGGGTGGTCGGGCGCTTCGTCGAGCTGCAGGGCGAGTTCCTGGCGGGCGGGGTGGTGCTGCGGCGGTACGAGGAGTTCGCGCGCGACGAGGCGGGCCGCACCCAGGAGGCCCGGGTCTGGTGGGTGGACGGCGAACCGGTGCTGGTCGGGCCGCACCCGGACGTTCCCGAGCTGGAGCCCGAACCGGATCTGTCCGAGGTCCGGCCGCTGGTCCGCCGGCTCGGCTGCCGTTTCATCACCACCGACCTGGCCCAGCGCGCGGACGGCGGCGGATGGCGGGTGGTCGAGGTGGGTGACGGCCAGGTCAGCGACCTCCCGAAGGGGATGCGCCCGGGGTCGCTGCTGACCTCGTTGATCGCCGCCTGACCGCTACCCGACCGCTACCCGATTGCCGCCTGACCACTGGTCGAGTGCTGGTCGACCGTTGGCCGGTCTGCCCGTACCCACCGGGGGTAGGGGCGGGCCGGCCGGGCCGACGGGGCTCAGGTGCCGACGGGTGCCGGGTGGCCGTCCGCGATGAACGCCTCCCACAGGCGGGTGTAGGTGCCGCCGAGGGCGAGCAGTTCGCTGTGGGTGCCGTCCTCCACCACCCGGCCGTGGTCCAGCACCACCACGCGGTCGGCGCGTTCGGCGGTGCTGAGCCGGTGGGCGATGACCAGGGTGGTGCGTCCGCCGCTGAGCCGCTCGGCGGCCCGGTTGACGGCGGCCTCGCTGGCCAGGTCCAGGGCCGCGGTCGCCTCGTCGAGCAGCAGCAGGTCCGGGTTGACCAGTTCGGCCCGGGCCAGCGCGATGAGCTGGCGCTGCCCGGCCGAGAGGTTGCGGCCGCGGGCGGCGACCGGGTGCCCGTAGCCGTCGACCAGCCGCATGATCATCTCGTGCGCGCCGACCGCCCGTGCGGCCTCCTCGATCTCGGCGTCGGTGGCCTCGGGCCGGCCGTACGCGATGGCCTCGCGCACGGTGCCCGCGAACAGGTACGCCTCCTGCGGGACGACGCCCAGGCGGTGCCGGTACTGCTCCAGGTCGTACGAGGTGACGTCGCAGCCGTCGATCCGGACCGTGCCGACCGTCGCGTCGTAGAACCGCGCGACCAGCTTGACCAGGGTCGACTTGCCCGCGCCGGTCTCGCCGACCAGAGCGACGGTCTGCCCGGCCGGGATCCTCAGGTCGATGCCGGTGAGCACCTGCGGGTTGCCCTCTCCACCGCCGTTGTAGGCGAAGCCGACCCCGGCGAACTCGATCTCGCCGCGCAGGTCCGCCACCGGAACGGGCCGCTCGGCCTGCGGGGTGCTGGTCGGGGTGCGCAGCAGGTCGCGGATCCGGCCGAGGCCGACTGCGGCCTGCTGGTAGCCGTCGAAGACCTGGGAGAGCTGGTTGACCGGTGCGAAGAACAGGTCGATGTAGAGCAGGTAGGCGACCAGGGCGCCGATGGTCAGGGTGCCCGCCTCCACCCGGGAGGCGCCGACGATCAGCACCAGGGCGGCGGCGACGCTGGACAGGAACTGGACGAACGGGAAGTAGAGCGAGATGTAGAGCTGCGCGCGGGCCCGGGCGTCCCGGTAGGCGAGTCCGTTGGCGACGAACCGGTCGGTGTTGATGTCCTGGCGGCGGAACGCCTGGACGATCCGCATCCCGGCGACGTTCTCCTGGAGGTCGGCGTTGACGGTGCTGATCAGGTCACGGGAGATCTGGTACTGGGCCGCCGACTTCTTGCGGAACACCAGGGTGGCCACCACCAGCAGGGGCAGCACGGCGAACACCACCAGGGCCAGCCCGGCGTCGATGACCAGCAGCGCGACGAAGATGCCGAAGAAGGTCAGCAGGCTGACCACCGCGGTGACCACGCCGGTCTGCAGGAAGGTCGAGATCGAGTCGACGTCGGTGGTCATCCGGGTCATGATCCGGCCGGTCAGCTCACGCTCGTAGTAGTCCAGCCCGAGCCGGTTGAGGTGGGCGAAGATCTTGAGCCGCAGGGTGTACAGCACCCGCTCACCGGTCCGGCCGCTGATCCTGGTCTCGGTGGTCTGCACCAGCCAGTCGAGCAGCACGATCACCAGCGCGGCGAGCGCGGCGACCGCCACCCCGGACATTGCGGCCTTGGTCACACCGTCGTCGATGCCGTGCCGGATCAGGATCGGGATGGCCAGACCGGCCGCCGTGTCCAGGGCGACCAGCGCCAGCGCCAGCGCCAGTGGACGCCGGAACGGGGCGAGCAGCCGGCGGAGGCTGAAGTCCGGGTCGCCGGCCTCGGCGGCGGCGACCGGGACCTCCGGTGTGTCGGTGGCCGGAGGAAGGGCGGCGACCTTGGCGAGCAGGTCGGGGGTGGCACCGGCCGGACCGCGCGGGGCCCGGGCGGCGGGGCCGGTGGACTCGGCCGGGGCGGCCGAGCCGGTGGAAGCAGCCGGGGTTCCGGCCTGGTCGGCGGGGGCTGCGGCGCCTGCGGGGTCGGCGGCGTCGTCGAGCGGGGGCTCCGGCTCGGCGAGCGCGTCCGGGTCGGTGATGAGCGCCCGGTACAGCGGACATCGCTCTTCCAGCTCGTCGTGGGTGCCGAGGTCGACCAGGCGGCCGCGGTCGAGCACCGCGATCCGGTCGGCGAGCTGGAGGGTCGAGCGCCGGTGCGCGATCAGCAGGGTGGTGCGGCCCTCCATCACGCTGCGCAGCGCCTCGTGGATCTCCGCCTCCACCCGCGGGTCGACGGCCGAGGTCGCGTCGTCGAGCAGCAGGATCCGCGGGTCGCTGAGGATCGCGCGGGCCAGGGCGATCCGCTGGCGCTGACCACCGGAGAGGGTGAGGCCCTGCTCGCCGACCTTGGTGTCGTACCCGTCGGGCAGTTCGCCGATGAAGCCGTCCGCCTGGGCGGCCCGGGCGGCCGCCGTGATCTGCTCCTCGGTGGCCTCCGGGTGGCCGTAGGAGATGTTGGTCCGGACGGTGTCGGAGAACAGGAAGCTGTCCTCCGGCACGATGCCGACGGTGGAGCGGACCGAGTCGAGGGTCAGCTCGCGCAGGTCGTGCCCGAAGAGCCGGATCTCACCGGCGACCGGGTCGTAGAAGCGCGGGACCAGCTGCGCCACGGTGGACTTGCCCGAACCGGAGGCACCGACCAGGGCGACGGTCTCGCCGGGGGCGACGCTCAGGTCGAGGCGGTGCAGGACGGGCTCGGCCTTCCGTGCCGCCTGCTCGCTGCGCGCGGGCCCGGCGGACGCGAGGCCGTCGTCGTGACCGTCGTGACCGTCGGGCTCGGGCTCCTCGCGATCCTCGTTCTCGTCGTTCTCGTCGTGCTCGTCGTGCTCGTCGTGCTCGTCGTGCTCGTGGTCGTAGTGGAAGTCGACGCCGGCCAGTTCGAGGGCGGGGGTGCCGGGCGCGGCGAGCGCGGGGTCGAGCGCGTGGGCATCCGGGCGTTCCTTGATCTTCGGCTGCTGGTCGACCAGCTGCATCACCCGCTCGACACCGGCCCTGGCCTGCTGGCCGACGGTGATCACCATGGCCAGCATCCGTACCGGGCCGGTCAGCTGGGCGACGTAGGTCGAGAAGGCGACGAAGGTGCCGAGCGAGACGTTGCCGCGGACCGCGAGCCAGCCGCCCAACGCGAGCACGGCGACCTGCGCGAGCGCCGGTACGGCCTGCATGGCCGGGGTGTAGCGGCTGTTCAGCCGGATCGAACGGAGCCGGGCCGCGTACAGGTCGCGGGACACCCGTTCCAGCTTGGTCCGCTCCTGGGCCTCCTGGCCGAAGCCCTTGACCACCCGGACACCGCCGACGGCCGCGTCGACCACGCCGGCGACCGCGGCGGCCTCCTGCTGCGCGGCCCAGGTGGCCGGGAACAGGCGCTTGCGGCTCAGGGTGCTGAGCCACCACAGCACGGGGCCCATCACCAGGGCGATCAGGGTGAGCGGCGGCGAGAGCCACAGCATCACGCCGAGGGACATCCCGAACATCAGCAGGTAGCCGGTCATCATCGGGAGCATCGACAGCAGCCCGTTGACCAGCTGGAGGTCGGAGGTGGCCCGGCCGACCACCTGGCCGGTGTCGAGCCTGTCCTGCCGGGCACCGTCCAGACGGGTGAGGGAGCGGAACAGGTCGGCCCGCATCTCGTGCTGGACGTCCAGTGCGAGCTGGCCACCGTAGTAGCGGCGCACCTGGGTCGAGACGAAGACCAGCAGCGCGGCCAGCACCAGCACGATCGCCCAGGGGGCGAGCGGCCGGGTGTGCGCGGTGATCACGTCGTCGATGATCAGCTTGGTGACCAGCGGGACGACCGCGGTCACCGCCATGCCGAGGAGCGAGGCGCCGAACGCCAGCAGAACGTTGCGGCGGTAGTGCCAGCAGTAGCCGGACAGGCGTCGCAGCCACCCCGCGCCGGCCCGGGAAGCGGGCGCGGTCGGCGACGGGGCCGGGGTCCCGCGGGAGGGCTTCGGCTGCCCGGTGGACGGCGTCGGCCGCCCGGTGGCTGCGTGCCCGTGGCGGCTGCTGCCGGTGTTCTCGCTGGTCCTGCCGTTTCGCCGGGATATCTCCGCGGTGGAACCTTGATTCTCAGGCATATTTAGGGATGCTAACCATTCGCAGGTGGGGCGTCCATCGCGGTCGAACGAGATGAACGGACGGCAGGCTCAACGACCGGTGGCCGCGGTTCCTTCCCGCCCTCCCACCATGCCCCGCCCGGCCGCCCCGCCGCAGCGGACGGGCGGCCTCGGCCGGATCCCCCGTTGGTCCTAGATCTGCCGACCGCCGGCGCCGTCCGGCGCGGTCGACGCCAGGGTGGGCCGGCCGATGTGCCGACGCCGCAGGAAGGTCGCGCCGCCGCGCGAAGGTCGCGACGCCGCAGGGGCGCCCGAGGGGCGACGGGGGCGTGAGGAGCCTTTGCGGGGAGCGTGCAGGGCGGTTGGGCGGTGCGGGGCTCAGGCTGCGGCCGGGCTCCCGGCGGCGTCGGCGGCCGCCGCGAACGCCCCCTGGGCCAGACCGCGCAGCAGGGTCGCCATGCCGTCCCGCGGCAGGGCCGAACGGTCCGGCTGGGCCTGGCTGGACCCGGCACTGTGCGGGGTCGAGTTCAGCAGCCCGAAGACCGCGTGCACGGCGGCCCTGGCCAGCGGCTCGGCCCCGGGGTCGGCGAGGCTCGGGTACGCCTCGCGGACGATCTCCACCCAGAGCTCCACGTACTTGCGCTGCAGCCGGCGCACCCGCCGCCGGTCGTCCTCCTTGAGGTGCAGCAGCTCGCGGTCGTGCAGAGTGATCAGATCCGGGTCGTCGAGCGCGAAGTCGACGTGGCCGCGGATCAGGGCGTCCAGTACGGCGACGGGGCCGTCGGCCTGGGCGGCGCGGCGGCGGCCCTCGTCCAGCAGCCGCTCGCTGATCCCGACCAGCAGGTCGGCGAGCATGGCGTCCTTGCCCGCGAAGTGGCGGTAGAGGCCGGGGCCGCTGATGCCGACGGCTTTGCCGATCTCGTCGACCCCGACCCCGAGGAAGCCGCGGGCCGCGAACAGCCGGGCGGCCTCCTTGCGGATCTGATCGCGACGGGTGAGCCCGGAGGCGGCTGGGGCGTTCGACATGCCGCCCATCGTAGACAGCCGGGTTATCGCCGGTTAACCTGACGGCAGGAGTTAACGGTCATTAACATGGGGGCGCGGGCACCTCCGTCCGCCCACCTCTTCGGCTCCGAGGGCAAGGGAGCTCTTGGGATGGTCCTCTCAACCTTTGGATCGACGACCGGTGCGGCGGTCGGCGCCAACGCCAGCGTGGCGGCCCGTTCCGGGCTCGGCCTCGACGGCGTCGCCGACCTCGACGGAGCGGCCGGCTCGGGCCGCAGCAGCGCTGCCGCCGCGCCCGCGCCCCGGCTGGAGAGCGCGGCGGACCCGGGGTCCGCGGCCTACAAGGCCAATGTCGAGGCGCACCGGGCCCTGGTCGCCGAACTCCGGGCGAAGCTCTCGGCCGCCGCGCTCGGCGGCGGCGCCAAGGCGCGGGCCCGGCACACCTCCCGCGGCAAGCTGCTCCCGCGCGACCGGGTGGACACCCTGCTCGACCCGGGCTCCCCTTTCCTGGAGCTCTGCCCGCTGGCGGCCGACGGCCTGTACGACGGCGCGGCGCCCGCCGCCGGCGTGATCGCCGGGATCGGCAGGGTGGCCGGCCGCGAGGTCGTGGTGGTGGCCAACGACGCCACCGTCAAGGGCGGCACCTACTACCCGATGACGGTCAAGAAGCACCTGCGCGCGCAGGAGGTGGCCCTGGAGAACCGGCTGCCGTGCATCTACCTGGTCGATTCGGGCGGCGCTTTCCTGCCGATGCAGGACGAGGTCTTCCCGGACCGGGACCACTTCGGCCGGATCTTCTACAACCAGGCCCGGCTGTCGGCCGCCGGCATCCCGCAGATCGCCGCGGTGCTCGGCTCCTGCACGGCGGGCGGGGCGTACGTCCCGGCCATGAGCGACCAGGCCGTGATCGTCCGCAACCAGGGCACCATCTTCCTCGGCGGCCCCCCGCTGGTGAAGGCCGCGACCGGTGAGGTGGTGACGGCCGAGGAGCTCGGCGGCGGCGACCTCCACTCCCGCACCTCCGGGGTGACCGACCACCTGGCCGAGGACGACGCACACGCGCTGTCCATCGTCCGCACCATCGTCGCCGGGCTCGGCCCGCGCGCGCCCCGGCCCTGGCCGCTGGCGCCGGTGGAGCCGCCGGCCGTCGACCCCGCCGGGCTGTACGGCGCGGTGCCGGTGGACCCGCGCACGCCGTACGACGTCCGCGAGGTGATCGCCCGGCTGGTCGACGGCAGCCGCTTCGCCGAGTTCAAGGCCGAGTACGGGAACACCCTGGTGACCGGGTTCGCCAAGATCCACGGGCACCCGGTGGGCATCGTCGCCAACAACGGCGTGCTGTTCGCCGAGTCCGCGCTCAAGGGCGCGCACTTCATCGAGCTGTGCGACCAGCGCGGTATCCCGCTGCTGTTCCTGCAGAACATCACCGGTTTCATGGTCGGCCGCCAGTACGAGGCCGGCGGGATCGCCAAGCACGGGGCGAAGATGGTCACCGCGGTGGCCTGCACCCGGGTGCCCAAGCTGACGGTGGTGATCGGCGGCTCGTACGGTGCCGGTAACTACTCGATGTGCGGCCGGGCGTACTCGCCGCGGTTCCTGTGGATGTGGCCCGGGGCGAAGATCTCGGTGATGGGCGGCGAGCAGGCCGCGTCCGTGCTGGCCACCGTGCGCCGGGACCAGTTGGAGGCCCAGGGCGAGCAGTGGCCCGTCGAGGCCGAGGACGAGTTCAAGCGTCCGGTCCGGGAGCAGTACGAGCGCCAGGGCAACGCGTACTACGCCACCGCCCGGCTCTGGGACGACGGCGTGATCGACCCGCTCGACACCCGCACGGCGCTCGGCCTCGCCCTCACCGCCTGCGCCAACGCACCGCTGGCCGAACCGCGGCCGTACGGCGTCTTCCGCATGTGACCGGCGGCCGTCCCCGGCCGTACCGCCCGAACTGCCTGGGTCGCCCGAACTGCCTGGACCGTCCGGACCGACCGAACCCGAACCGCACACCCTCGCTGCCCCACCCCGGCCGCCACACCCAGGCGGCTCTCCTCGACCAGGAGGAACACCTCCCATGTTCGACACCGTTCTCGTCGCCAACCGGGGCGAGATCGCCCTGCGGGTGATCCGCACACTGCGGCGGCTCGGCGTCCGGTCGGTCGCGGTCCACAGCGACGCGGACGCCGACGCGCCCCACGTCCGCGCCGCCGACCTGGCCGTACGCCTCGGACCGACGGACCGCAGCGACAGCTCGGCCGCCGAGACCTACCTGCGCACCGACCAGATCCTGGCCGCGGCCCGGCGGACCGGTGCCCAGGCCGTCCACCCCGGGTACGGGTTCCTCGCGGAGAACCCGGGTTTCGCCCGGGCCTGCGCCGAGGCCGGGCTGGCGTTCATCGGCCCGCCGCCGGGTGCGGTGGAGCTGATGGGCGACAAGATCAACGCCAAGGAGGCCGTCCGGGTCGCCGGCGTGCCCGTGGTCCCGGGCAGCCAGGGCGGCTCGCCGACCGACGAGGACCTGACCCGGGCGGCGGACGAGATCGGCTACCCCGTCCTGCTCAAGCCGTCCGCCGGTGGCGGCGGCAAGGGCATGCGACTGGTCCGCGACCCCGCCGACCTCCCGGCCGAGCTCGCGGCGGCCCGCCGGGTGGCCCGCACCGCGTTCGGCGACGACACCCTGCTGCTGGAGCGCTGGGTCGACCGCCCACGGCACATCGAGGTCCAGGTCCTGGCCGACACCCACGGCCGGACCGTCCACCTCGGCGAGCGCGAGTGCAGCCTGCAGCGCCGCCATCAGAAGCTGATCGAAGAGGCACCCTCCGTCCTTCTGAACCCGGAGACCCGCGCGGCCATGGGCGAGGCCGCCGTCCGGGCAGCCGAGGCCTGCGGCTACACCGGGGCGGGCACGGTGGAGTTCATCGTGCCCGGCCTGGACCCGGACCGGCCCGCCCCCGAGGGGGTCATGGACTTCTTCTTCATGGAGATGAACACCCGGCTCCAGGTCGAGCACCCGGTCACCGAGCTGGCCATCGCCGTGGGAGCGGACACCGCGCACCCCCAGCGGCTGGACCTGGTGGAGTGGCAGCTTCGGGTCGCCGCCGGCGAGCCGCTGCCGTTCGAGCAGACGGACGTCTCCTTCCTGGGCCACGCCGTCGAGGCCCGGATCTGCGCCGAGGACCCCGACCGCGACTTCCTGCCCACCGGCGGCCGGATCCTGTACCTGAGCGAGCCGACCGGCGAAGGCATCCGGGTGGACAGCGGTGTCACGGCCGGCACCGAGATCGGCAGCCTGTACGACCCCATGCTGGCGAAGGTCATCGCGTACGGGCCCGACCGCCCGACCGCGCTGCGCAGACTGCGCGCCGCACTCGCCGACACCGAGATCCTCGGCGTGACGACCAACACCGGTTTCCTCCGGCGCCTGCTGGCACACCCGGACGTCGTCTCCGGGCACCTGGACACCGGACTGGTCGAACGGACCACCCAGCAGACCCCTGTACTGCTGGCCTCTCCGTACGCCCAGACCGACACCGACGCCGGCACTTCCACCGGTACCGACACCGACGCCGGCACTTCCACCGACGCTCGGGGTGGCTCGAACGAGCCGTCACCCGCGGCCGGATCCGAAGCGCCCGGCCCCGAAACACCGGCCTCCGAGGCGACTGCGGTGGAACTGCTCCTCCACGCCGCCGCCTTGGCCCGGCAACTGGAGCTCGACCCCGCCACGGCGGGCGGCGGCTGGACCGATCCGTTCTCCCTTCCGTCCGGGTGGCGCATGGGCGGCGAGGCCGCCTGGACCACCCACCACCTCCGGCTGCCGGGCCGGGACCCGGTCACCGTCCAGGTCCGCCCCAGCACCGCGGCCACCCTTGCAGACGCCACTGACAATCCGTCAGGCGGTGGCGCTGACCTGGACGTCCGGCTCGGCGACGGACCGATCCGGCGCGCCCGGGCCACCCGTGCCGGACACCGGCTCACCGTCACCGTCGACGGGTTGCAGACGACGTTCGCACACACCACTGACAACGCGCCGTTTCACCCGGTCCGCTGGCTGGGTCTGGCGGGCGACGCCGCGGCGGTCCACCCCTACGACCCGGTCGCCGAGCGCACCGCCGCCGGCGCCACCCAGCACGGCGCCCTCACCGCGCCGATGCCCGGCACGGTGACGGTGGTCAAGGCCGCCGTCGGCGAGCAGGTCAAGCGCGGGCAGGCCCTGCTGGTCCTGGAGGCGATGAAGATGGAGCATGTGATCGCGGCCCCCTACGACGGCACGGTCAGCGAACTCCGGGCCACCGCGGGCGGCACCGTCGCGATGGACGAGTTGCTCGCCGTGGTGACGGCGCCCGAGGACGCCGCAGCCGCCCAGGCAGGTTCACCCGTGGAGGTGGCATCGTGACGGCGCAGGCGCAGCACGAGCCCGCGCCGGACACCGCCACCGCGCAGGCGGCGACCGCTGCGGACGCCGGTACCACCGCGGCGGGGGACGGCGGCCGCGAGCCGGGCGTGCTCGAACTCGGTCTGCCCGACCCGGTGACCGACCCGACACTGCCGGCCCGGGTACGGATCCACGAGGTCGGGCCGCGCGACGGGCTGCAGAACGAGAGCGCCCTGGTGCCGCTGGAGGTGAAGGCCGAGTTCATCGCCCGGCTCGCCGCCGCCGGGCTCCGCACCGTGGAGGCGACCAGCTTCGTCCACCCGAAGTGGGTGCCCCAGCTGGCCGACGCCGAACAGCTGATGCCCCGGCTGGCCGACCTGCCCGGGAAGCACCCGGGACTCCGGTTGCCGGTGCTGGTGCCGAACGAGCGCGGCCTGGACCGGGCGTTCGAGCACCAGGTCTCCGACGTCGCGGTCTTCGCCAGCGCCACCGAGACCTTCGCACGGCGCAACCTCAACCGGTCCGCGGACGAGGCGATGGCGATGTTCCGGCCGGTCGTCGAGCGGGCCACCGCGGCCGGGGTGCCGGTCCGCGGCTACCTCTCGATGTGCTTCGGCGACCCGTGGGAGGGCCCGGTGGCCGCCGAGCAGGTGGTCCGCCACGGTCTGCAGCTGCTCGAGTTCGGCTGCACCGAGCTGAGCCTCGGCGACACCATCGGGGTGGCCACCCCGGGCCAGGTGCAGGGCCTGCTGGCCGCGTTCGTGCGGGTCGGCGTGCCGATCGAGCGGCTCGCGGTGCACTTCCACGACACGTACGGCCAGGCGCTGGCCAACACCCTCGCCGCGCTCAGGAGCGGCGTGACGGTGGTGGACGCGTCGGCGGGCGGCCTTGGTGGCTGCCCGTACGCCAAGAGCGCCACCGGCAACCTCGCCACCGAGGACCTGGTCTGGATGCTGCACGGCCTGGGCATCGAGACCGGGGTCGACCTGACCTCCCTCGTCGCGACCAGTGGCTGGATGGCCCGGCAGCTCGGCCGACCCAGCCAGTCGCGGACCGTCCGCGCCCTGCTCGGCCCGGGCGACTGAGCCCGGCCGACCGAGCCCGGCCGGGTCCGCGACCGTCACAACCCGCACTTCCGCCCCGGGTGCTCCCCCGGACGCCGGCCACCCCGGCGTCCGGGCCCCGGACCGACAGCTGAACACCACGGTCGGGCCCGACGGCTGACCCCGCCGACCCGGCAACGGCCACCGGCCCGCCCCGGACCGACCGGTCCGCGCCGGACCCTCCGGCCTCCCACCGAATCTCCCTCACCTCGGCCTCATCGGCCCGATCCCAGGAGGATCCCCATGCTCGACCACCGACTGGACCACGAGTACGAGCAACTGCGCCGCACCGTCGAAGAGTTCTCCCAGGACGTGGTGGCGCCGAAGATCGGCGACTTCTACGAGCAGGGCGAGTTCCCGTACGAGATCATCCGGGAGATGGGTCGGATGGGCCTGTTCGGCCTGCCCTTCCCGGAGGAGTACGGCGGCATGGGCGGCGACTACTTCGCGCTCGGCCTGGTGCTGGAGGAACTGGCCCGGGTGGACTCCTCGGTGGCCATCACGCTGGAGGCCGCGGTCTCGCTCGGCGCGATGCCGATCTACCGGTTCGGCACGGAGGAGCAGAAGCGGACCTGGCTGCCCAAGCTGACCTCGGGCGAGATGCTCGGCGCCTTCGGCCTCACCGAGCCCGAGGGCGGCAGCGACGCCGGCGCGACCCGCACCACGGCCCGCTTCGACGAGGCCACCAACGAGTGGGTGATCAACGGCACCAAGTGCTTCATCACCAACTCCGGTACCGAGATCACCGGGCTGGTCACGGTGACCGCCCTGACCGAACCGATCGCTCGTTCGAGTGAAGGTGGCACGGAGTCCTCGCCAAGCCGCGAGATCTCGTCCATCATCGTGCCCACTGGAACTCCGGGGTTCCAGGTGTCCAAGAAGTACTCCAAGGTCGGGTGGAACGCCTCCGACACCCGCGAACTGTCCTTCACCGACTGCCGTGTCCCCGCTGAAAACCTGCTCGGCCCGCGCGGCCGCGGCTACGCCCAGTTCCTGCGGATCCTCGACGAGGGCCGCATCGCCATCGCAGCCCTGTCCACCGGCCTGGCGCAGGGATGTGTCGACGAGTCACTCAAGTACGCCGGCGAGCGCCGAGCCTTCGGCCGCCCGATCGGCGCCAACCAGGTCATCCAGTTCAAGCTTGCCGACATGGAGATGCGCGCCCACACCGCCCGCCTGGCCTGGCGGGACGCCGCCTCCCGGCTGCTGCACAACGAGCCGTTCAAGAAGGAGGCTGCGATCGCCAAGCTGTACGCGTCCGAGGCCGCCGTCGACAACGCTCGCGAGGCCACCCAGATCCACGGCGGCTACGGCTTCATGAACGAGTTCCCGGTCGCCAGGTTCTGGCGAGACTCCAAGATCCTGGAGATCGGCGAGGGTACCTCCGAGGTGCAGCGCATGCTCATCGCGCGCGAGCTGGGCATGAAGTACTGAACCGGCTTGCCGGTAAGGACATCCGTCGCCGACCGGCTGCCGGGAGCCCATCCACCGGGGGCAACCGGCTGTCGGAGGCACGCCCCCTCGGGGCCGGCCATCAGGTCGGCCCCGGGGGGCCACACCGACCCGCCGACCCGCCAACCAGTCCGCCCGTTCCACCGATCCAACCGACCCGCCGACCGGTGCGCGGCCACGCCGGCCGCACGCTCGATCCCGTGGCCGATTCCGCCCTCACTCTCACCAGCCGCTATACCCTGACGCCGGTCGGCGACCGGAGGCGACCCGGGCGGCACCCGGGCAGGCGGCCGGAGAGATCAACGCGCTGCCGGCCGGCCGGTCAGGCGCCGGACCGCCTACTTCGGCGGTGCGTCCGTCGGCGCCGACACCCCGTCAGGGGATCACGATGACGGGCCGGTTGGCCCTGCGGGCCAGCCGGCTCGACACCGATCCGAACAGCTTGCCCAGCAGCCCGTGGGTGCTGCCGACGACGATCGCGTCGGCGGCGTACTCGCGGCCGACCTCCTCGATCTCATGGCAGATGTCCCCACCACGCTCGACCAGGATCCACGGCACGCCGGCCAGGAAGTCGGCACAGGCGAGTTCCAACCCCAGGATCTCGGTGCGGTGGTCGGGTAGATCCACGAAGACCGGCGGCTCGCATCCCGCCCAGACCGTGGCCGGCAGCCGGTTGGCCACATGGACGATCACCAGCCCGCACTGTGAGCGCCTGGCCATGCCGACGGCGTAGGCCAGCGCACGCTCACTCGACAACGATCCGTCGAAGCCGACGACCACGCCGTGCTGGAAGGCCGGATCCAGTTCCCGCGCGGCCTGCTCCTGAACGCCCGGCTCCCCGTCCATCGGGCCGCCGACCGGACCGGCATCGGTCCGCCGTCCTGGCACGGCCCCGGCACCGCCGGTCTGTGCGGCGTCGCCGGCGCCGTCGCGGCGTACGGCTTCCGCCCGGGGCGCCGGCATCCCTGACACCCGCTGCCGCCCCGACACCTGTCCCTTCAACGTCACCCGGTTCGTCCGACCCAACCGGACGAGCTCACGCACCCATGCCAGGGCAAGCCACCGGGGCGCCCTGGGGCTCGGTACGGAGTCATCGACCCGTCGCGCGGCGGCATCCGCAGGGGCGGATCCGGGAGGCTCAAAACCAACCATGGCTCAAAGCTCTTCACACTGAGGCGGGCCGACAGGAGAGGCCTGAACGGCCCCGACAACAGATCCACTCCGCGGCATCGCGCCGGTCCACGCCGAGCACCACTGAATGCGACCTGTTCCTTTCAGAGTACGACGAGCCGGGGCTCCGGCCCAGCGCCGGAGACCGGATCCGGCGGACGATCCCGCCAATGGCGGGGTGCACGCCGAACCGAACGCGCCCCCTCCGCCGACCGGAGCCGGAGGCGGTACCGAGCCCCGAACGGAGAGAAGGTTCCCTGGAGCTTGACCGAACAGTCGCCCGCACGCAACAGGACATACACACAACGTGACCCGACCGTCATCCCCCTGCGTCCTGTCCCTTCCGCCTGCCCCCGCGGCCGATCCGTCCTGAACCCTTTCGCCCCACCCGACCCGCGTATCCCTCCCGTCACACAGTGTCGACTCGATCCGGCCATTCCCCTGCATTTCGGGCCGCCCGTTGGCAATTGCCAGATGCATACGGTTCGTCACTGGCAGCATGCTGCGCATGTCGCTGCTCCTGTTCGACCTCGACAACACGCTCCTCCCGAGGGACGCCGCCTACCGATCCTGGGCACAGGACTTCCTGGCCGAGCACAGCCTGCCGGCCACCGACATCGAGTGGATGTCCACCATCGACGGGAGCGGCTACGTGCCCCGGGAGACGGTGTTGGGTGCCACCAAACGCCGTTACGGACTCGACCACTCGCTCGACCTTCTTCTTGCCCACTATCGCCGGGGAATCAACTCCCATATCGCCTGTCCGGATTCACACGTCCAAGCCCTCCGGGCCGCCCGCTCGGCAGGCTGGACACTCGGCATCGTCAGCAACGGGGGCACCCGCCCGCAGCTGGAGAAGATCCGGCGTACCGGGCTCTCCGCCCTCGTCGACGGCTGGGTGATCTCGGAGGAGGCGAACTGCGTCAAACCCGACCCGTTGATCTTCGAGATCGCCGCACAGCGATGCGGCGTACCGCCGATGGCCGACTGGGTCGCCGAAACGTGGATGGTGGGTGACCATGCACCGGCGGACATCGCGGGCGCGGAGGCGACGGGGCTGCGCAGCGTCTGGCTGCACCACGGGCGCCCCTGGAGCGAACAGGGGTACCGGCCGACCCTGAAGGCCCGCGGGCTGCCCGAGGCCGTCGGGATGGTCCTGACCGCGCGCAACGCCCCGACCGCGGTCGGCTCCCGGGCTGCCCGGACACCGGCCCGACCCCGGCTCCGGCCCCAACTGGCCCGTGCCGCACGGATCGTCCAGGGTGTCGCCCAGGGCGTCCAGGGCGTGGGACCGGAGACGCAGGTCATCCCGGGCATCCCCGGCGTACCGGCCACGCCGCTCCCCCGTCCGCTGAAGCTTCCCCAGACCGCGCAGCTCCCCCAGACCACACAGCTGCCGCAGACCGCCCAGGGCCGCCAGGCCGCCCAGCCCGCATAGATCGGGACCGGGCCGGCGACCGGGAGCGAGACCGGGACCGGGACCGGTACCGAGTCAGCCGGCCACCGCACCGGTCCGGGGTGCCCGGAGCGTGCTTGCTCCGGCCTCCGGTCGATCAGGACGCGGGTGGCGATGCCGATCGCCACGCAGACCGCCTACGTCGAGTTACGTCGGGCTACGTCGAGTCCACCTACCTCGGGCCCGCGGCCGATGACGCCGCGGGAACGGTCCGCGGGTAGCGCCACCAGCGGCTCACGCCCTGTTCCCGGAAGCCCATCCGGCGGTAGAGCGGTTCGCCCGACTCGGTGGCCGTCAGAGTGGCGAGCCGGTCAGGGTGGGCCGCGAGGGCCTGGCCGATGACGGCTCCGGCGGCTCCCTTCGAGCGGTGTTCCGGGAGTGTGGCGACCCAGTACACGCCCACGGCCGCTCCGTCGGCGTACGTCACGCAGGCGCTGGCCGGCGTACCTCCGCGCCGGGCCAGCCAGACCCGGTAGCCGGGACGTTCCAGCAGCGCGGCCGGGAACAGGCCGCCGCGCTGCCAGGGCAACCGGGCGAGTTCGGGGAAGCCGTGGACCACGGTGCGCTCGGCCTCCGCGAGGTCGTCCACGCCGATCACCTCATGGACCGTCAGGCCGACGTCGGCCGGATAGCGGCGCCGGCCGGCGTCAGCATTGGCGCCAGCGTCGGCGTCGGCATCGACATCGGAATCGGGCGGACCTGGCGGGCGGGCCATCACCGGCTTCCCTCGCGCCGCCTCGCAGCCGAAACGGGAGAGGTCCAGGCGCCCGTACGGGTCCTCGAGACAGAGGTGGCCGGTGTCCCACTCCTTGAAGAGCTCCACGAGTTCGGCTTCCAGCGCGCTCGGGTCGGCGTACGGCCGGGTCACCACGACGCGGTCGGCCTCCACCTGCTCGGGGCCGCGGTCCGGCCGGACCGCGGCGAACCCGGGACGCCGGAGAGCGAGCCACCCCCGGGCCTCGGCCTGGGCGAGTTGGAACGCGGCCGCGTTGTCGTTGGCCAGTTCGAGCCGGCCCGGTATCTCCATGGCCCGACGATAACGGGCTCACGGGCGGGCACCGGCCGGCCCGTCAGCCGGCCACTGCAGCGCACCTCACCGGCAGCCGCCGCCGCAGAGCACCGCCTGCACCCCGCGCACCCGCGCACCCGCGCGCCCGCGGTCACCACTCCCCAGGCTCCCGGCGACTCCCGGCGCCCCACGGCGCCCCACGGCGCGTTCATCGTGCCCGGCACGCGGCACGGTGAGGCCGTCGCGCCCGGCCACCTGTCCGCCCCACGGGTCCTGCCGGGAACCGTGCGTGAGCTCGGACGCCAACCCCGCCGCTCCGACTCTTGCGCCTACGGCGGAACCCCTGTGTCGTCAGGCCTCAGGAGGCGCGCGTGAATGGCCTGCGCGCCCCTGTCTCCCACCGCCTATTTTCAGTCAATCTGCAGACACCCCCTTCCGCTTGGACAAAGCCGCAGCCCAAGCCGATGACAGAGGGGTGGCGGTCGGCGACGGCGGGTGATCGGTCGTGTGACAACCAGCCACCATTGCGCCCGCCCCCTTCACAGGGGGGTCGACGGGTGCCACGCTTCGTGATCGAATGCATCGCGCCAAATTGCCATGTCGACATAGCGTCGGATGGTGAACTTGTCACAACGGCAACGGTCCACCAAGTAGATTCGATCTTGGCGAGCAGCGCGGCACCACCACACCACACCACCGAGGGGGCTGGAGCGCCTTGAGCAGGGTGAGCAGGAGCGACACGGGTCCTGACAGCGGCCAGCCGTCGACCAGTCTCCCGGGCCGGGCCTCCAGAACTGGTGCGTCCAGGCCGAATCGGGTCGCCCCGGCGAGTCCCGGCCACCCGACCGGCGGTCAGATCGGCTACCGTCCCGCCGATTCCGCCACCTCGCCCGCCGCCCCGACCGCAGCCACCGGCTCAGTCCTCGGCACCGGAAGCGGCCCCGGCCCCGGCCCCGCTCACAGCGCAAGCATCAACACCGGGCTCGGCACCGGCTCCGGCCTGACGCACGGCCAGTTCCCGTCCGGCGTGCGGGCCTCGGCGGCGTACGCTCCGTCCACGCACCTTACCCCGCGCGGCGCCGGGCCCGGCCTGCCGTCCGGACCGCCGTCCAACGGCACGGCTCTCAGCGGCGGAACCACCGGCAGCATGGGCGGCGGCAGCGGCTACGGCACCTCCCTGGGCCACCCGGCCGGTCCGTACGGGACCCCGGGGCCGGCCGCCACCGGCCTGCCCACCGGCTCCGCTGTCTCCTCGTCGGCCCTGAGCGGTCCGGGTGGAGTCGGTAACGGAGGCGGCGCCACCACCGGCTCCGGCACCGCCCTCGCCGGCGGCAATGGCGGCACGGGGACGAACGGACCCGTCCCGCTCTCCGGCCCCGCCCCCCGCAAGCTCTCCGGTCGACGCCGCCGGGAGACGGTGGCGGTGCTGATCTTCAGCGGCGCGCCGATCTTCGAGAGCTCCATCCCGCTCTCCGTCTTCGGCGTGGACCGCCAGGACGCCGGGGTGCCGCGCTACCGGCTGCTGGTCTGCGCCGGTGAGGAGGGCCCGCTGACCACCACGGGCGGCCTCACCCTGACCGCGCCGTACGGGCTGGAGGCGCTCGCCCGGGCGGGCACCATCGTGGTCCCGGCCTGGCGGTCGATCTCCCAGCCGCCGCCGGCCGAGGCGATCACCGCCCTGCGCAAGGCGCACCACGAGGGCGCCCGGATCATCGGCCTGTGCACGGGCGCGTTCGTCCTCGCGGCGGCCGGCCTGCTCGACGGCCGTCCGGCCACCACGCACTGGATGTACGCGCCGACGCTGGCCAAGCGGTACCCGCGCGTGCATGTCGACCCGCGCGAGCTCTTCGTCGACGACGGGGACGTGCTCACCTCCGCGGGGACGGCGGCCGGCATCGACCTCTGCCTGCACGTGGTCCGCAGCGACCACGGCACCGAGGCGGCCAACGCCCTGGCCCGCCGTCTGGTGGTGCCGAACCGGCGCAGCGGCGGCGGTCAGGCCCAGTACATCGATCAGTCTTTACCTGAGGAGATCGGCAACGACCCGCTGGCCGAGGTGGTCACCTGGGCACTGGAGAACCTCAACCAGCAGTTCGACGTCGAGGTGCTGGCCGCGCGCGCGTACATGAGCCGGCGCACCTTCGACCGGCGGTTCCGCACGCTCACCGGCAGTGCGCCGTTGCAGTGGCTGATCACCCAGCGGGTGTTGCAGGCCCAGCGGCTGCTGGAGACGTCCGACCTGTCGGTGGACGATGTCGCGCGCCGTTGCGGTTTCCGGTCGCCGGTGGCCCTGCGGGGGCACTTCCGGCGCCAGTTGGGCGTGTCACCGGCCGCGTACCGGACCACCTACCGGGCCCGTCGGCCGGCACCGTCCGGCCTGGTCCCGGCGCAGGGGCTGCCCGGTGACCGTCCGGCTCCGAGCCTGGCCGCGGCAGGCCAGGGCGGCGTGACGGGCGGTCAGGGCATGGCGGGCGGGTACAGCGGACCGGGTGCCCAGGCGGGCACGTCGGGGTACCTCGGGGCGCCGTCGAACGCCCCCGGCGGCCAGGGCGGCCAGGGGCTCCCGGGCGCGCCCGGCATCCACGGCGCCGCGGCCTCCGGACAGCCCGCGGGATCGCCGGCGGGCGCGCGCAACCGTGTCCGCCCGATGGTCCCGCCCCAGCCGGGTCCGTCCTCCACCGGCGGGCGTCCGGTCCGCAGCTCCGACCGGCTCCCGGACCGCATGCCGGACCGTGCACCGGACCGGGGGGCCGACCGCAGCGCGGACCGGGTGGGCGAGCGCCCGCTCGAACGGCCCCTGGAACGTCCGCTAGGCCGTACCGGCGGGCTCGCGCCCGACGCCCCGGGTCCGGGACGGCTCGGTCCACGGTTCGACCCTCGGACCGGCCTGCACACCGGTCCCCGGGAGGACCAGCGTCGGGAGGACCAGCGACGGGAAGATCTGCGACGGGATGACCTGCGGCCGGGCGACCGGCGCTCGGACGACCGGTCCGACGACCGCGGAAGCAACCGCGGCGGCGAAGACCGGGCGGGCGGCGGGATCGACGGCCGGACCAGGGGCAGGGGCGAAGGCAGGGGCGAAGGCAGGGGCGAAGGCAGGGCCGTGGAGCACGCGGTCGCCGACGACCAGGGCCAGGACCAGCCGAGCGCCCGCGACCAGGGTCTGGGCCACCGTCCGGACGGCGGCCCGGGACCGGCCGCTCCCCATCCGGACGAGGACGACGGGGCGGTCACCGGCGTCCCGGGTCCGGAGGCGGCGCCGCGTGCGGGCGACGAGCAGGCCGAACGCGACGAGGCTCCGCACGCCCGTACGGCCCGACCGCTCTCCGCCACGCGTGATCGCGCCGTAGGGTGAGTGGCGTGAATGACCGCTTGGTATGGATCGACTGTGAAATGACCGGCCTCGACCTCGACCGGGACGCCCTGGTCGAGGTCGCCGCGCTGGTGACCGACTCGGAACTGAACATCCTCGGCGAGGGCGTGGAGGTCGTCATCCGCCCGCCCGCCGAGGCGGTGGAGACCATGCCGGAGGTGGTGCGCACCATGCACACCTCCTCCGGCCTGCTCGCCGAGCTGGAGGACGGTGTCACCCTGGCCGAGGCCGAGGAGCTGGTGCTCGCGTACATCCGCGAGCACGTGCCCGAGGCCGGCAAGACGCCGCTGTGCGGGAACTCGGTCGCGACCGACCGCGGCTTCCTGTCCCGGGACATGCCGACGCTCGAGGGGTACCTGCACTACCGGATCGTGGACGTCTCCTCGATCAAGGAGCTGGCCCGCCGCTGGTACCCGCGCGCCTACTACAACAGCCCGCAGAAGGGCGGAAACCACCGGGCCCTCGCGGACATCCGCGAGAGCATCGCCGAACTCCGCTACTACCGCGAGGCCGTGTTCGTCGAGCAGCCCGGGCCGGACGGGGACACCGCCCGGGCCATCGCGACCAGGCACCAGCTGCCGACGCCCTGACCAGCCCTCCGGTCCGGAGGGTGTGCGAAACCCTGGCGCGAGCACCCTTCCGGATCCTGTAGAGTTCTTCCTGTCGGAGCGGGAACGCCCCGGACAGATGGTGGGTGTAGCTCAGTTGGTAGAGCACCTGGTTGTGGTCCAGGTGGCCGCGGGTTCGAGTCCCGTCACTCACCCCATCGACCAGAGGGTCCGATCTCTTCACGAGATCGGGCCCTCTGGCGTTTCCGCGTACACAGACCGGCCGGCACCAACTCCACGTGCGGGCACCCCTCCCCGATGAAGCTACCCACTAGTAACATTGCTGCCATGACCACACCTTCGATCGGGCAGCTGCTCGACTCCACCGTCCCCATGGCTCACACGCTCAAGATCGAGTACCTGGAGACGACCCCCGAGCGGGCCGTGCTCCAGCTGCCCGATCAGCCCGCCTTCCACAACCACGTCGGCGGTCCGCACGCCGGTGCGATGTTCACCCTGGCCGAGTCAGCGAGCGGCTGCATCGTGCTCGCCGCCTTCGGGGACCAGCTGTCCCGCGCCGTGCCGCTGGCCGTCAACGCCGAGATCGCGTACAAGAAGCTCGCGATGGGCGTGGTCACCGCGACGGCCACGCTGGGCCGGCCGATCGCCGACGTGGTGGCGGAGCTGGACAAGGGCGAGCGCCCGGTCTTCCCGGTCACCGTTGAGATCACCCGTGCCGACGGCGACGTCACCGGTGTGATGACCATCACGTGGACCCTGCGCCCCAACTCCTGAGCCGCGTCCGCGCCTGACGCTCCGGGGGCCGCCACTGGCAGCACGGCCAGGGCCCTCCGGAGCGTCCGCGCTACGGCCGCTCCCCGCCCCGTACGCCCAGCAGGGGCGGCAGGGCGCGGGGCAGGCGCCGCCGGTCCGGAGGGGCCGGTGCGTACGGCCGCGGCCGGGAGCACACCCGCCCGGGTCGGACGGCGCGGGTCGGACCGCGCGGGTCGGACGGCGCGGGTCGGACCGCGCGACCGGGCAGCAGGAATCGGGCCTCGGGCGGCGGGGAGCTGAGGCACCGCTGCCGGGAGTACGCCGCCTGTCCGAAGGGCTGCCAGATCGGCCGGAAATCGACCCTCGGGGGCGCCGGCCGCCCGCCAGGACATCCGGGAACGTCCAGGCCTTCCCATCCGGCTCGGTGCACCCCGGGGCGCGGAACGGCGCCGTGGTGACCGTCGAACACGCGCCGATGCTGACGCAGAGTCACCGCCGGGCGTGACCTTCGGCCCTGTCCGCTCGTTCTCCCCTCACGTGCGAGCCAATCATGCGAAGCCCCCGCCTCCGGATGCCGTCGGCAGTCCTCGCGCCACCGGAGGCAGCGGGGCGGACCTCGGCGTCACCGGCCGTAGCGGGCTCGACGCCGGCCCCACCGGCCCCGCTGACCTCACCGGACCCGCCCGCACCCGCCCCGCCCGCGCCGGCATCGGTCGTGCGGGCGGCGTGGCCGGGCGGCTGCCCGGGGCGAGGGCGGGCTCCACGGCCCGGACGCTGGCCGCAGGTGGCGCCGTACTCGCCCAAGTCTGGGGGCTGGGGCTCGGGTTCAGCACCGCCGCGCACGCCACGACCGACACCGAGCGCCGCTCCGCCCACGCGGACGCCCCGGCGGGCGCGTTGCTCGACGGGCTGACCGATACCGTCGCACCGGTCCTGGACCGGTCGGCGCAGCCGGTGGAGCAGGTGCTGCAGGACCGGATCCGGGCCGGCGGACTCCCCCTGCCCGGCCAGGCCACCACGGTGCCCGACGCATTCGCCATCGCGACCGTGCTGCTTCCCGCCGTGCCGCCGCAGAGCCGGGCCGACGTCCCGGCCCGCGCGTCCCGTTCCCACCCGGCGGGCAGCGAGGAGGAGGGGGCCGACACGGCTGCGCCGCTGCCCGTGGTGCCGGTCGCCGGGAGCGGCCTCGGCGGTCCGGACGCGTCCGGCCCCGAGGAGGACCTGGGGACCGAGGTGCCGGATCCGGGCGCGGTGTCGCTCCCGGGGTCCGGCCACGCGGGGGCGTTCCCGTCGGGGCGGGCGGTCACGGCGGTCCCCCCCGGCGTCGCCCAGGGCCTGGACGGGCAGGACGCTCCCACGGACGAACTGGCCCTCGCCGCCGCCCCGGGCCGGCGGGGTGGTGCGGAGAGCGGGATGGCGGTGCTGGTACCGATCGTCGCCGGACTGCTGCTGACCGGCGCCGCCACGTACAAGCACCGTGGCCTGCCCCGCGGCCACTGACACGGCACCACGGCGGACCCGTCACCACCTGACCGGACACCCCGCACCGAGCATCCCGGACCGGGCACCCCGCACCGAGCACCCCGGCTGCCCGCCCACCCGTCCGTCAGCTGAAGACGCCGGGCGGCGGGGTGGGTGACGGGGCCGCCGTGGCGTCCGTCGCCGGGGCGGCCCCGGCCGTGAAGTCGGTCAGGGCGCGGCCGTGCTCGATCCGTCCGAGGTAGGAGTCGGAGGCCACCCGTCGGCCCAGTTCGGTGAGCGGCAGGGGCTGGTGGCCGGCCAGCAGGATCAGGTTGCCGAACCGTTTGCCGCGCAGCACCGCCGGGTCGGCGACCAGGCAGACCTCGGGGAAGACCGCGAGCAGGGTGGCGGCCTGACTCCGGGCGAAGGGCAGCGTCGAGCCGTCGGTGATGTTGACGGCGAACCGGCCGCCGGGGGCCAGGGCCTTCGCGGCGAGCGCGGCGAACTCCACCGTGGCGCAGTGGGCCGGCACCCGGGCTCCGGCGAAGACGTCCGCGATGACCAGGTCGGCCGAGCCCTCCGGGGTCCGTTCGAGCACCGAGCGGGCGTCCGAGCCGCGCACCTTGATCTGCCAGCCCCGCTCCAAGGGAAGCTCCGCGCGCACCAGTTCGGTGAGCGCGGTGTCGATCTCGGCGACCTGCTGGCGGGAGCGCGGGCGGGTGGCGGCGACGTAGCGGGCCAGGGTGAGGGCTCCGCCGCCCAGGTGCAGCACGGTGGCGGGACGGCCGGGCGGGCCGGCGAGGTCGATCACATGGCCGAGCCTGCGCTGGTACTCGAAGCCGAGGTGGGCCGGGTCGTCGAGGTCTACGAGCGACTGGGGTGCGCCGTCCAGCAGCAGCTGCCAGGCGCGCGGGCGGTCCCGGTCGGGGCGCAGCTCGGCGTGGCCGGAGTCGACCGCGCGGACCAGCGGACCCTGCGCGTGGGTGCGGCCGCCGGGCGCGCCGGGGGACGCACCGGGCGATGCGCCGGTGGTGGCGGTGGTACCGGCCTGATCGGCCCTGTTCGAAGCCTTGCCGGCCCTGCTGCGTCCCATGCGGCCATTATCTGCCGACCGCGGGCGGGGGGTGACCGCCGTCCGCCCGCCGTCCGGCGGTGCCGCCTGCACGTTCACCGCGGGCGGGGTCAGAACGGCCCGAGGCCGCCTGCGGTGAGCGTGCAGGCGGCCTCGCAGAGCGCCGAGCGCAGCACCCACGCATCGGTCGGCCTGGCTGGACCCTCGGGGCCGGTCGGAGGGATCACCCAGCGCGGATCGGAGGGGGCCAGCACGGAGGCGCCGGCGGTACAGGAGCTGCCGGGCAGGTGCCAGCTGTCGGCGGTGCCGGCCGGGACCAGGAAGGCGATGGCCGAGCCGCCCGCCGTCTGCAGCACTGCCCCGCAGGCACGGCGGAGCCGGAGGATGTCGACGGTCTCCAGGCCGTGCCGGACCGAGACCGTCACCAGGTCGTACCGGACCGGGGAGCGGGGCGACTTGGACGGCCGGCCCGCAGTGGCACCCTGGCAGACCGCCGGACGGACGGATCCCGCTCCGCCCCCGCCGAGGGCCGCCCGCTCACCGCCCGGGGCCTCCGGCAGGAGTGCGGGGGCCACGCCGGGCAGGACCCACTGGGTGGCCAGACGTCGATGGTGGGGCACTCCGATGGCCATGAGCCCTCCTGCTGTCACCTCGTCAGGTCGGAAGCCGGGTCACTCGGTCGGGTGGGGGCGGGTGACGGGGGCTTCCACGTATCAGGACAACGCACGGAGGGCGTCCGAGGCCACGGGGTGGCGTACAGCAAGGCATGGCATTTCATGGCGGATACCGGCACACCGGAGCGATATGTCCGCTATTGCCCGGAGATTGCGCGGCAACCCGCAGTAACCGGTGCGTGACGGCGGGTACTGTCTTGCCGACACCGGGAGGTCACCCGCACCACCCGGCCCCCGCCCGGCGTACCCGGATCACCCGGCACACCCGGCACACCTCCCGGTGCACGACCACGGAGCGCAGCATGACAGCGACCCGACCGGACGGGCCCGCGCCCGCGGCCCCCAACACCGTCATGCGCGAGCTGCGCGGCGACCTCTCCCCCGGGGAGTTCGCCACCGCGGTGCGCCGGGCGGCGCGGGAGATCGGCGAGCACGTGTCCTGCGACGCGCGCTACGTCGGGCGGGTCGAGGCGGGTGAGATCCGCTGTCCCAACTACGCGTACGAGCGAGTGTTCCGCCACATGTGGCCGGGACGTTCCCTGGCGGACCTAGGCTTCGCCCCGCGGACCGCGGTCCGCCGCCGGGCCACCGGGGGCGGACCGGCCGCACCGCCCCCGCTCGACGACCTGCACCGGCCCGATGAGGAGAACGACGACGTGCGTCGCCGGACATTCCTGAGCGGCGGCCCGACCGCCCTCGCGGCTGCGCTCGGCCTGGACGGCCCCGCGCAGGCCGCGGCCCCGCCGCCGTTCGACCCGCGGCCGGACCTGCCGGCCCCCCGCAAGGTGGGCGCCGCGGAGGTCCGGGGGGTGGAGCAGGCCGTACGGGAGATCAGGCTGCTCGACGACGCCGTCGGCGGCGACACCTTGTTCGAGCGGGCCGGGCAGTCGCTGCGCAACGCCTACCTGCTGCTCAACGACAGCGTCCACAGTGCCGCCACCGAGCGCCGGCTCCAGGCCGGGGCCGGTGAACTGGCCATCTCGGTGGGCTGGTTGGCGCACGATTCGAACCGGCTGATGGACGCCCGCTCGTTCTACTCGGAGGCACTGGCCACCGCCCGGATGGCGGGCGACGCGGCGCTGGAGGCCCATGTCTTCTGCAACAGCGCCTTTCTGGCCCGGGACGCCGGCCGGCCGCGGGAGGCACTGCGCGCGGCCCAGGCCGGGCAGGCCGCCGCCCGGCGGCTGGGCTCCGCCCGCCTGCTCTCGCTGCTGTCCATGCGGGAGGCCGGTGGCTGGGCCCTGCTGCAGGACCGGGCCGCCTGCGAGCAGGCGCTCTCCAGGGCGTACGCGCTGTTCGACCGCGGCGGGTCGGGCGCCGACCCGGAGTGGATGTCGTTCTTCGGCGAGGCCGAGCTGGCCGGCCTGGAGGCCCAGTGCCGGGCGGCGCTCGGTGAGTGGGACCTGGCGAGCGAGCGGGCCCGGCAGGCGATAGCGCTCCAGCAGCCGCACTTCGTCCGCAACCGGGCGCTCTACACCGCCGAGCTGGCCCACGACCGGCTCGGGCGCGGCGACCTGCGGGGCGCCGCCGAGCACGCCGACGCGGCCACCGGGCTGCTGGCGCAGGTCCGCTCGGCCCGGATCCGGGGGATGCTCGCGCACACGGCCGGGCGGCTGGTGGAGCACCGGCGGGTGCCGGAGGTGCAGCGGTTCCTGGAGTCCTACCGGACCGCCGTCGCGGCGGCCTGAGCACCCCCGCCGAAGCGGCCGGTCCGTCCCCTGGCACCCGGGCCGGGGCCAGCCGCCCGGGGCGGACCGGTGGCGCGGCGGTGGTCAGTCGAGGTGGCTGTGGTCGTTCCAGATCTCCACCGCAGGCAGGCCGTACTCCCAGGACAGCACCGACAGCGAGGCCGTGCCGAGCTTGAAGCGCTGGGCGTACTCCGGCGGCAGGCCGAGCCAGCGGGCGGTGAGGATCCGCAGCAGGTGGCCGTGGGCGAAGAGCACCACCTCGCAGTCGGCTGCGTGCATCGTGGTGGTGTCCGGATGCGGGAGCCCGTGCCGGGAGTTGAGGTCCTCGATCAGGCTGTCGACCCGGGCGGCCACCTCGGAGAGCTTCTCGCCGCCGGGCACGCCGTCGCGCCAGATCAGCCAGCCGGGGTGGTCGGTGGCGCGGATGTCCTGGCCGGTACGGCCCTCGTACTGGCCGTAGTCCCATTCGAGCAGTTCCGGCCGGTCGATGGCGCGGTCGCCGAAGCCGGCCAGTTCGCAGGTCTCCCGGGCCCGGGACAGCGGGCTGGTGTAGACGACGGCCTCGGGGAGGCCGTTCCACGGCGCCTCGGCCAGCCGGGCACCGAGAGCACGGGCCATCGCGCGGCCCTCCTCGGTGAGCGGGACGTCGGTGCGGCCGGTGTGCTGGCCGGTGGCCGACCACGCGGTCTCACCATGGCGGACGAGCACGATTCGGGCTGGCATGCGGTTTCTCCTCGCGGCTTGGTACGCGGCGGCCTGGCTCGCCGTTGAGGGCCCCCTCCTCATGATCTCGCACCGGCCGACTACCGGCGGGTAGGGGCGTCCTCCGGACCCGGACGACGCCGGTCCGGCCCGGGTCCGGCCCAGGTCCGGCACCGGACGCGGCCGGGTCCCCGAACGGCCGGGCGGCCGCCCCCGCGGGGGGGAGCGCCCGGATTGTCGGTGCCGGGTGCGACACTGGGCCGCACCATGAACGTCTCGCACCCTGCGCAGGCCGACCCCCTGGCGCGACGGCTCGCCGAACTGCGCGGACCGACGCCCCAGCGCAGCCTCGACGCCCGCGCCCTCGCCGCCCTGGCCGCCAACCCCGGCTGTCGCCGCCGGGCCGTGCTCGACGCCGCCGGTGTCGACAAGGCCGCCGTCGCCCAGCAGCTGGGCCGCCCCGCACCGTTCGGCCAGTCCCCCTTCGCCATCGCCCGCGGCAACGTGTTCGAGGCCAGGCTCAAGGACGACGGCTACGCGGCGCTGCTCGGCCCGCTGCGCCAGCTGCTCGGCCTGCCACCCGAGGGCGGCACCCCGCCCACCGTGCCCGACCTGCTGCCCCGGGCCACCCCGGCGGTGCGGGCCGAGCGCACCCGGGAGGTGCTCGCCGCCGCGGCCGCCGACCTCGACGGCTGGACGCTGCTGGACCACCCCATGCTGCGGCTCACCGTGGCCGGGAGCCTCGCCTACCTGGAACCGGACGCGGTGGTGGTGCACGGCGGGCGGTGCACCGTGGTGGAGATCAAGTCCTTCCCGGTGCTGGACAGCGTCGCCGACCCGGCCAAGGTCGGCGCGGCCGCCCGGCAGGCCGCGGTCTACGTGCTGGCGCTCCAGGAGACGGCCGCGCTGCTGGCCGGCCGCAGCGCCGCCGCCGGGCCGTACCAGGTGGACGAGTTCCCCGGCAGCCCGGCGCTGACCGTGCTGCTGGTCTGCCCGCAGGACTTCAGCAACCGGCCGACCGCCGCGGCCGTCGACGTCCGGCGCGAACTGGCGACCACCCGGCGCCAGCTGGCCCGGCTGACCAGGATCGACCAGCTGCTCGGCGCGCTGCCCGCCGGGACCACCTTCGACCTGGCCCCGGACAGCACCGGCGCCCCCGCCCGGCCCGCCGAGGAACTGGCCGCCGCGGTCGCCGCGGTGCCCGCCGCCTACAGCCCGGACTGCCTGTCGGCCTGCGAACTCGGCTTCCACTGCCGGGCGCAGGCCCGATGCGCGGACGCGGTGGAGCAGCTCGGGCGGGGGGTGCGCGGCGAGCTGGGTTCGATCCGGACGGTCGGCGAGGCGCTGGCCGCGGCCGAGGGCACCGGCTCCCCCGTCCCCGTCCCGATCCCGGTTCCCGCGCCGGCCTCCCGCGAGCGGGACGGCGGCGCGGATCCGGGCGGCCCGACCGACCCGGGGAGCGACGCCGACCCGGGGAGCGACGCCGACCCGGGGAGCGACGCCGACGAGGCCGCCGCCCGGCTGGCGTACGCGGCGGCGCTGCGGGCCGAGGCGCTGGGGAGGCCGGTCCGGTGAGCCTGCTCAACACCCTCGCCCGGCTGGAGGCGGTCCGCAGCGGCCGGGCCGAGCCGCTGGCCACCGTCCGGCACCGGCACCTGTCCGAGCGCCCGATGGTGGTCGTGCCGGTGGCGGCGGCCGGCGAGGAGGGCGCGCCGCTGGCGGTGCTGCTGGGCACCGACCGGCTGGCGCCGCGCCTGTTCATCGTGCCGCAGCCGCTCAACCGCACCCAGCGCTTCGATTTCCTGGCCGCCTTCGCGGGCGAACTGCTGCCCTACCTCGAGTCGTTCGCCGACGCGGTGGAACAGATCGAGGGGTCCGAGAAGGATCCGGAGTCCGGCGAGAAGATCCCCGTCGTCCGCGAGCTGTGCGCGGACGCCCCGCAGCTGATCGTCCCCAACCCGGGCGCGGTGCGGCACCTGGCCCTGCTCGGGCGGTCCACCCGGTTCCGGCGGACGGCCGAGGACGCGGACCCGGGACCGTACCCGGCGCCCCCTCAGGTCCCGCTGCTGGGCCGGTGGCTGACGCACCTGGCCGAGCGCGCCCAGGTCCCGGGCAGCAGCATGCTGCTGCCGATGACGGGGCTGCTGGCCCGGCACTGGGCCACCGGCCAGAGCCACCTGGAGGACCAGCACCTGGCCGCCCAGCTGGCCTGGCACCACCCGCCCGACGGGCTGACCGGCGCCGAGGCGGCGGAGCGCGCCGAGACCGGGCGCGACGGGGACGGCCGGCTGCTGCACCCGCCGGCCGGCCCGCTCACCGACCCCCGCTTCGACTCCCAGGTGCTGGCGCCCGCGATCACCCGCCACGACGCGGCGCTCGCCGCGCTCCGGCAGGCCGCTCCGGCCGACACCGACCGGGCAGCCCTGCACGTCAAGCGGGCCCTGGAGCGGCTGCACGAGGCGCTGGAGGCCGAGCTGCTGCCCACCTGGCGGGACCTGTGGCAGGGCCTGGACCTGCTGCGCGGCCTGCCGCCCGCCGCCCACCTGCCCGAGCGCTGGGAGGGCGACCGCTGGTCGTACACCGGCCACCGCGACCGGGTGGCCGCCGGCGAGCCGCCCCAGCCGCGCCGGGACGACGCGGTGACCGCCGCCCGCAAGCTGGCCCAGCGCGAGCGGGAGCAGGCCCGGCTGGACATCCAGGAGGCGCTGGACGATCCGCTGGCGATGGCCGGGCACCGGCTGGCCGGCGAGGCGTTCAGCGGCACCGTGACGGAGGTGGTCCCGGAGTACGACACCTCGGGCCGCTCCCCCAAGCCCCGGCCGCTGGTGACGCTCGCCACCCCGGACCGTCCGCACGCCGATCCGGGCCGCGAGGTGCACCGGGCCGGCGGCCCGCCGACCGCGCAGCGGGCGGAGATCGTCGCGGCGGCGCCGGGCGAGGTGACGGTGCGGCTGCTGTCCGGGATGGGCCGCAAGAAGGAGCCGGAGCCGGGTACCGTGCCGGAGGTCGGCGAGCGGGTGGTGTTCACCCTGTTCGAGCTGACTGCCCGTCAGTCCGCGCCGCTGCCCGAACCGGACGACACCCCGTGGACGCACGGCGGCCCGCCGGGCGCCGGGCAGAGTTCACCCGTCGGCTCCGAAGAGTGGGAATGACCACCGCCATGACCGTCCATCAACCTCCGGTCCTGTTCGGCGTCCCCGGCCCCGGCGCCGGGCCCGACGGGCCCGTCCCGCCCGGTGCGGCCGCCGACGCCGCCGTCGCGGCGATCCTCGCCGAGACCGTGCACCCGGTGCCCGGCGCGCCGCGCGGCGTGGTGGTGGACTCCCCGCCGGGGGCGGGCAAGTCCACCCTGGTGGTGCGGGCCGCCCGGGAGCTGGTCGCGGCCGGTGAGCGGCTGATGATCGTGGCGCAGACCAACAGCCAGGTGGACGACCTGGTGGACCGGCTCGCCGAGAAGGGCCCGGACCTCACCATCGGCCGGCTGCACGCCGCCGACTCCCGGCCCGCCCCGGAGGCGCTGCGGCACGGCAACGTCACCGCCTCCGCCAAGGCCGGCGACCTGCTGGAGCTGGACGTGGTGATCTCGACCGCCGCGAAGTGGCAGTGGGTGAAGGACACCGACCCGTGGCGGCACGCGATCGTCGACGAGGCGTACCAGATGCGCTCGGACGCGCTGCTCGCGGTTGCCCGGCTGTTCGAACGGGCGCTGTTCGTCGGCGATCCGGGCCAGCTGGACCCGTTCACGGTGGTCGGCACCGAGCAGTGGGCGGGGCTGTCGTACGACCCGTCCGGCAGCGCGGTGGTCACCCTGCTCGCGCACAACCCGGCGATCCGGCCGCACCGGCTGCCGGTGTCCTGGCGGCTGCCGGCGACGGCGGCGCCGCTGATCTCCTCGGCGTTCTACCCCTACACGCCGTTCCGCTCGGGCACCGGCGCGGGCGAGCGGCGGCTGACCCCCGGGGTGCGGGCGGACGGCTCCGCGGTGGACGCCGCGATCGACGAGGCGGCCGAGCACGGCTGGGCGCTGCTGGAGCTGCCGGCCCGGCACACCGTACGGACCGACCCGCAGGCGGTGGCGGCGGTCGCGGCGACCGTCCGGCGGCTGCTGGACCGGGAGCTGTCCGCGCACTCCGAACAGGGTTCGACGCCGCTCACGGCGGGCCGGATCGCGGTCGGCACCGCCCACCGCGACCAGGCGGCGGCGGTCCGGGCGGCGCTGGCCGGGCTCGGCGTGCCGGTGGATCCGGCGGCCGGGCCCGCGGTGACGGTGGACACCGCCAACCGGCTGCAGGGCCGCGAGTACGACGTGACGGTGGTGCTGCACCCGCTGTCCGGGCGGCCGGACGCCACCGCGTTCCACCTGGAGACCGGGCGGCTGTGCGTGCTGGCCTCCCGCCACCGGCACGCCTGCATCGTGGTGGCCCGGGCCGGGATCGCGGAGCTGCTGGACGAGCACCCGTCCACCGAGCCGGTCCAGCTGGGGGTGGCGGTGAAGTTCCCCGACGGCTGGGAGGCCAACCACGCGGTGCTGGCGCACCTGGCGGAGCACCGCGTCCGGCTCTGAGGGGAGAGCGGGCGGGCGGCGGCGCCCCGGGGCGTGCGGCGGCGCCCGCGCCACCCGAAACGGGGAATAGCAACCGCACGCGCACCGTTCCGCTACCGGTGGCCGCGGAGTGACAATGGACGGCGGCCCGGTCCCGACCGGCCGGCCCCCGGGTCGGCCGACCATCTGGAGGAGCGTTCATGCCCGATCCCCGTACACCGGCGTCCGACCGCAGCGGCGTGCCCGCACCGGCCGCCCAGGATCAGGGCGGCACCGCACCCCGCCGGCTGCGTCCGGCCCAGCTGATCTTCGAACCGCAGGCCGCCGAACCCGAGGCGGAGCGTTTCTTCGACCTGGAGTCGATCGACGACCCGACCGAACTCCTGCGCCGCTCGACCGAGTTGACCGTGGCCTTCCGCGCGGCCGCCGAGCGGGCCACCGACTTCCAGGCACTCGCCGCGGCCCAGCTGGCGGATCCGCGGCGCTTCGACGCCCTGACGCCGGCCGAGATCGGCGCCCGCGCCGACTGGACCCCGGACTACGCGGCCCGGATGGTCGAGTACGGCCGCGGGCTGCAGCGCCGCGGCGAGCAGCTCTGAGCCCGTCCCCGTACCACCCCTGACCTGCGGGAGAAGCGGTTCCGCGCCGGGCCGGGGGCGGTCCGTCGACCAGTTCGAATCGCCACTGGCATATGCGGCCGGGAAGGGTACGCCGTCACCCCCCGATTTGTCCGCCGAACGTCACTTCCCGCGCGCGCGGCTCGCCGCGCGGGCCAGGCTGCTGCCGTGGACATCTGGACGTATCAATCCGTGGAGTACGTCACCGTCGCCGGGGAGACCTGGCTGGCCTCGGCGAGCGAGTACCCGCGCAGCATGCGCGCCCTGTGGGAGTCGCGCCCGTGGGCGCCGGCGGTGCTGCCCTGCGGCAGGGTCTTCGACGTGATCAGCATGCCGGCGCTGTTCGGCCGCCGGGTGCTCGACGAGCTGTGGGCCTCCGGGCCGGGCTGCGGTCCGGTGGCCTCCTTCCGGGGGCGCACCCTGCTCTTCGTGCAGCCGGGCGCGGCGGCCCGGCTGCGCTCACTGCTGGCCTGGGAGGAGTGGGCCCGGGACGTGCCGCCACTGCTCTGCCACGGGCAGGGCGACGCGGTGACGGTGCCGCCGGTGCAGCGGATGCTGAACGCTCCGGACTCCCCCGGGCAGGGCCCCGGGCGGTGGATCGTCGCGCCGGACACCCAGGATCCGTGGCTGCCCGGCGCCGCCGTGGTGCTCTGGGCCTGCGTGCGGGCCGCCCGGGCCGCCCACGGCAGCGGGGCCGGCTCCGGGGCTGCCGACGGGGTGCCGCCCGCCGGGCTTCCGGCGCCCACCCCGCTGCGGTGAGCGCGGCGGCCATGGTCAAGGCGGCGGGGTGACGGGCGGCGCAACGCCCGTTGAACCCCGGGTGCCCGGGCGGCCGTATTCGATTTTGGTTCCGCGCCCGGCCGCTGCTAAAGTCTTCCACGTCAGCAGGCGCCGCTAGCTCAGTTGGTTAGAGCAGCTGACTCTT
>NZ_JAIZ01000048.1 GCF_000710465.2 Kitasatospora sp. MBT63 | reverse complement strand
GGCGGATTCTCGGGGTCCTCGCAACACCTGATGACCTACGTGGTCGTCAGTAGATCACGCATGCGCTCGGCTGGGGTTCTCCAGCCGAGCGTTTTGCGTGGTCGGCCGTTGAGTTGCTGGGCGACGTGTTCGAGGTCTTCGGCACTGTGCACGGACAGGTCGGTGCCCTTGGGGAAGTACTGCCTCAGCAGGCCGTTGGTGTTCTCGTTCGACCCGCGCTGCCAGGGCGAGTGCGGGTCGCAGAAGTAGACCGGCACGCCCGTGGCCACGGTGAACTGCTTGTGCGCGGCCATCTCACAGCCCTGGTCCCAGGTCAGCGAGCCGCGCAGGTGCCCGGGCAGGGTCTGGATCAGCGGTACCAGCACGTCGCGGACCTCTTGGGCGGTGTGACCGCCGGGCAGGTGCCCGAGCATGACGTAGCGGGTGGAGCGTTCGACCAGGGTGACGATCGCGCTCTCGCTGCGGGTGCCGACGATCAGGTCGCCCTCCCAATGGCCGGGTACCGCCCGGTCCTCGACCTCGGCGGGACGCTCGGAGATCATCACCATCTCGTCGACAAAGCGAGGAGTGCGCTGCTCTGAACTGCGGTGCGGCTTGCGGCGGGTGCGCCCGGTGCGCAACGCGTCGGCGACCTCGCGGCGCAACCCGCCACGGGCCTGGACGTAGATCGCCTGGTAGATCGTTTCCGGACTCACCCGCATGCTCTCGTCGTCGGGGAACTCGATGACCAGAGCGTGACAGATCTGCTCGGGCGACCAGCGTTCTTGGAGCCTGCCCGCCACGAACTCGCGCAGCCGGCCGTCCCGGGCAAGTTTGGACTCCTTGGGTCGTGACCGGCTCTGGGCCCAGGCCCGCTGGGCCCGGTGCGGCCGGTAGACGCCATCGACCGACCGGGTGTCGATCTCCCGTTTGATGGTGGACGCCGGTCGGCCCAGAGCCCGGCCGATCGCCCGCAGGGAGTGGCCGGCCCGGTGCATGTCAGCGATCGTCTCCCGCTCGGTCATGGTCAGGAACCGGGGATGCAGCCGCGCGTCGACCGCCGCGAGGGACGGCCGGGCCGTGGCGGCAACGATGGTGGTCACACCGGTCTTGTAGTCGATCAGGCGACCGTCAGCGCGCAGGCGCGAGTGGCCGATCTGCCGGATGCCCTGGTCCCAGTCCTGGGCGGTGCGCTCGTGGACGCCGGCCTGCGCGGCAGCATCGCGGCGCCGGACTCCGGCCGCACGCAGCCGCTCGTACTCCGCCCGCCCCGGATGCCCGGGCCTGCGCGGCATGCCACGACCGCGGACACCGGCCTGACGGGCCCATCCGAACGCCGTATTGCGGTTGACGCCGACTGCCCGAGCGGCAGCGGTGATGCTGCCGTCCTCCCGATCCAGCGCCTCGAAGAACCTCGCTTTCAGCACCTCAAAATCCACGATCCCCGCAACTCCCTGCACTCCAGGGTGTTGCGGGGATCAATGGAACCCGCCGGT
>NZ_JAIZ01000047.1 GCF_000710465.2 Kitasatospora sp. MBT63 | reverse complement strand
AGGTCATCAGGTGTTGCGAGGACCCCGAGAATCCGCCACCGCGGTCCGGGGCTCGGCCGTGTCCGGCGCGCCGCGCTCAGCCGTCCAGCCGGTTGACTGCCGTGACCCGCAGCACCGCCCGGCCCTCCTCGTCGGAGCCGTACAGGTCGACCTCGGCGCTGATGCCCCAGTCGTGGTGCTTCTCCGGGTCCTCGAAGATCTGCCGGACCCGCCAGGAGCCCTCCTCCGGGTCCTCCTCGATCAGCAGCATCCGCGGCCCGCGGGCGTCCGGCCCGGTGCCCAGGTCGTCGTACTCCTCCCAGTACCCGTCCATCGCGTCCGCCCAGCGGTCGGCGTCCCAGCCGTACTCGCCGTCCAGCTCGCCGAGTTCGCGGTAGTTCTCCAGCGCGGCCAGCTCGACCCGGCGGAACATCTCGTTGCGCACCAGGACGCGGAAGGCACGGGCGTTGGCGGTCACCGGGGCCGGCTTGTCGTCGAGGCGGACCTCGGGGGCCTGCGGGTCGGTCGGGTTGGCCAGCTGCTCCCACTCGTCCAGCAGCGAGGAGTCGACCTGGCGGACCAGCTCGCCGAGCCAGGCGATGACGTCCTTGAGGTCGTCGGTCTTGATGTCCTCGGGGACGGTCTGCTCCAGCGCCTTGAACGCGCCCGCCAGGTAGCGCAGCACGATGCCCTCGGTGCGCGCCAGGTCGTAGTGGCCGACGTAGTCGGTGAAGGTCATCGCCCGCTCGTACAGGTCGCGGACCACCGACTTCGGCTGCAGCGGGTGGTCGCCGATCCACGGGTGCGCCCGCCGGTAGACGTCGTACGCGTGGCCGAGCAGCTCCTCCAGCGGCTTCGGGTAGGTGATCTCCTGGAGCCGCTCCATCCGCTCCTCGTACTCGACGCCGTCGCGCTTCATCTCGCCGATCGCCTCGCCGCGCGCCTTGTTCTGCTGCGAGGCGAGGATCTGCCGCGGGTCGTCGAGCGTCGCCTCGACCACCGAGACCACGTCCATCGCGTACGAGGGCGAGGTCGGGTCGAGCAGCTCGAAGGCGGCCAGCGCGAAGGTGGAGAGCGCCTGGTTGAGCGCGAAGTTCTCCTGGAGGTCCATGGTGAGGCGCACGATCCGGCCCTCGGCGTCCGGCTCCGGCAGCCGCTCGACCACGCCGCCGTCCAGCAGCGAACGGTAGATCGCGATGGCGTTGCGGATGTGGCGGCGCTGGGCGGAGCGCTCCTCGTGGTTGTCGGTGAGCAGCTTGCGCATCGCCTCGAAGGCGTTGCCCGGGCGGCCGATCACCGAGAGCAGCATCGCGTGGCTGACCTTGAACCGGGAGACCAACGGCTCCGGGTCGGCGGCGATCAGCTTCTCGAAGCCCTCCTCGGTCCAGCCGACGAAACCTTCCGGCGCCTTCTTCCGGACCACCTTGCGCTTCTTCTTCGGGTCGTCACCGGCCTTGGCGACGGCCTTCTCGTTCTCGATCACGTGCTCCGGCGCCTGCGCCACCACCTGGCCGACGGTGTCGAACCCGGCCCGGCCGGCCCGCCCGGCGATCTGGTGGAACTCCCGCGCCCGCAGGGTCCGCACCCGGATGCCGTCGTACTTGGACAGCGCCGTGAACAGCACCGTGCGGATCGGCACGTTGACGCCGACGCCCAGGGTGTCCGTCCCGCAGATCACCTTCAGCAGACCGGCCTGCGCGAGCCGCTCCACCAGCCGGCGGTACTTGGGCAGCATGCCGGCGTGGTGCACGCCGATGCCGTGCCGCACGTACCGGGACAGGTTGCGGCCGAACTTGGTGGTGAACCGGAAGCCGCCGATCAGCGCGGCGATGGCGTCCTTCTCCTCCTTCGAGCACATGTTGATGCTCATCAGGGACTGCGCCCGCTCCACCGCCTCCTTCTGCGTGAAGTGCACCACGTAGACCGGTGCCTGACCGGTCTTCAGCAGCTCCTCCAGGGTGTCGTGCAGGGTGGTGCGGCGGTACTCGTAGAACAGCGGGACCGGGCGGGTCGCCGAGCGGACCACCGTGGTCGGGCGGCCGGTACGGCGGGTCAGGTCCTCCTCGAAGCGGCGGACGTCGCCGAGCGTCGCCGACATCAGCAGGAACTGCACGTGCGGCAGCTCCAGGATCGGGATCTGCCAGGCCCAGCCGCGGTCCGGCTCGGCGTAGAAGTGGAACTCGTCCATCACGACCTGGCCGATGTCGGCCCGCTCGCCGTCGCGCAGCGCGATGTTGGCCAGCACCTCGGCGGTGCAGCAGATGATCGGCGCGGTCGGGTTGACGCTGGCGTCGCCCGTCATCATGCCGACCTGGTCGGTGCCGAAGATCTTGCACAGGTCGAAGAACTTCTCCGAGACCAGCGCCTTGATCGGCGCGGTGTAGAAGGTCCGCTTGCCCTCGGCCAGCGCGGCGAAGTGCGCACCCGCCGCCACCAGGCTCTTCCCGGAGCCGGTCGGGGTCGCCAGGATGACGTTGTTCCCGGAGACCAGCTCGATCAGCGCCTCCTCCTGGGCCGGGTACAGCGTGATACCGCGCTCGGCCGTCCATTCGGCGAAGGTCTCGTAGAGGGCGTCGGGCGTGGCGGGCTTCGGCATCAGGTCCAGGAGGGTCACCGGCCTATCTTGCCTGCTCGGGATCACCCCGGGCAAAGCCTGGACGCGCCCGGGCAGCCGGGCGCCCGGGCGGCCCGGAGGTTCAGGCGGGCCGCCAGCCGCCGGGCTCGACACCACCGGGGACGGCCGACGCGGGACCGTACGGCTCCCGGGTCAGCACGAAGCTCCCCAGGTCGAGGTGGACCGGTGAGCCGTCGGCGGCCCGGACCACCCGCAGGGTCTCCCCGGCGTAGTAGCCGTCCAGGCCGGTCCAGGTGCCGTCCGGGCCGGGCCGGAAGCGGCTGCCGGGGCCGCCCGGTGCGGCGAGCGGCACCAGCTCCAGCGCCCGCTCGGCGCGCAGCCGCAGGGTGAAGCCCTGCGGACCCCAGTACCAGGGGCCGGTCAGGGCCAGCAGGGACTCGTCGAGATCGGCCAGCGGCCGCCACGGGCGCGGCATCGGCGGCTCGTGCTCCGCCACGATGGCGATCAGGTCGGCGGCGAGCGCGGCCGGGCTCGGCGTGCCCGAGGTGGAGTTGGCGAGCGCGACGGCGGCCACCCCCTCCCGCTCGCCGACCCACAGGCCCGCCCGGAAGCCGGGCATCGAGCCGGTGTGCCCGAACAGCAGACCCCCGTCGCGGCGGCGCAGCTGCAGCCCGAGGCCGTACCCGGCGCTCCAGTCCTCCTCCGCGGGCGCCGCCGGGCGGCGCATCTCGGCGCGGGTCTCCGCGGCCAGGACCCGCGGGTCCCCGTCCGCCAGGAAGGCCGCCCAGCGGGCCAGGTCGGCGGCGGTCGACCAGAGCTGACCGGCCGGGGCCATCCGGCCGGTGTCGGTGAGCGGCTCGGGCAGCATCACGTCCGCCCAGGGGTGCACGGCGAAACCGCCGGCGTGCGGGGCCCGCGGCAGCAGGCTGGTCCGGGTCAGGCCGAGCGGATCGAGGACCTCCCGCGCCAGCACATCGCCCCAGGGCGCGCCGCGCAGCCGCTCCACCAGGGCGCCCAGCAGCGCGTAACCGGGGTTCGAGTAGTGGAAGCGACGGCCGCGGGGGTGCCGCAGCGGCTGCTCGTCCAGCAGGTCGGCCAGCTCCGGGCGGAGCGTGCCCTCGGTCCGCTCCCACCAGGGGCCGGGGGTCTCGGCGGCCAGTCCCGCGGTGTGCGAGAGCAGCTGCGCGACGGTGGCGTCACCGGCAGCGGTGCCCGGCAGGTGCCGCTCCAGCGGGTCGGCGAGGTCGAGCAGCCCCTCGTCGCGCAGCCGTAGCACCAGGACGGCGGCGAAGGTCTTGGTGATCGAACCGATCCGGTACTGCACGTCCGGGGTGGGCGCATGGTCGTCGATCATGCCCCGGGCGCCGGTCCACACCGTCCGACCGTCCCGCACCACGGCGCCCACCAGGGACGGGGTGCGGCCCTCCGCCTGGACCGTGGCCAGCCGGTGCAGCAGCGCGCGGCGGGTGGCGGGCAGCAGGTCGTCCGGCTGGTCGGTCATACGCACCTCGGTGTCTCGGACTGGTCGGCCTCGCCGATGCCAGGGCACCGGCGAGGCAAACCTAGCCGCGACCGTGCGGGTACGCCCCCGGATTTCCGCCGAAGCCGGTGGGGGGAAGGTGCCCCGGGGGCCGGTCGGGCCCTGCGCCGGCCTCCCGCCGGGCCCGCTCCGAGCGGGCGCGCTCGGCGGCCGCGGGCAACGAGCGGCGCCCCTGGCGCATCCGGTCCCGGATGCTCCCCGCCATCCTGGCGACCGTCTCGGCGCTGGAGCGCCGGCCGTCACCGACGTCCTCCCGGGGCAGGTCGAACACCGTCCCGCTGGGCAGACACCAGGTGCAGTTGGCCTCCTCGTCCAGCAGCCAGCCGTCCTCGCACCGGTCCGAGACCTCGCAGTCGGGCAACTCCACCAGCTGCACCGCGATGTCGTCGGCCCGCTCCAGCAGCTCGGGCGCGGACAGATGGGCGAACCGCTGGTACCAGCGCCGCTCGATCCGCTCCCGCAACTGCTCCGGGGTGCGCCGGCCGAGCTGGCGGACCACCGTGTTCCGGGCCGTGTGCGGGATGCCCCCGCGGCGCTCCAGCGCGATGCGCAGCGGCCGGGGGTAGTGACTGGTGACCCAGTCCACGGGGTTCGAGCCCGGGCCGACGTACGGGGTGGTCATGGTGTGCCTCCGGCGGTGATGCTGCCATCCATGGTCGCAGGGGCGCGGCCGTTCGCGACACCATCACCCGGACCGGTGGCTTCCCGGGGCCCGGGCGTGGTCCCCGGCCGACCACCGGGCCTGGGCGGCGCCGCCGGTCCGGGCGGGGTGGCTGCGCGGCTCAAGGGCTCTCCGGGGTGGTGGCGCGGGTCGGGGGAGCCCGTTCCCTCACCGGCTCAGCAAAGATCACGCAAAGCTTCGCAGGCGCCGCATTAATTCTGCCTGGAAGAGGTTTGACCACAGCCTAGGGTCTCCTTGGCATTCGCCCGTCTGTGCGGATTGTCGGTATCTGTTGATCCATCATGGGGAGTTTTTCGTGGGGGCTTGGCGAGCACGAACGCCAATCGGTAGATGGTTGTGGGGGCGTCATCGATGGCTGGGTATGGCCAGCCTGCTGGCGTTGTTGATGTCGCTGCTGGCGGCGCCGTCGGCGGAGGCGCTGGCGGCGAAGCGGCCGCACGGGAAGGTGTGGTCGCCGTCCTCGGCGGTGAGCGCGGGTCAGAAGCCGGTCAAGGGGAAGAACCTGACGCCGGCCAAGGCGAAGGCGCCGGCGTATCCGGTGC
>NZ_JAIZ01000046.1 GCF_000710465.2 Kitasatospora sp. MBT63 | reverse complement strand
CATCCGCCCGGTTCGCCACATACGCCCGCTTACCGTCGGACGAGGTCGTTACCGCACTCGGGGATCGGCCCGTGGAAACGTCCCGGCCCGCGTCCGGGCCCTCAGCGGAGATTCCGAAGATGGAAGCGGTGCTCTCAACGATGTTCGAGGAGACGGCGATCTTACGATCGAAAGAGGTCGACACGCCCTTCGCGTTTCCCACCATAGACTGGGGAAGCTGGGCCGCAGTCACGGTGTTGGAAATCGTGTTGGCAACGAAAAGCGTTCCGGATTCGGTCACCGCCGCCCCGTACGGGCCCTTTCCCGTCGTAATGCTGCTCCCCTTGACCAGTTCGCCGGTAAACGTGTCCAGCACTGACACCGAGCTGGGCTCGTCTGGGGTGGACGAATTGTTGGTCACGATGAGGTGGTCGGCCCACGGCGTTAGCGCGAGAGCTGACGGCTGGTTGCCGGCCGGGAGAACACTGGTGACAGTGTCGGTGGCGGTATCGATCACGGACACCGTGTTGGAACTCTGGTTCGCGACGTAGGCGTACCGTCCGTCGGGAGAAATGACGACACCCTGCGGGTTCTTCCCCACCTCTACGGACCCAGTGACGGTGTTGGTAGCAGTATCGATCACGGACACCTTGTCACTGCTGGTAGTCACGTACAGCCGGCTGCCGTCCGGAGTGATCGCCGCCATCATGGGGCCCGCGCCGACACTTACGGTCGCCTCGGTGCTGCCATGAGCGGTGTCGATGACCGATACCGTCCCATCCGTGTAGTTGACGACGTAGGCACGAGCCCCGTCAGGTGACACCACGATGCCGATTGGTCCCTTACCGGATGTGAGCGTTTTGGTGACGGTGTCGGTGGCGGTGTCGATCACGGACACCGTGGTGCCGACGCCGTCGTCGCCGTTGGCGCCGTTGTTCGTCACGTACAGAAGTGAGCCGTCAGGACTGGCGGCCATCCAGAGCGGAACGCTGCCGACCGGGATGGTCTTGACGACTGCCTTTGTGGCAGTGTCGATCACCGACACGCTCTTGGAACTCGAATTAGTGACATACGCGTGCTTACCATCGGGCAGAACTGTCACGTTCTGCGGGACCTTACCTACTGGGATATCACCCGCAGTCTTCAGCCGGGCTGGCAGCTCGATTTCCACGGTAGGCACCTCGGCCGAGTCCTTCGAGGCCACCACGGCTGAAGAATTTTCCAGCGCCGCGCCGGGCGACGCCATGACCATGGGAACTCCGACAGCGGCGATCGGTATCGACAGCGCTGCTAGAACATTACGACGGTTGATCGAGAACTGCCAGGAACCCATGGATGACCTCATTGGAATCGATGTACGCCACACAGATTTACGTCACCATCGAACCAGTCATCCCGAAGTCGGACCTCCCCCAACCGGACGAGTTACAGGATGAACCTTGGCCATCACCGCGTCGCCGACGCCGAACGGCTGGTTCCTCAGGAGTCGAGACGACGAGCAACAGTGGCGGTGCGATGAAGAAGGGTGACGCTCCTTGAAGTTTCCCCGTGATCTCGGACACTCGTTCTTAGAGGAGCTAACACAAAGCTCGGACGCGCCTGTAG
>NZ_JAIZ01000045.1 GCF_000710465.2 Kitasatospora sp. MBT63 | reverse complement strand
CGACGGCAACCCCGACCCCGCCCGTACAGCCGACCCCGCCCGTAGTCCCGGCCCCGCCCGTACACCCGCCGACGACCCCGTGGAGCTGTACCGCGCCGAGCTGGAACGCGCAGCCCTGCACCACCCCGCCCTGCGCGCCGCCCTTCGCTCGTCCCGGCCCACCGGCCTCGCCCTCGACCGCGCCGCCGCCCTCGACTTCCTGCGCGAGGCCGCGCCCCGGCTCGCCGACGCGGGCTTCGGCGTGCTCCTCCCGTCCTGGTGGCAGCGCCGCCCACGGCTCGGCCTGCTGCTCACCGCCCGCACCCCGCCCCCCGGCGCCGTCCAGCAGCCCGGCCGGATCGACCGCGACGACGTGCTGGACTTCCGCTGGCAGCTCGCGGTCGGCGAACTCGCCCTCACCCAAAAGGAACTGACCGAACTCGCCGCCGCCCAGCAGGGCCTGGTACGGCTGCGCGGCCAGTGGGTCGAGGTCGACGCCGGACAGATCGCCGCCGCCCTCGACTTCCTCACCCGGCAGGGCGCGGGCGTGATCGACGCGGCGGACCTACTGCGGCTGGCGCTCGACGGCACCGGGCCCGTCCCCGGCCTGCCGGTCACCGCCGTGCACGCCGACGGCCCGATCGGCGACCTGCTGGCCGGCCGGGCGGTCGACACCGGCCCGCCGCCCGCGCTGCCCGCCGACTTCACCGGCGTCCTGCGCCCCTACCAGGAACGCGGACTGGCCTGGCTGGCCGCCCTCGCCCGGCTCGGCCTCGGCGCCGTGCTCGCCGACGACATGGGCCTCGGCAAGACCGTCCAGACCCTCGCGCTGCTCGCCACCGAGCGGGCCGCCGGGGCCACCGGCCCCACCCTGCTGGTCTGCCCGATGTCGGTGGTCGGCAACTGGCAGCGCGAGGCGGCCCGCTTCGCCCCCGCCCTCGCCGTGCACGTCCACCACGGCGCCGACCGCGACCTCCCGGACACCACGGCCGACCTGGTAATCACCACCTACGGCCTGGTCCAGCGCGACCTGGACGCGCTGCGCCGCACCCGCTGGCGGCGGATCGTCGCCGACGAGGCCCAGCACATCAAGAACAGCGGCTCCGGCCAGTCCCGGGCGATCCGTTCGCTGCGTTCCGGCCCCCGCATCGCCCTCACCGGCACCCCGGTGGAGAACCGGCTGGCCGAACTGCACGCCATCCTGGACTTCGCCAACCCCGGCCTGTTCGGCAGCGCCGAGTCCTTCAAGGAACGGTTCGCCGTCCCGGTCGAGCAGGCGGGCAACCTCGATGCCGCCGCCCGGCTCCAGCGCCTCACCGGCCCGTTCGTACTCCGCCGGCACAAGAGCGACCCCGCGGTCGCCGGCGACCTGCCCGCCAAACAGGAGTTCACCGTCCGTTGCAGCCTCACCGCCGAGCAGGCCGGGCTGTACCAGGCCGTGGTCGCCGACCTGCTGGCCCGGCTCGACGGCATCCGTGGCGTCGAGCGCAAAGGTGCGGTGCTGGCCGCGATCGGCCGGCTCAAGCAGGTCTGCAACCACCCCGCCCAACTGCTCGGCGACGGCTCCGCGCTGCCCGGTCGCTCCGGCAAACTCGAACGACTGGAGGAGCTCCTCACCGAGGCCCTCGCCGAGGGGGACCGGGCCCTGGTCTTCACCCAGTACGCGACGTTCGGCGCCCGGCTGCGCCGCTACCTCGGTGGGCGGCTCGGCCGGGAGGTGCTGTACCTGCACGGCGGTGTGCCCAAGCACGAACGCGACGAGCTGGTCGAACGCTTCCAGTCACCCGACGGGCCGCCGGTGTTCCTGCTGTCGCTCAAGGCGGGCGGCGCCGGGCTCAACCTGACGGCGGCCAACCAGGTGATCCACTTCGACCGGTGGTGGAACCCGGCCGTCGAGGACCAGGCCACCGACCGGGCGTTCCGGATCGGTCAGCGCCGCGACGTCCAGGTCCGCCGCCTGGTGTGCACCGGCACCGTCGAGGAACGGATCGCCGAACTGATCGACGCCAAGCGGACGCTGGCCCGGACCGTGGTCGGCGAGGGCGAGCAGTGGCTGACCGAACTCCCCGCCGAGCAACTGCGTGAACTGCTCACCCTGTCCGCCGACATGATCGGAGCGTGACCATGGCCGAGACCGCGCCCGCGTCGGGGCCCGCGCCGGGGCCTGTGCCGGGGCCCGTGCCGGACCTTGACGAACGGCCGTTGGCAGACTGCCTGGAGGGCTTCTGGGAAGGCAGGTTCGCTGTCCGGCGGGACCCCGCGGACCCCGCGGAGCCGGCGGACGTCGCGGGCGGAGGCGACGGCCCGGGCGGGGGCGAGGGCGACGGCGCGGGAGGCGGCGTGCGGACGGCGCTCGACGGCCTCGGCCCGTCCGGCATCACGGTCCGCGGCCGCGACCTCGCCGACCTGCTGGCACCCGCCTACCGGCGGTTCACCGGCGGGTGACGCCACCGCTGACACCACCGCCGTGCGCAGGCGGCGAGGGTGACGGGAGGTGCGCGGGAGGCGCGTGGGAGGTGCGCGGGAGGTGCCTGGGAAGGGGCGCGGTGCGGCCGGGCTGCCGGGTACCGGGGGCGGGTGGGGGCGGGGTAGCCTCGGTCCACCCCGGCGGCCGTCGGGGGCTGACCGAGGTGACCGGGGGGCCGGACGGATGGGTGGACGGCGGGCCGAGATCGAGGCGCGGGTCGAGCGGGACTGGGGCCTGGAACTCCCCGAGTCCGTCTTCACGTTCCACGACTTCCTGGAGCAACTCGACCCGGTGTCCGCGGGGGCGTTGCGGGACCTCGGCCACGCACCGATGGGGGTCATGGACCTGTTCGCCGACCCGGCGCTCCTGCCCCGCGACGGTGTCGACGTCCGCGCGCACGGCCGCTACTACCGCGACCCGCCGGAGTTCCTGACCTTCCTGCACGGCGGCACCGACGGCCTGCACTACGGCCTGTGGTTCGACGACGGCCGCACCTGCACCTCGGTCGCCTCGTACTGGAACAACGACGGTGCCGGCATCGACAACACCTTCGCGACCCCGCTGGAGGCGGTGCGCGCGGCCGTCGAACGTGCCTGGCGCGACCTCGACGACGACGATCCGGGCCACCCGGCGGTGATCGAGTCCCGCTCCCGGCTGGTCCGGCTCCGGTCCGCGGTGGGCGAGTTCGAGACCGGCGACCGGCCGGAGACGGGAACCGGCTACCTGCGCGCGTACACCCACGACCTGACCCGGCCGCCCGTCGCCACCGACCGGATCACCACCCTGGACGGTGCCGGTGCCCTCGCCGACGGCACCACCGCGCTCGACCGGCCCGCCCACAACGCGGCGGACGAGTACCTGTTCGCCACGCACATGGACGTCGTGTTCGAGGACCGGGAGCAGCTGACCGAGTGCGTCACCGAAGCCCGCCGCCGCTGCGCGGCGGGCGACCCGGCCGAGGCCCTGGTGCTCGGCCGTGACCTGCACTGGGCGTCCTACGGCGACCCGGTCCGCGAGGCCCACGCACAGGAGCTGCTCGCGTCGGCGTACCGCGCGCTCGGCCGCCCGGCTCTCGCCGGGATCGCCGAAGCCCACCACCTGCACCGGGCCCTGCGGTCCGTCGACCTCCTGGACCGCTCGCCGGCCACCGGCTGAGCCGGCTTCTCCTCGTCGGACGGGTGCGGCTGCTGTCCCGTCCCGGCGACGTCCTCGGCCACGTCCGGGCATCCTGGCACCGTGCGGGGTCGGCGTGCCGCCCCCGCGGGGCGAGCCCTGGAACCGCCGGCCTCCGCCGTGCCGTCCCCACCACGATGAACGGGGAGAGCGTGGGGGAGCCGCGAGCGGGCATACGGGCGGGTGCCGGTTGCTTGGCGTTCGCCGTCGGCCCGGTCCTTGGCCTGATAGCCGATTTCCGGGCCGGCGGTCTGATCAGCAGCACCTGGTCCTCCTGCATGGACCTGCCGTGGCAGACGGCGTACGACATCACGGACGATCCCAGGTTCGACCTCGTCGGGGACTTCCCGATGCTCGCCGCGTACTGTCTCGCCTTCCCCCTCGGATGCCTGGCGACGCTGCTCGTGGTGCGGTCACGGGACCGTCTCACCGTGGTGCTGGCGGGCAGTGCGGTCGGCCTGCTGGCACTCTTTGCCGTCTTCGCAGTCGATCTGACGAGCAATCTCTCCCCGCCGCGCGGAAATTACCTCCAGTCGCGTTGCCCGCACGGGGTGCCACCGTGGTGGCCTGCCTTCCTGCCGGTACGTGACTCGGGGCCGCCGAGCGGCTTCGAGCACCGAGGATGATCGATTGGCAGGGTGGCGGGCAGGGCGGCGCGCCGGCTTGCTGTTGCTAGCGGCTTGCTTGCAATTGCAAGCGGGCGGGTGCAGACTGCTGGCATGGCCTCACTGAACGTCGGCTCGCTCGGCGAGTACATCCGCGAGCAGCGCCGCAACGCGCAGTACTCGCTGCGGCAGCTGGCCGAGGTCGCCGGAGTGTCGAACCCGTACCTCAGCCAGATCGAGCGCGGGCTGCGCAAGCCGAGCGCGGAGATCCTGCAGCAGATCGCGAAGGCGCTGCGGATCTCGGCCGAGACGCTGTACGTGCAGGCCGGGATCCTCGAGGAACGGGACGGGGACGCGCCCGCGCTGCGGGCGGCGATCCTGGCGGATCCGCTGCTCAACGAACGCCAGAAGCAGGCGCTGCTGGCGGTCTACGAGGCCTTCCTCAAGGAGAACCGCGAGACCGGGGAGAGCAGCGGGGCCGCTGCTGCCACCGGGACCGTGCCCGCCACCCCTCCGGCAGGATCCGCCGATGCCGATGCCGATGCCGATGCCGATGCCGATGCCGACACCGGCGCTACCGGCTGACCGCACCGGCACCACCCAGACTTCCGACCGGCCCGCCGGGCCGTCCACGCACACAGGAGGACCGGACATGCCCATCACCGACGACATCAAGAAGACCCTCTCCGACCCGACCCCGCTGTACGCCCTGGCGGGCGTCGGCGACCTCGCGTACGAGAAGCTGCGCGAAGTGCCGGGCAAGGTGGAGGAGCTGACGGCGGATCGCAAGGCCACCCAGGAGAAGGCGGCGGCGCGGTTCCAGGAGGCGCAGGCCGCCCTGGTCGGCGCTCAGGCGAAGGTGACCGAGACCGTCAACACCCTGCCCACCGACCTCAAGGAACTGCAGGAGAAGGCGCAGACCTTCGCGCTCCAGCAGGTCGGCCGCGCGGCGGAGCTCGCGGTCAAGGCCATGGAGGCCTACGAGGAGCTGGCCGTGCGCGGCAAGGCCGTGGTGGACAAGGGCCGGGGCGGTTCCGCCGAGGCCGGCTCCGCTGCCGCCGAGCAGCCGGCCGAGGTGACCGAGGTCGTGGTGGACTTCGAGGCCCGTTCGGCGGCCGGTGAGCCCGTCGAGGGGGAGCTGGTGGACGACGCTCCCGCGCCGAAGAAGACTACCCGGGCCCGTAAGGCCGACACCGAGAAGTAGCAGTGGGCGACGCCGGGTGCCGGCCGGCCGGCTGGGCACGTCCGGAGGCCCCGGCCCGTTCTCATCGGGGACAGCGGTCGTCCGTGCCACGATGGAAGGGGTGCCCTCGCGGCACCCTGGCTGCGGCCGGCATTCCCGGGTAGAAGCCGACCCGAAGCGACCGCAGCCGAGCCGAAGAGGCAGTGAGGAGACAAGCGGTGCAGCAGTTCCTGCTCTTCGACGTCCTGAATCCGTTCTGGTGGCTCGCCATGGCGATCATCGGATTCAAGGCGGTCGCGTTCGTCGATGCCCTGATCAGGCGCGACGATGCGTACCGGGCGGCGGACAAGAAGCCCAAGGCGTTCTGGCTGATCCTGCTCGGGCTGTCGCTCGGCCTGGATCTGCTCTTCCCCGTGAACGTCACGAGCGGCTTCCTGACCCTCGCGGGCCTGGTCGCCTCGATCGTCTACATGGTCGACGTCCGGCCCGCGATCAAGCAGCTGACGGACGGGCGGGGCGGCGGCCGCCGCAACATCGGGCCGTACGGGCCCTGGTAGCCCGGAGCCGAGTGGCTCCCGCAAGGTGATGCCCGGCGCGTGATGCCTGGAGCGTGATGCCCGGCGCGTGATGCCTGGAGCGTGGTGCCTGGAGGGTGGTGGCCGTTGGCCGCCACCCTCCGTCACGTCCGGGCTCCGCGCAGGGGCGGGGGCACCGGTGCCGGCGCCGTGCTCAACCCATGATCAACGGGATCGGGTTGCGCTCAAGCAGCAGTACCGCGACGTCGTCGGTCAGTGCTCCGCCGTTCAGCTCCTCCACCTCCGCGATGGCGCTGTCGACCAGTCGGCCCCTGGTCAGCCCGGCCGCCTGGTGGTCGGCGACCAGGTCGATCAGACCGTCCTGCCCCAGCCGCCGTGAACCCGCGCCGACCCGGCCCTCGACCAGACCGTCGGTGTACAGGAGCAGCCGCCAGCCGGGCTCCAGCTCCAGCTCCAGCCCGGGCCAGGCCGAATCGCAGTCGTCGCACGGCAGCAGACCGAGCGCCGGCCCGGCGTGCTCGGCCGGGAGCAGCGCGGGCCGTCGGCCGCCTGCCAGCAGGAGCGGCGCGGGGTGGCCGGCCAGGTAGAGCCGGGCCCGGTCGCCGGGCTCGGGTCCGCCGGCCCGGTCGGGGTCGGCCTCCGCCGGGGTGGCGGGGGAGAGGACGAGCATGCAGAGGGTCGCGAAGATCTCGTCGCTGCGCCGCTCGTGTTCGAGGACGTGCTGCAGGGTGGTGAGCAGGGCCTGGCCGGAGAGGCCGGCGAACACGAGCGTCCGCCACGCTATCCGCAGCGCGACGCCCAGCGCGGCCTCGTCCGGGCCGTGCCCGCAGACATCGCCGATCACCACGTGGACCGTGCCGTCGTCCGTCCGGACCGCGTCGTAGAAGTCGCCGCCCAGCAGGGCGCGGCGGCGGCCGGGGCGGTAGCGGCGGGTGAAGGCCAGCCCGGCGCCGTCCAGCAGCGGGGTGGGCAGCAGGTGGCGCTGGAGGCGGGCGTTCTCCTGGCCGCGCAGTTCGGCCTCGACCAGGCGGCGCTGCGACTCGTCGGCGCGCTTGCGCTCCACCGCGTACCGCAGGGCACGGGCCAGCAGGGGGCCGTCCGTCTCGTGCTTGATCAGGAAGTCCTGGGCCCCGGCCGCGACCGCGGCGGCCCCCAGCTCCGCCCCGGCGGCGTCGGTCAGGACGACGACGGCCGTGTGCGGGGCGCGGCGCAGCAACTCGCGGAGCCCGTCGAGGCCGTCGGACTCCTCCGGGCCGGTGTGCCCCTGGGACCCGGTGGGCCCGTGCGGCGCGGTGCCCGTGCCCGGGGCGGTGGCAGTGGTGGCTGCGGTGGTGGGATCCGGTTCGGTGGTGGTGCGGTCCCCGGGGCAGCAGGGCGCGGCGAGGTCGAGCAGTACACAGGTGAACCCGGCCGCGGGTGGCCGATCTCCCGGGCGCTGCATGCCCCGGCGCGCGGCCAGCGGCGCGGCGGACAGCAGCGCCACGGCCTGCTCGACGCCGCGTGCCCAGTGCAGCTCGACGTTGGCACCGCTCTCGGCGACCAGGGTCTTGATCAGTTCGATGTCGGACGGGCCGTCCTCGATCACCAGCAGGTGGGCCGGGGGCTCGCTGCCGGGCTCGGGGCGGCGGGCCGCTGCCGCCGCGGTGGCCGGGCCGGCGGGCGGTGTCCTGGGGAGGCCACTGGGAGGGGAGCCGGGGCCGGTCGTGCGGGGACTGTCGACGCGGGCCCGGGGATGCGGTATCGGCGTGGCGGCGCCGGACTCGGGAGTGTGGTCGCGGTAGGTGTGCACCCCGCCGGCCCGCTTGGCGGCGCGGCCGATGGCGGGCGCGCTGCCTGATGCGGGGCCCGGCCGTCGCGCGGTGTCGGCGGCGTCCTCGGCAGTACCGGCGGCGCTGCCGGTACCGGACGCCCGCCCGTCTCCCGTTCCGGGCATTGGTCGGTCCTCCCTTTCCCCGACTGGCCAACGGCTGAGGTCCGTGTGCAGTGCCCGCCTGGCACCGCGGGTCGGGGAGCTTCTCGCGACCATAACGTGATCTCCGGGGATTTCTCTGACCGAGCGCCGACGATGTGGTTATTGCCACGCTCTGGAGTGGTTTACGGGCTACGGTGTGGGCCCCGGCAGGCGGGGGCCGATGGGAGGTCGGGGGTCGTGACGCGGATCACGATGGTGCAGGGTGACATCACGGAGCAGCAGGTGGACGTGGTCGTCAATGCGGCCAACTCCTCGCTCCTCGGCGGGGGTGGCGTGGACGGCGCGATCCACCGCAAGGGCGGACCGGCGATCCTCGCCGACTGTCGGAGGCTGCGCGACTCGCACTACGGCCGCGGCCTCGATGCGGGCCGGGCCGTGGTGACCACGGCCGGCCGGCTGCCGGCCCGTTGGGTGGTGCACACGGTGGGGCCGGTCTACTACCCGGACCTCTACGAGGAACGGGCGGAGTTGCTGTCCTCCTGTTATCGGGAGTCGCTGCGGCTGGCAGCTGAACTGGGCGCGCGGTCGGTGGCGTTCCCGGCGATCTCTACCGGGGTGTACCGGTGGCCGATGGAGGACGCGGCGCGTATCGCCCTCACGGCGGTGACGGAGGCGGTGGCGGACCCCTCGGTGGTGGCAGGGACGGCGCCGGCCGAGGTGCGGTTCGTGCTCTTCGGTGCGGATGCGTTCGAGGTGTTCGATCGGGTGCGGCAGGAGCTGGGGCGCCCCGGGGCGCGGTAGCCCGGTGGCGTGTTCGAGTCGGCCCGCGACGGCGGGTGCGGTGGTGCGGGTGGCGGGTGTGGCGGAGTGGGTCGGAGTGGGCAGAGGAGCTGAACGGGCCTCAGGTGGCCTGCGTGGCAGCTCGTGCGACTGCCCCCATGGTGGCGTGACGGGGCGTCAACACGCCAGAGTAATTCGATAACTCGTTCGAGTGAATCGCCGGAAGCACGGCCCGGAGCCCGAACGGGAGACCGGCTCGATGCCCTGCTCGATGCCCGGCTCGGCACCCAGGTCAGCGGCCCAGCGGCGGGTCCGGCGGCGCCACCGGCCGGTGGCGGCCCCGCCCGTCGGATACCGGTTCCGCCCGGCCGAACGCCCCTCGTGCCCGGCGGACGCGTGCTGTGCGGACGCCTGCCCTGCGGCCGGCCTGCCGTGCGGCCGGCGGTCCCGCGGGCACCCGCCGTCAGGGCGCCAGCGCGGACCACTCCAGGGTGATCTCGCCCTGCCGCCACCGTCCACGTGCGTCCACCAGCGGCCAACTGCCCGCCAGCGCCCCGCAGGTCGCCACCCAGCGCTGGCGGGCACCGAACGCGCCGTACGGTGCGGCAGCCGCCCAGGCCCGGTCGAAGTCGGTGAGGAAGGTGTGCACCGGCCGGCCGGGCACGTTGTGGTGGATCAGCGCCTTGGGCAGGCGTTCGGCCAGGTCGGAGGGGCGCTCCAGGGTGGCGAGCCGGGCCGCGAAGGTCACCGTCCGGGGCCCCTCGGGGCCGAGCGCGACCCAGACGTGCCGCCGGCCGATCTCGTCGCAGGTGCCCTCGACCAGCAGCCCGTCCGGCGCCAGCCGTCCGCACAGCCGCGCCCAGACCTCGGCCACCTCCCGTTCCTCGTACTGCCGCAGCACGTTGGCGGCCCGGATCAGCTGGGCCGAGCCGCCGTCCAGCGGTACCTCGAAACCGCCCCGCCGGAAGGTGAGCAGCGGCGGCACGGCGTACGGCAGCGCCGCCGCGACCCGCTCGGGTTCGATCTCGATGCCGACCACCCGGGTGTCGGGCCGGACGGTGCGCAGCCGGGCCGAGAGCTCGACGGCGGTCCAGGGCGCCGCCCCGTAGCCGAGGTCGACGGCGACCGGCGGGCGGTCGGCGGTACGCAGCGTCGGGCCGAGGGTGTGGGCGATCCAGCGGTCCATCCGGCGGAGCCGGTTGGTGTTGGTGGTGCCGCGGGTGACCGTGCCGACCGGCCGGGTCGGGCGTGCCCCGCGGGCGGCGGGCGATTCGGACGTGGCGGGCATGCCCGCAGCCTACGTGGCGGCGGGCGCGCCCCCGGGCCCGCGCCCGGCCCGCCCGTGACGCTTGCCACACCCCTACCCCGGCTCTACCCCGGCCGCGCCCCCGCCCG
>NZ_JAIZ01000044.1 GCF_000710465.2 Kitasatospora sp. MBT63 | reverse complement strand
CCGACAGGGCGGGGTGGGAGGGCCCGGTCGGCGCGAGGTCCGGCCGCCCCGCCGTCGGGGTCCGCCCGGCCGCCGGCCCGCTTTGCGTCGGGTGACCATCGCCGGGCGACCCAGGGCCAGGCCCGGGCTCGGGCCCGTACTCAGGCTCGGGCTGCAGCAGTGCGGGGGCGTGGAAGGCGCCGACCACGGCGGCGACCCGGCGACCGTCGGCGCCCGCCTGCCGGATCCGCTCGCGCATCCACTCCTCCCGGCGCAGGTCCACCGGGTCGACACCGCCGGAACGCTCGGCGTCCGCCCGCAGCGCCCAGCCGACCAGCAGCGCGGCGCGGCGCACCGCCTCCGGTGTGCTGCCGGGGGCGGGCGCCTCGACCAGGCGGTCCCACAGGTCCTCGCCGGGGCGGCCGGTGAGCCGCGTACGCAGGGCCTCGGCCAGGCCGGGCGTCTCGGGGCCGGCGGCCCGGCGGTGCTCGGCCCGTTCGGCCAGCGGCAGGTCGCAGGCGACGGCGGGAACACCGTGGGTGCGGGCCCAGCGCAGTGCGGCCAGCTCGGGCGAGAAGTCGGCGAACGGGTAGAACGCCGGGCCGGTGCCGTCCGGTTCGGGCCCGGCGGCGGCCAGGGCGACCGGGGCGCAGGTCCGCTCGTCCGCCAGCAGGCCGAGCCAGGGCTGGAACTCGGCGGGCAGCTCGACCAGCAGCACCTCGGGCCGGGCCGCGTCGAGCAGGTCGGGCAGCACGGCGGCGATCGAGGGCGCGTGGTGGCGCACCCCGACCAGGTACGGTCCCGGGGCGCCCAGGCCGGCGGCGGCGAGGCGGTCGGCCTCGGCCGCCACCTGCGGGCGGACGTCGGTGGTCACCGCGGTCAGCCCTCCAGTACCGGGCGCAGGTCCCACAGGGTGCGCCAGGTCGCGGCGCCCTGCTCGGCGCGGCGGCGCACCGGACCGTCCCAGTAGCCGAGCAGCCGGGCCGCGTCGCCCGGGTCGTCCTTGCGGACCACGCCGATCAGCTGGCCGGGCAGCCCGCCGAGGGGGTCGCCGCCGGCGTCCAGGTACGCGGCCGAGACACCGAGCGAGGTCGCCACCGACACCGCCTCGGCGGTGCTCATCACGGTGGACGGCCGCTCCACGTCCCAGCCCTCGACCGAGCGTCCGGTGCGCAGGTCGCGGAAGGCGGTGACCAGGGCCTCCAGCACGGTGTCGTCGACGCCGTAGGCCGCGCCGGCCCGGGCCACGGCGGCGGTGGACTGGCGGCGGACCAGCTCGATCTCGGCGGCGAGGTCACCGATCGGTCCGACCGTCTCGAAGTTGAAGCGCCGCTTGAGGGCGGCGGACATCTCGGAGACGCCCTTGTCCCGCAGGTTGGCGGTGGCGATCAGGGTGAAGCCCGGCGCCGCGTGCAGCTGGGCGTCGGCGCTGCCGGCCAGCTCGGGCACCGCGATCCGCCGCTCGGACAGCAGCGAGACCAGCGCGTCCTGCACCTCGGGCAGGCAGCGGGTGACCTCCTCGACCCGGGCGACCGCGCCGGTGGTCATCGCGGTCAGCACCGGCGACGGCACCAGGGCCTCCCGGCTGGGGCCCTTGGCCAGCAGCAGGGCGTAGTTCCAGCCGTACTTGAGCTGGTCCTCGGTGGTGCCGGCGGTGCCCTGGACGGTGAGCGCGCTGCTGCCGCAGACGGCGGCGGCCAGCAGCTCGGAGAGCATCGACTTGGCGGTGCCGGGCTCGCCGACCAGCAGCAGGCCGCGCTCGCCGGCGAGGGTCACCACGCAGCGCTCGACCAGGGCCCGGTCGCCGACGAACTTCGGCTCGATCAGCAGGCCGCGCCGGCCCTGCTTGAGCTTCTCCCCGCCGCTGCCGAGCACGAAGGTGACCACGGCCCGCGGGGTGAGCCGCCAGCCGGGCGGGCGCGGGCCGTCGTCGTACCCGGCGAGGAACTCCAGCTCGGCGGCGTACCGCTGCTCGGGCGGGACGACCTGACGGTCCGGGAGGCTGGTGCTGGTCATCGGGGTCCCTTCGAACGGGTGGTGGTGGTGCGCAGCTGCTCGTAGCCGGGGTGGTCGCCGTCGGCGATCCGCTGCCAGGCCCGGGCGAACAGCTCGGGGGCGGGCAGCGGCGGGACGACCGGCCGGCCGGCCTGGATCGGGTAGAGGCCGGCCTTCCAGGTCTCCACGGGCAGGCCGGGGGCCTTGGACTCCTGCCAGCCGCCGGGCAGGAACAGGGTCCGCCCGGCCCTGGCCCGCTTGGCCTCCAGGACCAGGTCGGTGGCGGCCAGTTCGGCCCGGGCCCGCTTCAGCCGGGCGGGCTTCCAGCCGGTCCAGCGGGCGATGTTGCGGTCGGTCGGGTCGGGCAGGGCGAGGATCTGCAGGTAGAGCGCGGCGGCGTCGTCACCGAGGCCGTACGCCCCGGCCGCCTCCGCGACCAGTCCGGGGGCGCTGCGCTGCGGGTCCTGCGGGTGGCCCGGCGGTTCGTCGACGGCGCAGCCGTCGGTGACCAGCCGTTCCATCGCGTCGCCGAGCAGGGCGCGCAGCGCGGGCAGGACCTGGTCGGGGAAGTAGCCGGCGGACAGGCCCTCGAGCAGGTTCAGCTGCGGGTCGTCCGGGCCGGTCAGGGCGGCGGTCCGCAGGTACGGCAGCTCGCCGCGGGCGTCCGGGGCGAGCACCAGGGCCTCGCCGACCGCGACCAGGCCGTCGGCGCCGGCCCCGCCGTGCTCGGGCAGCCCGGCGGTCTCCCTCAGCTGCGCGGCGAGCGTCCGGTTCCACACCCGGGGGGCGGCGTCGGCGGCCAGCAGCAGGCCGGGGTCGGCCAGCCGCTGCCGCAGGGCGGCCAGGGCCTCGGGCAGCAGCGGGCGCAGCGGGTCGCCGTACGGCAGGTGGTGGGCGAGCCGGTGCAGCGCGTCGACGGCTTCGGCGAGCCGCCGGCCGTCGGGAAGTGCGCGCGGCTGCTCGGCGACCAGCACCGGGGCGCCGTCGACGGTACGGATCCGCTGGCCGGTGGTGCGGGCGATCCACGGGGTGGCGGACCAGTTGAGCACCGCCTCGACCGCCTTGACCGGCACGGTCGTCAGTGCGGCCTGCGCCTCCTCGGAGAGGGTGGTGAGCCGGCCGCGCCGGGCCAGCCACTGCTCGGCGGCCGGGCCGACCGCCGGTCCGGCGCTCCACAGTCCGGCGGGGTCGGCGGGCAGCAGCGCGGCGCGGATCGACTCCAGCAGCGGCCGGTGGAGCTCGCGCACCCAGGGACCGGCGAGCCGGGCCTGCGCGGGGGTGAGCCCGAGCAGGGCCAGGCGGCCGGCGGTCTCCTTCTCGTCCCAGGACCAGCCGAGCAGGCCGCCGGGGGCGCCGACGATCAGGGCGGCGCGGGAGCGGCCGACCCCGGTCGCGGCGTCGAACCGCTCGGCGAGGGTCTGGTCCCAGGCGACCGGCCCGCGCTCGCGCAGCAGTGCCGTGAAGGCCGCCACCCAGGCGCCGGACAGCTCGTCCACCACCCGCTGGTCCCCGGCCAGGCCGAGGTCGGCGACGGCGGTGAAGGCACCGGACGGGTCGTGGTCGAGGGCCCGCCAGTGCCGCTCGTCCGCGGACTGCTGGTGGTGCTGGCCGCCGACGATCAGTACGGTGCGCGCGCCCCTGCGGAGCACCTGGCCGGCCCGGAGCCGGGTGGTGTCGTTGCCCTTCGGCGGGAGCTTCTCGACCAGCCGCGCCACTCGCAGTTCGGGGCCGCGGTCGGCGAGCCAGCCGCCGGCCAGCTCGTCCAGCAGCAGGGCCAGGGTGGCCCGCTCGGCCTCCCCGGTGGCGGCGGAGGCCGCGCCGACCGCGAACTGCGCGGTGCGGCCGAGCAGGTGGATCCAGCCCTGGTACTCGGGGCCGCCGGGCAGGCTCAGCGCCCGGTCGTCCCTGGTCCAGCCGTCCCGCCAGGCGGACGACCCGGCCGGCGGGCCGGCGGTGAGCAGCGTGGTGACGGCGCGCAGGCCGTTCAGCACGCGCCAGCGCGGTTCGGTGCTCCCGCCGCGGTCGGAGCCCAGGTCGGAGTAGTTGCCGAGGACGGCTCCGACGGCCGCCCGCAGCTGCGCGTCGCTCCCGTGCTGCGGCTGGTGGGCGGGTACGGAGCCGGGGGCCCGGCCGCCCGCCTCGGCGGAGGGCGGGCGCGGGGCGAAACGGGCGGCGCGGACGGCGAGTTCGACGGCCGCCTTGGCCTGGCCGGCGACCCCGGCGGCCAGCAGCGGGTGGGCCAGTGCGGGCAGCACCGCGGCGACCGCCCCGACCGGGACCGCGGCGCGGGCCCGCTGCCCGGCCAGCCGCCGCCGCACGCCGCGGACCGTCAGGTGCTCGGCCTGGGCGGGCGGGGTGTCCTGGGGACCGTCGACCGGCCAGGCCGCGTCGAACAGTTCGGCCGCCTGACGGCCGGTCAGTGCACGCAGCAGTGCGGAGCCTTCCGCGTCGCGCGGCCGCAGCACGTGCCAGTGGTCGACCGGCAGCACCAGCGGGGTACCGGCGGCGGCCGTGCCCGGGTTCTGCAGGGGGGTGAGGTCGGCGAGCGCCTCGGTGCGGGCCCCGGTGCCGTCGCCGGGCAGCAGGACCAGGCCGCGCTCGCGGCGGGCGAGGGTCAGTGCCGCGCCGCCGGGCAGCTCGATCCGGCCGAGCGGACGGCGGTCGCCGTCGACGGGCAGCACGGCGGTGCGGCCGTCGGGTCCGTAGGCCGTCATCCGGCCGCCGTGGGTGCGGATCCAGCCGCCGAGCACAGTGCCGTCGGTGCCGAGCGGGCTGCCGGCCAGGCCGGGGACCAGCGGCAGCAGGCGGGAGTGCTCATGGTCGAGCGCGCCCTCGCCGCCGGCCAGCCGCGGCGGGGTGCCGGCCCGCCCGTGGTGGCCGGTGGCCGGGTCGTACTCGACGAGCGTGTACCCGCCGGCGGTGGACCGCACCCAGTGGCCGGTGCCGTCGCCCAGCACCTGCTGGCTGCCGGGGAGTTCGGTGTCGCCCGGGTGCAGGACGCGGCCGCCGGTGGCCCGGCCGCCGCCCGGCAGCGGGACCGAGGCGGGCGGGTCGTGGTGGAACGGCTGGTAGCCGACCGCCCAGGCGCCGGTCAGCCGGAACACCCGCTCGGGGCTGCCGGACCAGTAGGCGCGCTGCTCGCCGTCCTCGTACCAGATCACCAGCAGCTCGCCGTCGACGAACCGCAGCCGGGGCTGCCCCCAGTGGCTGGTGGCCTTCGGCACCCGCAGGTCGTGCTCCAGCAGGACGCCCTCGGGGCCGACCACGACGGCCTTGCGGCCGCGGTGCAGGATCAGCGCCGGCCAGGCCTCGTCGACCTGCAGCCCGTCGCGGCGGACCGTGCCGAGGGTGCTGCCCGGCGGCGGCGCGTCGAAGCCCAGGCGGCCCAGCGCCTCCTCCAGGGCGGGCCAGCCGAGCTCGTCCAGTATGCCGGCGCGCAGGGTCCGGGCCAGCAGGGCGGGGACGTCCAGGGCCGCGATCCGTTCGGCGGCCGCCGGGTTGACCTCGCGGACGCCGCCGCGCACGGTGCCGAGCAGGCGCAGCAGCTCGTCCGCGCCGGCCAGACCGGTGGCCGTGTGCAACTCGGCGGCCCGGTCGTCGGCCCACTCGGCGAACAGCTCGCGCAGCACCGGCAGACCGTTCGCGCCTGGACCGCTCCAGGCGCCGGGGACGGCCGCCTTGAGCAGCGGACGGTACCGCTCGTCGGAGGCGACCGCCGCCAGGTCCCGGCGGCCGGCCGCGCCGTGCGCCAGCCAGCCGGCCAGCGACAGGTCGAGCCGGGCGGGCGGGTCGGCGACCGGGACCTGCCCGGCGAGCAGCAGGTCGAGCAGGCTGAGCTGGGTGGCGTGCGGGTGCCCGGTGCCGTACACGGCGACGGGCTCGCCCTCCGCCCGCAGCCGGCCGGCCATCCTGGCGGCCAGCTCCAGCGTCGGCAGCGAGGCCTCGCGGGTCTGCCAGCCGCGGTTGAGGTGGGCGGTCCAGCGCTCCAGCCAGCGGGCGGCCGGTTCGTCGAGCCGTACCCGCGGGTCCGTCAGCAGTTCCTCGGCGCCGCTCTCGGCCAGCAGGTGCAGCCAGACCTCGTCGAACGCGTGGTCGGCGGCGGCGGGCAGGATCTCCAGCAGCCGCAGCCGGACGGTCTCCTCGCGCCGGGCCAGCCCGGTCAGCGCGGACCGGGAGGCCTTCCAGAACGCGCCCGGCGCGCGGCCGATCGCCGGCGCGGCGATCAGCTCGGCGAGCAGCGACTGCTCCTCCTGCGCCTGGTCCAGCCCGGCCGCCCTGATCAGCGTGCGGGCGTCCTCGGCCAGGCCCGCGTACGGTGCCATCCCGGCGGCCGACCGCTCGGCGCACAGCCGACGGAAGCGCTGCCACGCCGTCGGACCGCCGAGCCGGGCCGCCAGGTCCTTGACGTACTGGCGCAGCGCCTTGACGGTCAGCGCGCCGGCCAGCGCGAACTCCAGGAAGACCGCGCGCAGCCGCTCCTCGTCGATCTCCAGGCCGAAGGTGCGTTCCGCCTCGCGGGCGCGGCCGAACCACGTCCCGGCGTACGCCTGGTTGCCCTGGGCCAGGAAGATCCGGGCGACCTGCTCGCAGTACGTCGGCAGGAAGTGCGGCACGGCCCGCCCGAGGCGGTCGGCCAGCTCCTCGAAACCCTCCTTGGCGGCCTTCGGCTTGGCGGCCACCTGCCGGGACGGCCGCTCCATCTCCTTGACCACGGCCAGCGCGTGGTGACCGTTGGCCGGGTCGTTGACCAGGGCCCACGCGGGGAAGCCGAGCGCCTCCCGCCGGACCTGCCCCACCTCGACGGGCGGCGCGTCGGCGGTCAGGCCGAGGAACTCCAGTGCCGCGTCCTCGGCGCCGCCGAGCAGCCCCGGGACCAGCCGGACCACCAGGCGGTCGTCCAGCACCGGATGGCGGTAGCCACGGGCCGTCAGGACGTCCGCGGCGCTGTCGGGGCCGCCGGTGCCGGACACCGTGCCGAGGGGTAGTACGGCGCCCGCGTCGAGCAGCCGCCGACCGTCCTGGGCGGTGTCCTGATCCTGATCCTGATCCATCGTCCGCTCGGCGCTCATGCCGACTCCTCCCCCTCGACCGTGCGGCCGGCGTGCAGCGCGGCGGCCATCCGCATCCCCTCCGACCAGGCCACCGGCCCGACCTCCCGCAACGGCACCTGACGGCCGTCCGGACCGGCCCAGCTCAACGGGCCCGTCTCGCACTCGTCGTACTCGTAGTAGTCCCCCACCCAGACCCGGGCCTCCAGCAGCCGGCCGCCCTCCACCACCGACACCACGGCGGACCCGCCGCGGACCCGGTACCCCAGCCGCGCACAGCGGCCGACCAGCTCGCGCAACTCCCCGTACCGGGCGCCCGCGTACGTGTCGCACTCGACGGCCTTCGCGGCCGGGCCGGCCGGACGCGGCCACACCTCGCGGTGCAGCTGCTGCACCCGCTGGGCGACACCGAGCTCCACCGCGAACTCCCGCAGGTCCGCCAGGTCCTCCAGCAGCGCCGGATGCGGGATCAGCACCTCGGCGCCGGACAGCCGGACGGTGTCGCCGTCCAGGTCCACCACGCCGACGCCGCGGTCCCGGTCGGCGCCGCGCAGGAAGCCGGCCGTGCCGCCCTGCGCGTCGGTGACCACCAGATCGCGCAGCACCGACTGCCAGGCGGGGTCCGGCCAGACGGCCGCGAGCACGGCGGCGGGCACCGGCAGCGAACGGATCATCCACCGCTCGACCGTGCGCAGGCACTCCTCCTCGTGGCCCTCCAGCCACTCGGCGAGCCGCCGCAGACGGCTCAGCGCGGGATCGTCCTTGAGCTTCCCCGGCACCGATTTCAGCTGCCGCCCGGCCGCGTTGCGGCACACGACCTTCCGGTCGGAGTCAAGGGCGATCTCGTAGTCGCCCGCTGTAACCCACCCCACGGCGCTGCCTCCCAGCTGCGGTTTCCTCCGGCTGGCACAGAACGTAACGACCCGCACTGACAATCGACCGGGGAGGCCGGGACGTGCCCCCGGCTCCCCCGAAGGCGACCCGCCGCACCGCCGACGCAGAGGGGGCCGGGACTGCGCCTTACGCCCCCGGGCGGGGTCAGCCGTGGGTGAGTTCGAGGACCGCGATGCCGGCGAGGACGGTGGCGCTGGCGGCCAGGCGGATGCGGCCGAGGCCTTCGTGGAGGACGAGTGCGCCGATGATCGCGGCGATCACGATGCTGGTCTCGCGCAGGGCCGCGACGGTGGCGAGGTCGCTGCCGGGCTGGGCCTGGGCCCAGACGACCAGGCCGTAGGCGGTGAGGGACATCAGACCGCCCGCCAGGCCGCTGCGCCAGCCGGTGCGGAGCTGGCCGGCCAGGGCGCGTCCCCGCAGGGCGGTGGCGACGGCCAGCATCGCCGCGCCCTGGGTGAGGAACATCCACGCGATGTACCCGGACGGGGCGCCGGAGGCTCGGACGCCGGTGCCGTCGACGACGGTGTAGCCGGCGATCATCACACCGGTGCCGACCGCGGCGGCCAGTGCGGGGAGCTGGGCACGGCCGGGGAGGCCGCCCGCGAGGGCGAGTCCGGCCAGGCCGAGCGAGATGACGAGCACGCCGGCGAGTCTGGCCGCGGGCAGGCCCGGGCCGAGCACGGTGGCGGCGAGCAGCGCGACCACCAGCGGCGAGGTGCCGCGGGCGATCGGGTACATCTGGCCGAAGTCGCCGAGCCGGTAGGCCTGGAGCAGCAGCAGCTGGTAGCCGACCTGGAGGGCGGCGGAGGCGGCGATGTACGGCCAGGCGGCCGGGTCCGGCACGGGGGTGAGGCAGGCGAGCGCCGCGCCGCAGCCCAGGAAGGCGGTGTTCATCAGGGCGAACCCGGCCAGTTTGTCCCGGACCCCGTGGGCGAGCGCGTTCCACACGGCGTGCAGGACGGCGGAGGCGAGCACCACGAGCGGGACGGTCTGAGCGGGCACGCCGCTCCTTCCGGGTGAGGGGAAGGCAAGGGGTCGGGAAGCCGGGGGCGGAAGGCCGGGGGTCGGGAGGGCGGCGGTGCGGGCCCCGGTGCCGTGGCCGGTGCCGGGGCCGCGCCGCGCGTCGTCAGCGAGCCTGGATCGCCCAGAACTCGTCGAAGGACAGCAGGCCGTCCCGGCTGGTGTCGGCGTCGCTGATGAGCGCCTGGGCCTTGGGCACGGTGATGTAGGGGTCGCCCATCTCCGCCATGACCTTGGAGTACTCCTCCGGGGAGATGTGTCCGTCACCGTCGATGTCGAACCGGGCGAAGACCGCCTTGGCCGTGTCGATGTCCATCTGGCTGTCCTCCACTTGAGTGTCACTGTGACGGCGGTACCCTACCCGGCCGCCCCCGGGTGTCCGATACGTCCCCCCCGGGGCCGCGGTGGCCGCCGGTCCGGTGGCGGGCGAGACTGGCGGTGTGCCGGAGCTGCCCGAAGTCCAAGCCCTGGCCGAGCGCATGACCGCGGACTGCGCCGGCCGCACCCTCACCCGGATGGACGTCCTCTCGGTGCAGGTGCTGAAGACCTTCGACCCGCCCGCCCACGCGCTGCACGGACAGGCCGTCACCGGCGTGGGGCGGCACGGCAAGTTCCTCGACCTGGCGACGGCGGACGGTCTGCACCTGGTGCTGCACCTGGCCCGGGCGGGCTGGATCCGGCACCGCGGGTCGTTCCCGGACCGCCCGCCGTCCCGGCGCGGGCCGCTCGCGCTGCGGCTGGTGCTGGACGACGGTTCGGGCTTCGAGGTGACCGAGCAGGGCACCACCAAGCGGCTGGCCGCGTACGTGGTGACGGATCCGCTGGCCGTGCCGGGGGTGGCCCGGCTGGGGGTGGATCCGCTGGGCGGGGAGTTCACGGCCGAGATGCTGGCCGGGCTGACCTCGGGCGTCCGCAAGCGGCTGAAGACGCTGCTGACCGATCAGGCGGTGCTGGCCGGCATCGGCAACGCGTACTCGGACGAGATCCTGCACGCGGCCAGGCTGTCCCCGTACGCGCTGGCCGCCTCGCTGGACGGGGAGCAGCTGGGCCGGCTGTACGCGGGGATCCGGGAGGTGCTGAGCGGGGCGCTGGAGCGGGCGCGGACGGTGGCGGGGGCGGACGGGCTGAAGGCGGAGAAGAAGGCGGGCCTCGCCGTGCACGGGCGGGCCGGGGAGCGCTGCCCGCGCTGCGGGGACACCGTGCGGTCCGTCAACTTCGCCGACTCCTCGCTGCAGTACTGCCCGACCTGCCAGACCGGCGGGCGGATGCTGGCCGACCGGAGGCTGTCGCGACTTCTCAAGTAGGTGATTGAATGTGCGCGAAACCGCCATGCATCGCGCATGAAACGTCACTGGGGAGCCAGCAGTCGTGATCCTGATCGTCACGCCCAACCCTGCCCTCGACCTCACCTACACCGTCCCCGCGCTCCGGCCCCACACCAGCCACCGGGTGTCGGAGGTCGCCGCCCAGGCCGGCGGCAAGGGCGTGAACGTCGCCCGGGTGCTGACCGCGCTCGGCCGCGCCACGCTCACCGTGCTGCCGCTCGGCGGACCGACCGGCACGGCCGTCGGGGACGGGCTGACGGCGGCCGGGATCCCGTTCGCGGCGGTACCGGTCGCCGACGGCACCCGGCGGACCGTCGCCGTGGTCGACCCGGCGGACGCCACCCTGCTGAACGAACCCGGCCCCCGGATCACCGGCGCCGAGTGGACGGCGCTGCGCCGCGAGGTGGACACCCGGCTGTCGGCGGCCGGTGTCCTGGTGCTGTCCGGCAGCCTGCCGCCCGGGATGCCCGAGGACGCCTACGCCGACCTGGTCGCCCTCGCCCGGCGGCACGGCGTACCGACCGTCCTGGACGCCGACGGCCCCGCGCTGACCGCCGCCCTGGCCGCCGGGCCGACCGTGGTCAAGCCCAACGCCGCCGAGCTGCGGGCGGCCACCGGCCTGGCCGACGTCCCCGCCGCGGCGGCCGGGCTGCGGGCCCGCGGCGCCCGTACCGTGGTCGCCTCGCTCGGCCCGGGCGGGCTGTACGCGCTCTCCGAGGAGGGCGCCTGGCAGTGCGCCCCGCCCGTCGTCGTCACCGGCAACCCGACCGGCGCGGGCGACTCCGCGGTGGCCGCCATCGCCGCCGGACTGCTCGGCGGCGCCGGCTGGCCCGCGATGCTCCCCGACGCGGTCGCGCTGTCCGCCGCCACCGTCCTCGCGCCGTCCGCGGGACGGTTCGACCTCGCGGCCTACCGCCGTTTCCGCGCCACCGCGACGGCGCACGCCGCCCCCGTCCCGGCGACGGTCCGTCAGACCTGAGACAGTGGGCCCGACATCATGATCACGGAGGTGGCGGGCATGATCGGTGACCGGTCCAACGGCGAGGTCGACGCCGTCGTGGTGGGGTCCGGCCCGAACGGCCTGGCGGCGGCGCTGGTCCTGGCCGGCGCCGGACTTCGGGTCGAGGTGCACGAGGCCGCCGACACCGCCGGAGGCGGCGCCCGGACCGCCGAGACCACCCTGCCGGGCTTCCGGCACGACCTGTGCTCGGTGGCCCACCCGATGGCGCTCGCCTCACCGTTCTTCCGCGCCTTCGGACTGGCCCGCCGGGTCGAGCTGCTCCAGCCCGAGATCGCGTACGCCCAGCCCCTGGACGACGGCCCCGCCGGCCTGGCCTGGCGCGACCTGGACCGCACCGCGGCCGGCCTCGGCCGGGACGGCGCCGCCTGGCGGGCCCTGTTCGGACCGCTGGTCGAACGCTGGCAGGGGCTGGTCGACACGGTCCTGGCGGACGGGCGCCGACCGCCCGCCGACCCGCTCACCGCCCTGCGCCTGGCCCTGCGGACCGCCGAGCTCGGCACCCCCGCCTGGTCGGCGCGGCTGCGCGGCGGGACCGCCCGGGCGCTGCTCGCCGGGGTCGCCGCCCACGCCGTGCGCCCGCCGCGCGAACTCGCCCCCGCCGGGGCCGCCCTGCTGCTGGGCACCCTCGCGCACGCCGTCGGCTGGCCCGTCCCGCGCGGCGGCAGCCAGGCCGTGACGGACGCGATGACCGCCGAACTCACCCGGCGCGGCGGACGGATCGTCACCGGCCACCCGGTCGGCGCCCTCACCGACCTCCCGCTCGCCCGCGCCGTCCTGCTGGACACCTCCCCCGCCGGCCTGCTGCGGATCGCCGGACGCCGGCTGCCCGACCGCTACGCCCGCCGGCTGCGCGGCTACCGCTACGGCGCGGGCGTCTGCCGGGTCGACTTCGCGCTGGCCGGCCCGGTCCCCTGGCGCGACCCCGACTGCGCCCGGGCCGGCACCCTGCACCTGTCCGGCACCAGGGCCCAGACCCTCGCCGCCGAACGCGAGATCGCCGCCGGCCGGCACGCCGAGCACCCCTACGTGCTGACCGTCCAGCCCGGCGTGGTCGACGACAGCCGCGCCCCCGCCGGACACCACACCCTGTACAGCTACGCCCACGTGCCGCACGGGTCGACGGCCGACCTCGCCGGGACGGTGACCGCCCAGGTGGAGCGCTTCGCGCCCGGCTTCCGCGACCTGGTGCTCGCCCACCGCACCACCACCGCCGCCGACCTGGCCACCCACAACGCCAACTACGTCGGCGGCGACATCGGCGCGGGCGCCATGACGCTGCGCCAGACCCTGCTGCGCCCGGTACCCGCGCTGGACCCGTACGCGACACCGCTGCCCGGCCTGTACCTGTGCTCGGCCGCCGCCCCGCCGGGCCCCGGAGTGCACGGGATGTCCGGACTGCACGCGGCCGGGCGGGCACTGCGGCAGGTCTTCGGCATCACCACCGCGCCGCTGGAGCTGGCCGCGGGCCGGGACCCCGCCGGGCGGCCGAACGACATCCCCGGGTAAAGACTCGGCAAAGCAGCGGGACGTCCGGGGGCACACGGTGCTCCTGCACAGGCAACGGGCCTACGCCGGTCCCGCCGCCCCTGCCGAGCCCAGCCGCCCGAGGACAGCCGCCATGATCCGCCTGAACCGACCGTTGCTGCGCCCCGCCGACCGGCCGGGGCCCGCCGCCGTACCCGACCCCGACCTGCTCCGCGAGGCCGGCTACGGCCGGGACGCCGCCTACCAGCAGCTCGTCGAACGCCACCGGGCCGCCGTCCGCGGCTACCTCGGCACCTGCGTCGCGGACCCTCCGACGGCCGACCGGCTGACCGGACTCACCTTCACCCGGGCCGGGCAGACGGTCCGCCGGGGCGACCCCGGCGCCGGCCCGTGGCGGGTCCGGCTGCTCGCCACCGCCCGGACCGCCACCCTCCAGGAGTGGCGGCGGGAGCCGGACGCGGTCCCGCTCACCGAGGGGTTCCGCAGCTGGGCCGCGGCCGGCGGCGCCTGGCCGCTGGACGGGAGCGACCGGCTGACCGAGGCGTACCGGATCCTCCCCCTCCCCTGGCAGACCGTCCTGTGGCACGGCGTGGTGGAGCAGGAGGACCCGCGGGCCACCGCCCCGATCACCGGCCTCCACCCCGACCAGGTCGGTGACCTCACCGACCGGGCGCTCGCCGGACTCCGCAGCACCTTCACCGCCCTGCACCGCCGGGCGGTGGCCCACCGCCCGGCCTGCACGGCGGCCCTGACCGCGCTGCCCACGGGACCCGGCCGGCCCGCCCCCGACCCCGCCGGGGCCGCTCACCTGACGGACTGCCCGCTCTGCGGGGCCGCCGCACTGGACCTGGCCGACCTCCCCGGCCGGCTGCGCCGCCAGCTGCCCGAGCGGCTGCTCGGCTGGTGGGACGAGGCGGCCCGGCAGCGCGGGCGCGAGGAGGCCGCGGCGGCCGCGCCCGACGCGCAGGAGGGCCG
>NZ_JAIZ01000043.1 GCF_000710465.2 Kitasatospora sp. MBT63 | reverse complement strand
GTGGAACGGCTACGCCTACAGCAACAACAACCCCATCAACACCGCCGACCCCAGCGGCCTCCAACTGGAGGAGTGCGCCAGCGGCCTGTACCGCTGCTCGCACGGCGGTACCCAGGTCGAAGGCCCGGCCCACGGCGGTCTCCCGGGCGGCTGCAGCGCGTTCGCGTACGTGTGCGGCATCGGCAGCGACTCCACCAGCGACTGCTCCACCAACTGGCACCCGCCGTGCGCACCCATCACCGCGAGCAACGGCAGCGGGAAGATCACCGTCATCAGCCGCACACCCGTCATCACCGGTACGGACAACGGGAAGGACAGCGACAAGGACAAGGGCAAGAAGAAGCACAGCAAGGGGATCAAGGACAGCGTCATCGACGGTTCCCTGAACCTTCTCGCCAAGACCGGTGTCGTGGAGAAGAAGAAGGACCCGCACACCGGGACCTACGGGTTCTGCATCAGCGCCGGTGCCTCCGCCGGCATCGCGGTGAACGGGTCCGCCTGTCTGACCCGCACCTACGGACCGGACGGGGAGGAGCACGGCAATCTGCTCACCAGCGCCGGCACCGGGCTCGGCGGGTTCGGGATCTACGGCTCGGCCGACACCCTGTTCAGCAACGCCGACGACGTCAGCCAGCTGTCGGGCTGGGGCGGCCAGCTCGAAGTCACGGCCGGCGAAGGCCTGGTGGGGCACGGCGCCGTGGGCACCGGCGGCTCGAAGAACAGCAAGGGAGATCTGGTGGTGACCGGAATGGTCGGCGTCGGAGCGGGGCTCGACTACATCCCGCCCGTGCTGCCCGTGAACGTCACCGGAGGCGTCTCCTACACTTGGGTCCACCAGCCGTTCGGCAACAGGTAACGGCATCCGGCCCGGGCGCCGCCAACAGCGCCCGGGCCGTCCGTCCGCCCGGCCCTACCGCACTCCTCACCCCAACCGGAGGCAATACATGTCGACCGCTGGCGCCGTCTTCTTCTGCTGTGTCGGATCCGGTTTCCTGGTGGCGGCCTGGATCCTGATCACCAAGTCCCGCCCGATCGCGGGCTGGTGGAAGAACAACCTGGTCACCATGGGGTACCAGGACCGCGCCGAGCGCCTGACCCCCGGCACGCTCAAGGGGTTCGGCGTGTTCTTCGTGCTCTGGGGTCTGCTGGCCGTCTCGCTCGGGGCCGCCACCCTCCTCGGCGTGCTGCACTGACCCCGCGCCGACGGTTGGTCGGAATCGGCGGATCCGCCTGAGTGCCCGCGGCCCCGGACGCCCCGCTTCGACGAGGTGTCCGGGGCCGCGGCGCGCCCGGCGCGGGCGGCTCAGCCGTCCCGGCCGGGTCGCTGGTCCGACTCCTCGTCCGGCCCCTGGTCCGGCCCCTGCTCGGGCAGGCCGAGCGCGGCGGCCAGGCCCTCCGGCCCGGTGCCCGCCTTGCGGTGGACGGCGGCCAGCCGGCGGTGCACCAGGCTCAGCTGGAGGTCGAGCCGCTCGGCGATCCGCTGCGGCGGCAGCCCCTGGACCGCGAGCTGGGCGACCTCCCACTCGGGCTGGGTGAGCGCGTCCCGGCTGAGGGTGTGCAGCCGGTTGGGGCGCAGCCCGGAGACCGCCAGCTCGCCGCGGGCCTTGGCGACCAGGCCGTCGGCACCGCAGTGCTGGGCCAGCTCCATGCCTTGGTACAGGTACTCGCCGGAGGCGCTCAGCCGGCCGACCCGGCGCAGTGCCGCGCCGAGGTCGACCAGGGCGTGGGCGTGCTCGTACCCGGCCGGGGACAGGCCCAGCCGGCCGACGGCCTCCTCCAGCAGTTCGACGGCGGCCGGGCCTTCGGTGGTGGCCGCCTGCAGCCGCAGCGCGGTGCCGATCGCCGACGGGGTCCCGAACTCCCGGGCCCGCTCGACGGCCAGCTCCGCGTACCCGCGGGCCGCGTCCGGGTCGTCGGGGGCGAGCGCCACCGCGAGGTGGCCGGCCCACGGCGCCCAGACGGTGTTCTTCCAGCCGCGGGCGTTCAGCTGCTCGCCGACCTCGGTGAAGACGGCGGCGGCCCCGGCCCGGTCGCCCCGGGCGAGCAGCAGCTTGCCGTACAGGGTGGGCGCGTCCGGCAGCACCATGGCGGTGGTGTGGTACGGCGGGGCGAAGCGGTAGCGCTGAGCGAGTTCCCAGGCCTCGGTGAAACGGCCGCGGGCCAGCAGGGTGTCGGCGAGCACGCCGACGATGTCCCACTGCAGCGGGATGCCGGGGGCGATCCGCTCGGAGATCTTCAGGCCCCGGCGCAGGAAGTCCTCGGCCTCGGGGAGGAAGCCGCGGCGGAACCGGACCAGGCCCATCAGGAAGTAGGCGAAGCCGCGGTGCGCGCCGCTCCAGCCGGCCACCTCGAACTCCAGGATGGCGTCGGAGAACAGCCGTTCCGCGCGGGCGAGTTCGTCGGTGTAGGTAAGGGTGAGGCCGACCAGGGCGGGGAGTTCGAAGCCCCAGGTGGTGTTGGTCCAGCCGAGCTCGGCGGGCAGCCGGCCGTCCGCGAGGACCTCGTCGGCGTAGCCGACCGCCTTGGCGGCGGGGGCGCCGCGCAGGGTGAGGTCCCAGGCGCGCATCGCCAGCACGGCGCGTTCGGCGGCGGTGTCGCGTTCGCCGAGGCTGAGCGAGAGCTTGTGGAGCCGGTCGGAGCGGCCCGGGCCGTCCTCCTCGTCGCGCTGGAACGCGGCCCACATGAAGTGCGCGGCCTCCAGGCGGAGCCGGCCCGGTCCGGGCGGGGTGCGCTGGGCCTCCAGCCGGCAGGTCTCGGCGGCCCTGACCAGCTCGCCGGAGTGGGCCAGCACCTCGGAGAGCCGGAAGGTGGCGTCCACCCGCAGGTCGTCGCCGAGACCGTCCATCTCCAGCGCGAGCCGGAGCTGGTTGACGGTGGCGGACGGGTCGGTGAGCAGGGCGGAACAGCCCAGCTCGTACATCACCACGGCGCGGTCCGCCTCGTCCGGCGGCTCGGCCAGGGCGCGCTCCAGGCAGCGCTGGGCGGCCTCGGGTGCGCCGATCGCGAGGTGCTCGGTGGCGGCCTTGCGCAGTTTCCGGACGATCGTGTAGTCGCCCTCGGGGAGGGTCTCCAGCAGGTGCCGCGAGGCGGTGAGCAGGCTGCCGCCCGCGTTCTCGATGGCGGCCGCGGCGATGCCGTGCATGGCGGTCTTGGTGCCGGAGGGCATGGTCAGGTAGATCGCGGTGCCGATCAGCGGGTGGACGAACTCCAGCCGCCCGTTGGGGCTGCTGGTGAGCACCCGGTGCTTGCGCAGCTGGCGCACCGACTCGTCGGACTGGTCGGGGCCCTGCGCGCAGATGATGGCGGCGAGCTGCTGCTTGATGTCGGTGCCGAGCAGGGCGGCGGCCCAGGCGAACCGCATGGTAACCGGGCCCAGCTTCTCCAGCCAGTACTGCAGGGTCTGGCCGCGGGCAGCGGCGGCGAGGTCGCGCAGCCGCGGGGTGTTCTCCTCGATCGGGTCCAGGCCCTGGTCACGGACCTCACGCAGCAGCGCCTGGATGTCGTACGGGGTGCCGGCAGTGATCGCCCAGACCTGGCGGCAGAAGGCGTCGTCGGCCAGGGCGCCGAAAACACCGCGGACCAATTGGGTGACCGAGGCGGGGTTCAGCGGGTTGAGCTGGTGTCGGCGGGCCGCCATGCCCTCGATCTGCTGGATCAGTCCCCGGGCCTCCTCGGCGAACTCGTCGCGGTAGCCCAGCACCAGCAGGACCGGCAGTTCCTGGCAGCGGACCGCGAAGGAGGAGAGCCAGGTGAGCGACTCCAGGTCGGCCCAGTGCAGGTCGTCAACGATCATCACCAACGGGGCCCGGCGCGGGGCGAGTTGGGTGAGCACGAAGTCGAGTCCGTCGCGGACGCCCTGCGGGTCGAGCGGCTCCAGCTCGCCGGAGGGCGGGAACAGGCCGATCGCCGGGCCGACGATGCCGCGCCAGTTGCCGAACACCTCGCGGCTCTCGGCCTCGCTCAGCGCGCCGAGCACCGGGAGCAGCAACTGCCGTAGTACGCGGAATGGTTCGTTCTGCTGCCGCTCGCCGCCGCGGGCGAACAGGACGGTGCAGCCCGGCTGCAGTCTGGCGAGCCTGCGGACCTGCCGCAGGACCGAGGTCTTGCCCATCCCGGGCGGGCCGGAGTAGAGGAGCAGTTCACCGATCTCGGTGCCACCGTTGGCGAACGCCCGGCAGAGTCTGGCGACGGCCTGTTCGGCGCTGCCGAGCTCGGATTCGCGCTCGTGGAGCGGGTCCTCGACCGTTCCGGCGCCGAGCCCTCGCTCCCCTTGCCCGTGCTGATCTCCGGCCACCGTTGCGCCCTCCGCCTCACAGTTCCGTGGTTCTGTCCCCGACATTAGCGCCGCGCACGCCCCCATGGGCGGCATTCGCGCAGGCCGGAGGCCACGGACAGGGTTGAGAGCGAGAGCCAGGGGCAAATGCCCTGATACCTCTGACATCTGATGATCTGATCAGATAATCTTCGGCCCGCACAGCTGGAGATGATCTTTTTTTTCCGCGGGCCACCCCGAGGCCGAGCAGGACGTACGGCACAGACCCCTCAGCAGCGCCGGGAGAACGATGTCCGACTGCACCTCACTTGAGCTTCCGTTTCCCCACAGGCGGAGCCCCCACCAGGCGGGGGCGGCAGCCCACCACCGGTTGTGGCTGGACCGCCACAGACAACTGACCGCCGGCATCACCGAGCCCGCGTACGAGCACTGGGACGTGTCGGAGCTCGCCGCTTTCTGCTACCCCGAGGCGGGGCCGGACGAACTCGGCCTGGCCGCCGACCTCCTCGGATTCTACTTTCTCTTCGACGACCAGTTCGATACCGAACTCGGCCAACATCCGGCCGAGGTGGCCAGGATCTGCGACCGGCTCTGCGGAATCACGCACGGCACCGCCGCATTCGCCGCGACCACCCCGTTCGGATCCTCCGCCCCGTCCACCTCTCCCGTCCCGTCCGCCTCATCCGCTCCGCCCACCCCGTCCGCCACCGAGCACGCCTTCGCCGACCTCTGGCGCCGCAGCCAGCGGGGGATGTCCGCCCGCTGGCGGGCCAGGGCCGCGTACAACTGGGAGTGGTACTTCGCCAGCCACCCCGCCGAGGCGGCCGGCCGGGCCTTCGCCGAACTCCCCGACCGGGAGAGCTACTTGGTCCTGCGCCGCGGCACCGCGGCAATGGAGACCCTGTTCGACATGATCGAGCGGCTCGGCCACTTCGAGGTGCCGCAGAGCGCCTTCCACCACCCGGTACTCCGTCGACTGCGCCAACTCGCCGCCGACATACCATCGTTCAGCAACGACGTGCGCTCCTACCCGCTGGAGGCGCCGCGCGGCGACGTGTACAACCTGGTGATGATCGTCCAGCAGGAGCGCGGCTGCCCGGCCGATGAGGCCAGCGCCGTGGTGCTCGCCGAGGCGCAGCTGATGATCAATCAGTTCGCCGAACTGCGACTGCAGCTGGCGGACGTCTACAACCAGCTCGAGCTCGACGCCGCCCAGCGCGGCGCCGTCCAGCGCTACGCCGACGGACTCGCCGCCTGGCTGGCGGGCTACCTGCGCTGGGAGGGCCGCACCGGCCGCTACCGGGCCGGGTAGCGCGCCGGGCCCGGCGCCGCACCGCCGGCGCCGGGCCGCCGCGGCCCCACCACTACCGTGACCGGTCCGGTACGGGGCGTAGCGGCGGCGCCGACCGGGCGGTTAGGGTGCGGACCGGAGGGGCGGACCCCTCCAGTCAGCTTCCAGCATCCTTCCGCCCGGGCCGCCTAGGCTGCCCGGCGCGCTGCCCCGGGGCGGGCCCGGACGGCGGCGCCTGTCGTTGCGAGGAGAGAGCTTTGACGGTCTACCAGCCCCCCGGCCGGCCCGGTTCGGTGGTCGAGTTCCGCAGCCGCTACGAACACTGGATAGGCGGCGACTGGCGGCCCCCGGTGCGGGGTCAGTACTTCGAGAACCCCACCCCGGTGACCGGCCGGCCGTTCTGCGAGGTGGCCCGCGGCACCTCGGAGGACATCGAGGCCGCGCTGGACGCCGCGCACGCCGCCGCACCCGCCTGGGGCCGCACCTCCCCCGCCGAGCGCGCCCAGGTGCTGCTGCGGGTGGCCGACCGGATGGAGCAGAACCTGGAGGCCCTGGCGGTCGCCGAGAGCTGGGACAACGGCAAGCCGGTCCGGGAGGCGCTGGCGGCGGACATCCCGCTGGCCGTCGACCACCTGCGCTACTTCGCCGGCGCGCTGCGCGCCCAGGAGGGCTCGCTCTCCCAGCTCGACGAGGACACCGTCGCCTACCACTTCCACGAGCCGCTGGGCGTGGTCGGCCAGATCATCCCGTGGAACTTCCCGATCCTGATGGCGGTCTGGAAGCTCGCCCCGGCGCTGGCCGCGGGCAACGCGGTGGTGCTCAAGCCGGCCGAGCAGACCCCGGCCTCGATCCTGGTGCTGATGGAGCTGGTCGCCGACCTGCTGCCGCCGGGCGTGGTCAACGTGGTCAACGGCTTCGGCGTGGAGGCCGGCAAGCCGCTCGCCTCCAGCCCGCGGATCCGCAAGATCGCCTTCACCGGCGAGACCACCACCGGCCGGCTGATCATGCAGTACGCCAGCGCCAACCTGATCCCGGTCTCGCTGGAGCTCGGCGGCAAGAGCCCCAACCTGTTCTTCGCCGACGTGGCCGCCGAGCAGGACGCCTTCTACGACAAGGCGCTGGAGGGCTTCGCGATGTTCGCCCTCAACCAGGGCGAGGTGTGCACCTGTCCGAGCCGGGCCCTGATCGAGGCGCCGATCTACGACCGCTTCCTCGGCGACGGCCTCGAGCGGGTCCGGGCGATCCGCCAGGGCAACCCGCTGGACACCGACACCATGGTCGGCGCACAGGCCAGCAACGACCAGCTGGAGAAGATCCTCTCCTACATCGACATCGGCCAGGCCGAGGGCGCCAAGGTCCTGGTCGGCGGCGAACGGGTCCAGCTCGACGGCGAGTTGGCGGGCGGCTACTACGTGGCCCCGACCGTCTTCGAGGGCACCAACCGGATGCGGATCTTCCAGGAGGAGATCTTCGGCCCGGTGGTCGCGGTGGCCCGCTTCGACGGCTTCGACGACGGCATCGAGATCGCCAACGACACCCTGTACGGGCTCGGCGCGGGCGTCTGGACCCGGGACGGCTCCACCGCCCACCGGGCCGGGCGGGCGATCCAGGCCGGCCGGGTCTGGACCAACTCGTACCACCTGTACCCGGCGCACGCGGCGTTCGGCGGCTACAAGAACTCCGGGATCGGCCGGGAGACCCACAAGATGATGCTGGAGCACTACCAGCAGACCAAGAACCTGCTGGTCAGCTACTCGCCGCAGGCTCTGGGCTTCTTCTAGGATGGCCGCCTCCCAGGTGGCCGTCACCCCGGCGGCGGCCGGTCTGATGCGCGAACTCGCCGCCGAGCACGGTCCGTTGATGTTCCACCAGTCCGGCGGCTGCTGCGACGGCTCGGCGCCGATGTGCTACCCGGCCGGCGAGTTCCTCACCTCGGCCGCCGACCACCTGCTCGGCGTCCTCACGGTGGACGGGCTCGCGCCGGTCGAGGTCTGGATGGCCCGGGACCAGTACGCGTACTGGTCGCACACCCATCTGACCATCGACGTGGTGCCGGGGCGCGGCAGCGGCTTCTCGCTGGAGGCGCCGACCGGCCACCGCTTCCTGGTCCGTTCCCGGCTGCTGACGGACGAGGAGGCCCAGGCACTCCACCCAGGCGCCTGACCCAGCAACTCCGGGGGCGTGCAGCCCAGAGCGCACGCCCCCGGAGTGCACCTACCGCTTGACCGAGCGAGGTACGACCGCGGGTCCCCGCCCCATCCGCCACCCGGCGGCCGGGCCCTGCTCGACGGGATCCGGCCAGGTGCCGGGTGCAGTGGTACGGGCCGCCCGCACGGCGCCGCCGGTCACCAGGCCGCGGCCGAGCGGGGTGCCCGGCGGACGGGCTGCCCCGAGCGGGCGGACCGGGCCCGGCAGCGCGGACGGCGGAACGGGCACGGTCGACGGGACGGACAGCAGCATGGGGTCCTCAGTTCTGTGCCGCGACGCGCGCGCGGGCGGCGCGTACGGCTTCCTCGATGTTCTCCGGGGGGATCCGCACGCCGGAGGCGATCCGTCCGCCCACGGCGCGCAGCGCCTCGGCCGCGGCCTCGGCCCAGACGTGCTCGATCAGGACCAGCAGCGCGACCGAGCCCGGCGCCAGCAGCTCGGCGGCCTCCTGCGCGTCCTCGGGGCCGATCAGCGGCAGTTCGTGGCCGCCGACCGCGACCACGCCGCGCAGGTGCTCGAAGTCGGCGAGTTCGCCGTAGGTCGCCTCGCCGTCCGGGTGCCGGGTTACCACCAGTGAGTCGATCACCCGGATGTCCCCGGCGGTGCGCAGCGCGACCAGCGCCGCGGCGGTCTCGCGGGTGATGGTCTCCTGCGGGAACGTCAGGACGAGCAGTTCGGCCGGCCCCATCCAGGGCTCCCTTCCTCGGGCTGGTCCCCCAGCCGGATCCAAGCACACGGCGGGCCCGCCCGGGTCCGCCGACACCCCGTCCGGGGCGGCGCACGGGGGGACTGCGAACGGCCCAGGCGGCGCGCGGCCCGGTCGCGTCCGTGGTCTCTGGAGAGCAGCGGCCGACCGTGCCGCGGAACAGGAGCCACCGACCCATGACCATCCCCGTCGACAAGCTGTCCCAACCCGCCGTGCGCACTCTGGTCGCCGCGATCAACGCGGGTGACCGCGACGCCTTCCTCGGCGCGCTCACCCCGGACGCCACCATGTCGGACGACGGTTCGGACCGGGACCTCACGGACTGGATCGACCGGGAGATCTTCTCCTCGCGCGGCCGGATGGAGGTGCAGACCGAGAAGGACGGCGGTCTGGCGCTGGTCGCCAACTTCCGCAACGACACCTGGGGCGAGATGCGCACCGCCTGGCGGTTCACCGTCGACAGCGGCAAGGTCAGCCGCTTCGACACCGGCCAGGCCTGACCCGCCGGGGGCCGGGCCGCTCCCCGGACCCCGGCCCCGCCCCCGGCCCCGGCCTCAGCCGGCGAGGCAGGCGCGGACCGCGCCGATCAGCGTCCGGGAGCGGATGTCGCCGGTCACCCCGGGCTGCATGCCGTTGGTGACGTACCCGAAGCCGATCCCGAGCGACGGGTCGGCGAAGCCCAGCGAGCCGCCGCGGCCGGGGTGGCCGAAGGCGGCCGGGGAGGACATCGGCGAGGTGCCGCCGTGCCGGAAGAAGCCCTGGCCGAAGGAGGTGTTGACGATCAGCACCCGGTCCGGTCCGTCCACCGAGGGCCCGGCCGCCTCGGCCAGCGTCGCGGCGTCGAACAGCGCGGGCAGCCGCTCGCCCGGGGCGCCGGCGTGCCGGTCGGCGGCGCCGATCAGCGCGGCGTAGAAGCGGGCCAGCGAGCGGGCGGTGCCAATGCCGCCCGCGCCGGGGACCTCGGCGGCCTGGATCGCCGGGTCGTTGAGGTCGACCGGCGGGCGGACCGCGCCGAACGCCCGGGCGGTCAGCGAGGCCGGGTCGCGGTAGGCGTCCCGGACGTTCTGCTTGGGCCGGATCCGCAGGCCGTTCGGCCCGACCTGGGCGGCCTCCGGCGCGGGCAGGTCGACCAGCCGCCCGACCCGGGGTGCGGCGCCCGCGGGCAGGCCGATCCACAGGTCGAGGCCGAGCGGGCGGGCGATCTCCTCGGCGAACAGGTGGCCGATGCTGCGGCCGTCCGCCCGCCGGACCAGCTCCCCGGCCAGCCAGCCGAAGGTGTACGGGTGGTAGCCGTGCGCTGTGCCCGGCTCCCAGGCCGGGGCCTGCGCGGCGACGGCGGCAACCGCCGGCTCCCAGGCGATCAAGTCCTCGATCCGCAGCGGGGTGTCCAGCGCCGGGAGGCCGGCCTGGTGCGACAGCAGCCAGCGGACCGGGATCCGCTCCTTGCCCGCGGCCTTGAACTCCGGCCAGTAGGAGGAGGCCGGCGCGTCCAGGTCGAGCAGGCCGCGCTGGAACAGCAGCAGCGCCGCGGCGGCCGTCAGGCCCTTGGTGACCGAGCGCAGCACCTGCGCGGTGTCCGCGGTCCACGGCACGGCGGGCGCGGGCCGGGCACCGACCTCGGGCCGGGCGTCGCCGCCCCACAGGTCGACCACCTTGCGGCCGTCGGCGTACAGCGCGAAGGCGGCGCCGAGCTCGCCGTGGTCCCGGAAGTTGCGGGCGAAGGCCTCCCGGACGGGTTCGAAGCCGTCGGCCGTCTCGCCCCAGATCTCCACCGTGCTCACGCTCGCCGCCCTCCGCTCCGTCGCCGCCTTGGTTCGCACGATAGTCCGGTGCTCGGGCTGACGCCGAGTCGGTACCGTGGGGCCATGACGAACCCCGCTGACGAGCTGCTGGACGTGGTCGACGCACAGGACCGGGTGATCGGCACCGCCCCGCGCGGCGAGGTCTACCGGCGGGGGCTGACCCACCGCTGCGTGTTCATCCTGGTCCGCGACGCACAGGGACGGATCTTCACCCACCGCCGCACCGCGCAGAAGCTCTTCGCCCCCGGCGCGTACGACTGTTTCGTCGGCGGGGTGGTCGGCAGCGGCGAGAGCTACGCCGAGGCGGCCGTCCGGGAGGCCGAGGAGGAGCTCGGGGTGAGCGGGATCCGGCCCGAGCCGCTGTTCAGGTTCCTGTTCGAGGACGGCGCGGGCCTGTCCTGGTGGTGCGACGTGCACCAGGCCGTGTGGGACGGTCCGGTGTCCCCGCAGGCCGAGGAGGTCGCCTGGCACGACTGGCTGACCGAGCCGGAGCTGGCGCGGCGCCTCGCGCAGTGGGAGTTCGTCCCCGACGGCGTGGAGACCTGGCGGCGCTACCTGGAGTGGCGCGCGTCCTGAGCCCCGGGCCCTGGCGGCCGGTGGTCCGGCGGTTCCCAGTCCGGGTGCTCCCGGGCGGCCCAGAGCGGGTCCACGCTGCCCGTGCGCATGCCGCGCCGGGCCTCCGGGTCCCGGACCGCCATCCAGATGTGCCCGCCCACCACGACGGCGACCGCGACCGCCAGCCAGTCGTGGACGAAGGTCGCGCCGGTGCGCCACACCAGCGGCGCGAGGTGGGTGAACCACATCAGCAGCCCGGTGCCGAGCATCACCAGCACCGCACCGGCCGTCCAGGCCGCGTACAGCTTCTGCCCGGCGTTGAACTTCCCCGCCGGGCGGCGGTACGAGCGGCGGCGCACCGCGCGCAGCCAGGCGCGGTCCAGCGGGGTGAAGCGGTTCAGCCGGGTCAGGTCCGCCCGCAGCGCCCGGGAGGCCAGGCCCAGCAGCAGCGGAGCCGGGAGCAGCAGCCCGCACCACTCGTGCACCGCGGTCACCAGGCGGCGGCGCCCGACCAGCTCGCTCAGCGGCGGGTAGTACAGGAACGCGGCCGTCACCAGGCACACCAGCATCAGCCCGGAGGTGGCGCGGTGCACCCAGCGCTCGGCCCGGCCGAACCGCGGGACCCGGCCCGCCTGCGCCGCCCGCTCAGCCGGTGGGCGCATCGTCGCGTCCGTTCGAGCGGCCCACCCAGGCGTCGACGTCATAGCCGTAGTGCTCCCAGTAGCCGGGTTCGACCGAGGGCGTCAGCGTGATGCCGGAGAGCCACTTGGCCGATTTGTAGAAGTACATCGGCGCGACGTACAGCCGCACCGGGCCGCCGTGCTCGTGACTGACCGGCCGGTCCTGCATCCGCAGCGCCACCAGCACGTCGTCGCGCCGGGCCTGCTCCAGGGTGAGGCTCTCGGTGTACTCGCCGTCGAAGCAGCTGAACCGCACCGCACCGGCGTCCGCCCGGACCCCGGCCGCGTCCAGCAGGGTGGCGAGCCTGACCCCCTCGAACGGGGTGCCCGGCACCCGCCAGCCGGTCACGCACTGCACGTCGTGGACGATCCGGGTCTGCTCCATCGCCTGCAGCTGGGGCAGGCTGAAGGTGACCGGTCGGTCCACCATCCCGTCGATCCGCAGCGTGTAGTCCGCGGCCGTCCGGGTCGGCACCGAGCCGACCACCGAGTAGTACCGGAAGCCGCCCCCGCCGGGCAGCAGCCCGCTCAGCCCGGTCGGGTCCTTGCTGGTGACCCCTTCGACGGCGCGTTGCAGGAACGGGCCCGCCGCCACCCCGGCCACGCCCAGACCGAGCATGCCGAGGACGACGCGGCGTCCGACGGGGGTTCCGGAGGTCTCACTCACACCGTCGATTCGACCAGGTCGGCGTGGTCGGGGCCAGAGCCGCGGGGCCGCCGTCAGAATTTCGTCATCTCCTCCAAGGACGGCCGGTCCACCCCGGCCCGCACGATCGGACGACCGGCCGGGACGGCATCGACCGATAGGGTGACGGTATGGCTTCCCGTACGCCGACGGCGGCGACCCGGACTCCGGAGGTGCGTGCGCCGCGCCGCAGGCTGAGCGTGGACGAGCGCCGGGAGCAGCTGATCGCGGTCGCGCTCGACCTGTTCAGCAAGCACCCGCCGGAGGACGTCTCCATCGACGACATCGCGGCCGCCGCGGGGGCCTCCCGGCCGCTGGTCTACCACTACTTCCCCGGCAAGCAGGCGCTGTACGAGGAGTCGCTGCGCCGGGCCGGCCAGGAGCTGGCCGGGCGCTTCGAGGAGGCGGCCGAAGGGCCGATGTCCGAGCGGCTGCTGCGGGTGATGGGCCGCTACCTCGACTTCGTGAACAGCCACGGCCCCGGCTTCGAGGCGCTGCTGCGCGGCGGTTCGGTCGCGGCCAGCCCCGGCACCACGGCGGTGATCGACGAGGTCCGGCGGGCCGCGCTGGAGCAGATCCTGCTGCACCTCGCCGTCCCCGCGCCCAGCCCCGGGCTGCGCCGCACCGTCCGGGCCTGGATCGCCAACGCCGAGATCACCTCGCTCGACTGGCTGTCCGAGCGCAGCGTCCCGCTGGAGGAGCTGCAGCTGCAGCTGGTGCAGGAGTTCGTCGCGGCGCTGGCGGTCACCGCGGCGCGGGAGCCGGGGCTCGCGGCGGAGCTGGCCGGGTTCTTCCGCAGCGAGCAGCCCGGGGGTCCGACCGGGCGGCTGGTACGCGAACTGGCGGGCCTGCTGGCCGTTCCCGGCCTCGCGGAGGACCTCGGCCGGCTCGCCGCCCCGCCGGCCGGCTGACGAGGCGGGCCGCACACATCCGGAGCTGCCGCGCCCGCTTGGTGAGCTTCGGTGCCGGATGCCGCCGGGTCAGCGGTTTCTGATAGAAAGTGGGCGTTAATGCCACACCGAGAGCGAGGGGGGCTCGGCGCCATGACTCAGGACGGCTTCACAGCCGCGGAGCGGATCGCGGCCACACTGGACGCACTGGCCGAAACGCTGCTGGGCGAGCGGGCCACGCACTACCCGGCCGCCACCCTGGCCGCTTTCGGGAGCACCGCGCACCCGGCCGCCGGCGCCCTGTTCGGCGTCCGGATCGGCCCCAACGGCCCCGGTATCACCGGGGTCCACGGTCTCGGCACGGTGGTGGAGGCGGCCCACACCCGGCGCCCCGAGCCCGCGCCGGGAGCGGCCGCCGAGCTGCTGGCCCGGTACGGCGGCGGTACGGTGCGCGGCGCCGCGGCCCCGTCCGCGGCGGCGTTCCGCTTCCCGGTCGGCCACGGCAGCGCGGACGAGAAGCTGCGCCCGGAGTTCCCGCCCGCGCTGGCCGCGCTCGCCGCGGACCGGCCGGTCCTCGCACCTGACGAACTGTCCACCGGTTCCGGTGTCGAGGCGCGCCTGCTGGTGCCCTCGCTCTTCCACCCGCTGGCGATCCGCGGCGACGGCGCCGCGCTCGGCGCACACCTGACCGAGGTGGCCGCCGAGCTGTTCGCCGGTGCCGACGCCGAGGCCCGCAAGGAGTGGGCGGTGGTGGCGGCCGCGCTGGCCGAGGAGACCGCCGCCGCGGGCGTGGTCTTCGCCGGCCTGGCCACGGTCGTGACGCAGGGCCGCCGCTCGCGCGCCTCGCTGGTCGCCGCGCTGGTGCCGCACGCCCAGGAGGTCGGCGAGCTGGCCACCGAGCTGGCGGACCGGCGGCCCGCCGCCGAGGTCTGGCGGGTGCTGCTGCCGGCCGGACCCGCCGTGCTGCTGGTCGAGCCGCGGACGGTACCGGTGCCCGCGCCGCTGACCGCCGACGGGCGGCCGCTGTCGCTGGTCGGTGTCACCGCCGAGGCGTTCCTGCCGCTGCCGGACGGCCGGTCGGTGCTGACCGTCCAGCTGAGCACCGCCCAGGCGGACGACTGGGAGCTGTACACGGGTGTGTTCGCCCGGGTGCTGGAGAGTGTCCAACTCGCCTGGGACGGCCAGGTGCACGTCGCCGCGCAGCCGCCGCAGGTCCAGCAGCCGGCCGCCGCCCCGGTGCAGGCCGCACCCCCGGCCCCCGTCGCGGCCCCGCCGGTTCCCCCGGCC
>NZ_JAIZ01000042.1 GCF_000710465.2 Kitasatospora sp. MBT63 | reverse complement strand
TCGATCCGGCGGGTGTGCCGGGCCTCGCCGCTGTACGGGGGGTTGAGGAAGATCTCGACGAACTTGGTGGCCTCGTCGAGGGTGTGCATCCGGCCGCCGACGCTGATCACGTTGGCGTTGTTGTGCTCCCGGCCGAGGGCGGCGGTCTGCTCGCTCCAGGCCAGCGCCGCACGGACGCCCTTGACCTTGTTGGCCGCGATCGCCTCGCCGTTGCCGGAGCCGCCGATCACCACGCCCAGCGCCTCCGGGTCGGCCGCGGTCCGCTCGGCGGCCCGCAGGCAGAACGGCGGGTAGTCGTCCTCGGCGTCGTAGATGTGCGGGCCGCAGTCGACCGGCTCGTGGCCGGCCTCCTTCAGCCACTCCACGAGGTGGTTCTTGAGTTCGTATCCGGCATGGTCGGAGCCCAGGTACACGCGCATGGGTATGAGTGTGGCATGCGCGTGCACCCGGGCCCGGCAGCGGGCCCGGGAGAGCTCGCGGCGGTCCGGTGCCGTCAGCCGCGGCGGCCGAGCAGCTTCCAGGTGAGCGGCAGCGCGCCGACGGCCAGCGCGGCCTTCAGCGCGTCGCCCACCAGGTAGGGGTAGAGGCCCAGTTCGGCGGCGCGGGCGAGCGGCAGGTGCAGGGCGAGGGCGAGGTAGGGGACGCCGACGGCGTAGATCGCGAGGTTCCCCAGCACCATCGCGGCGGCGGTGCGCAGCGGGCTGCGGTCGGCGCCGCGGCGGGCCAGCGCGCCGGTCAGGCCGGCCGCCAGCACGAAGCCGATGACGTAGCCGAGGCTGGGCATGGCCCAGCCGGAGCTGCCCTGGGCGAACCAGGGCAGGCCGGCCATGCCGGCGAGCAGGTAGAGGCCGAGCGAGGCGATGCCGCGGCGGGCACCGAGGGCGGTGCCGACCAGCAGGGCGGCGAAGGTCTGGCCGGTGACCGGGACCGGGGAGCCGGGGACGTTGACCGAGAACTGCGCGGCCAGGCCGGTCAACGCGGCGCCGCCGGCCACCAGGGCCAGGTCGCGGGCCTGGGCGCCGAGCCGGGTCGCGGCCTGCGGGAGCAGGTCGGCGAGGACGGTGGCGGAGGGTGCGGGGGTGGCGGTGGCCATGGGCGGGGACTTCCGTTCGAACACGGTGGGACGGGTGAACAGTTGTGAACCTATGCGCCGGGGGCGGCCGGGGAGGGCGTCGGCAACCGACAAACCGTCAGGGCCCTGCTTGTCGGATTCGGCCTGACTCCAACCCCGATCTGTCACATCTGCGCAGTTGTGCATGCACTTTCGGTCACATCACTGTCCGGATAGCGGCTGTTTTGCCGCAAATCTTGGCCGGTCCGGTCGCTGTACCGAATAGTGGGGCGAATCCTCCGCTATCCGAACAGTCTGGATCCGACCCGATGTCGACCCCCACCCGACCGCCCGCCCAGGACCGGTCCGACGTTCCCGTCGCCTCCTCCCCCACCACGGCCGCCCCCGCCACCGAGGGCCGGCTCTCGCACGGCCTCAAGCAGCGCCACCTGTCGATGATCGCGCTCGGCGGGGTGATCGGCGCCGGGCTGTTCGTCGGCTCGGGCGCCGGCATCGCCGCCGCCGGCCCGTCCATCGTGCTGGCCTTCGCCCTCTCCGGGCTGCTGGTCATGCTGGTGATGCGGATGCTGGGCGAGATGTCGGCGGCCAACCCCGCCAGCGGCTCGTTCTCGGTGCACGCCGAACGGGAGATCGGCCGGTGGGCCGGGCTCACCGTGGGCTGGCTGTTCTGGACCCTGCTGTGCGTCGGCGTCGCCGCGGAGGCGATCGGCGCGGCCGGGATCATGGCGCACTGGCTGCCCGGGGTGGCGTCCTGGGTCTGGGTGGCCATCTTCATGAGCTTCTTCTGCGCGGCCAACCTGTCCGCCGTGAAGAACTTCGGCGAGTTCGAATTCTGGTTCGCCGCCGTGAAGGTGGCGGCCATCGCCGCCTTCCTGGTGATCGGCGTCCTGGCGATCACCGGGGTGCTGCCCGGCACGCCGTCCCCGGGGACGGCCAACCTGACCGGCGCGGGCGGCTTCTTCCCGCACGGCACCACCGGCCTGATCACCGGTCTGCTGGCCTCGGTCTTCGCGTACGGCGGCCTGGAGACGGTGACCATCGCGGCCGCCGAGTCGAAGGACCCCCGGCGCAGCGTCGCCACCGCCGTGCGCACCGCGATGTGGCGGATCGCCGTGTTCTACGTCGGCTCGATGGCCGTGGTGGTCACCCTGGTGCCGTGGAACGACCCGGCGGTCACCGGGTCCGGCCCGTACGTCGCGGTGCTCAACCGGATCGGCATCCCGCACTCCGGCGACCTGATGCGGGTGGTCGTGCTGATCGCCCTGCTGTCGGCGATGAACGCCAACATCTACGGCTCCTCCCGGATGGCCTACTCGCTGGTCAGCCGCGGCCAGGGCCCCAAGGCGCTGGCCAAGGTCTCCGGCGGGGTGCCGCGGACGGCGGTGCTGGCCTCCTCGGCCTTCGGCTTCCTCGCGGTGCTGCTCAGCTACTGGTGGCCGACCACCGTGTTCAGCTGGCTGCTCAACATGGTCGGCGCGGCCGTCCTGGTGGTCTGGGCCTTCATCGCCGTCGCCCAGCTGCGGATGCGCCGCCGGCTGGAGCGTGAGGCGCCCGAGCAGCTGACCGTGCGGATGTGGGCCTTCCCGTACCTGACCTGGCTGGCGCTCGGCGGCATCGTCGCGGTGCTCGCCCTGATGACGCTGGACAGCGGCAACCGGGTGCAGCTGTGGTTCACGCTCGGGCTGACGGCCGTGCTGGCGCTGGTCGGCGCGGTCCGCAAGGCGCCGCGCACCGCCTGAGCCGGCGGCTCGACCACGGCCGGACGACGGTCGGGAACGGCGGACGACAGAGGCCGAGGGGCCCGGTACGCACCACGCGTACCGGGCCCCTCGGCGCTGCTCGGGAGAGCCGGCCCCCGGGCGGAGTCGTCACTCGAAGGACGGGCCCGCCGTCCGGGTGCGCTTGATCTCGTAGAACCCGGGGGTGGAGGCGACCAGGATGGTGCCGTCCCAGAGCCGGGCCGCGGCCTCGCCGCGCGGGGTGGGGGTGACCACCGGGCCGAAGAAGGCGACCCGGTCGCCGTCCGGGCCGTCCACCGCGATCACCGGGGTGCCGACGTCCTCGCCCACCAGCGAGATGCCCTCCTGGTGGGAGGCGCGCAGCGCCTCGTCGTAGGCGTCGGTGTCGGCGGCGTCGGCCAGCTCGGCCGGCAGGCCGGCGGCGACCAGCGCGGCCTCGATGGTGGCGCGCTCGTTCGGCAGGCCCTGGTTGTGGAAGCGGGTGCCGAGCTCGGTGTAGAGCGGGCCGAGCACCTTGTCACCGTGGAGCTGGGCGGCGGCGATCAGGACCCGGACCGGGCCCCAGCCCTTGGCCAGCAGGTCCTTGTACTGCTGCGGCAGCTCGTCGCGGTTCTCGTTGAGCACCGAGAGGCTCATCACGTGCCACTTGGTGTCCACCGGGCGCAGCTGCTCGACCTCCAGCATCCAGCGGGAGGTCATCCAGGCCCAGGGGCAGATCGGGTCGAACCAGAAGTCGGCGATCTTGCGGGAGTCTGCGGTCGTCACGGACGGTGCCCTTCGGTCAACGGGTGCGGGGTCGCTCTGACCTAGCGCTCAACACCGCGGATCGGCGGCTGATTCCGCCCGAGCTGTGCAATGGTACGTGGCGCCGAGCATGAAAGGATGCGCCCGGCACCCCAGCCCCACCGGGCTCATACGGACAGGAGTACCACCGTGCCGGGCAAGAACCTGAGCCGCGAGGAAGCCCAGAAGCGGGCCGGTCTGATCGAGGTGGAGAGCTACCGCGTCCACCTGGACCTGGCCTCCGCACCGGATCCCGCGTCCGCGACCTTCCGTTCCACCACCACGCTGACCTTCCGTGCCGCCACCCCGGGCGCGGACAGCTTCGCCGACCTGCTGGCGCCGGGCGTGCGCTCGGTGACCCTGAACGGCCGGACGCTGGATCCTGCGGAGGTCTTCGACGGCACCCGGGTCGCACTGCCGGACCTGGCCGCGCACAACGTGCTGGTGGTGGACGCGGACTGCGCCTACAGCCGGACCGGTGAGGGCCTGCACCGCTTCACCGACCCGGTCGACGGCGAGACCTACCTGTACACCCACTTCGAGCCGGCCGACGCCCGCCGGGTGTTCGCCAACTTCGAGCAGCCCGACCTGAAGGCGCCGTTCTCCTTCACGGTCACCGCGCCGGCCGCCTGGGACGTGTACGCCAACGCGGTCCACGAGTCGGTGCAGGAGCAGGGCGCGGCCCGGGTCTGGCGGTTCGCCCCCACCCGGCCGATCTCCACCTACCTGACCGCGGTGGTCGCCGGCCCGTACCACGTGGTGCGCGACCACTACCGCCGGGAGCTGCCCGACGGCACCACCCTGGAGATCCCGCTGGCGGCGACCTGCCGCCGGTCGCTGGCCGAGCACTTCGACGCGGACGAGATCCTCACCGTCACCAAGCAGGGGCTGGACTTCTTCCACCAGGAGTTCGACTACCCGTACCCGTTCGGCAAGTACGACCAGTGCTTCGTCCCCGAGTACAACATCGGTGCGATGGAGAACCCGGGCTGCGTCACCTTCCGGGAGGAGTTCGTCTTCCGCTCGAAGGTCACCGAGGCCGCGTACGAGGGCCGGGCCAACGTCATCCTGCACGAGATGGCACACATGTGGTTCGGCGACCTGGTCACCATGAAGTGGTGGGACGACCTGTGGCTGAAGGAGTCCTTCGCGGACTTCATGGGCTCGTTCGGCCTGATCGGGGCCGGCACCCGCTACCGGGCCGCCTGGATCACCTTCGCCAACCGCCGCAAGGCCTGGGCGTACCAGCAGGACCAGTACCCGACCACCCACCCGATCACGGCGGACATCCGGGACCTGGAGGACGCCAAGCTCAACTTCGACGGCATCACGTACGCCAAGGGCGCCTCGGTGCTCAAGCAGCTGGTGGCGTACGTCGGCCGGGACGCCTTCTTCGAGGGCGCCCGCCGTTACTTCCAGCGGCACGCCTACGGCAACACCGTCCTCGGCGACCTGCTGGGAGCGCTGGAGGAGACCAGCGGCCGCGACCTGAAGTCCTGGTCGGCCTCCTGGCTGGAGACCTCGGGCGTCAACTCGCTGACCCCGCAGGTGACCTGTGACGCCGAGGGCCGGATCACCGAGCTGGCGGTGCTGCAGGACGGCGACACCCTGCGCCCGCACCGGGTGGCGATCGGCCTGTACGACCTGGACGGGACCGGCGCGCTGGTGCGCACCGGGCGGGTGGAGGCCGACGTCGCCGGGGCCCGGACCGTGGTGGAGGTCCCGGCGGGCCGGCCGCGCCCGGCGCTGGTGCTGGTCAACGACGAGGACCTGACGTACTGCAAGGTGCGCTTCGACGAGGTGTCGCTGGCCACCCTGCGTTCCGGTCTCGGCGCGATGACCGATCCCCTGGCCCGGGCGCTGGCCTGGTCCGCGGCCTGGAACCTGACCCGGGACGCGCTGATGCCCGCCCGCGACTACCTCGACCTGGTGCTGCGCTTCGCCGGGCAGGAGTCCGACATCGGGGTGCTGCAGTCGCTGCACCAGCAGGCCAGGGCGGCGCTCGACTACTACGCCGACCCCGCCTGGCGGGCCGAGGGCGGCCGGCTGCTGGCCGAGTGCGCGCTGCGCGAGCTGCGCGCCGCCGAGCCCGGCAGTGACCACCAGCTGGCCTGGGCCCGCTTCCTGGCCACGGTCGCCGAGGGCGCGGAGCACCTGCAGCTGCTCACCGGGCTGCTGGACGGCACCGCCCGGATCGACGGCCTGGCGGTCGACCAGGAGCTGCGCTGGGAGTTCTGGCTCGCGCTGGCCGCGGCCGGGTCGGCCACCGCCGGGGAGATCGAGGGCGAGCTGCGGCGGGACAACACCGCCAGCGGCAAGCAGCGGGCGGTCAAGTGCCTGGCGGCGCTGCCGACCCCGGGGGCCAAGGCGGCCGCCTGGGCGGCGGTGGTGGACTCCGACGAACTGCCCAACGCGCTGGTGGAGGCGCAGATCGCGGGCTTCGCCCAGCCGGGTCAGCGGGAGCTGACGGCCGGGTACACCGACACCTACTTCGCGCTGCTGGAGCAGGTCTGGGCGCAGCGCAGCATCGAGATCGCGATGCGGATCGTCGGCGGCTTCTTCCCCCGGCTGCAGACCGAGCGCTCGACGCTGGACGCCACCGATGCCTGGCTGGACGCGCATCCGCACGCGGCGCCCGCGCTGCGCCGGCTGGTGCTGGAGTGCCGGGACAACCTGGCCCGGGCGCTGCGCGCGCAGGACCGCGACCGCGGCTGACGGGGTGGTGACGGCGGACGGCCGCCCGGGGGTTCCCGGGCGGCCGTCCGTCTGCGCGTGGGGCGCGGGCTACTTGAGGGTGGCGGAGGTGAGGCCCGCCTGGACCTGCCGCTGGAAGGACAGGTAGACCACCAGCACCGGGAGCATCGCGATGGTCATACCGGCGAACAGGGCCGGTGCGTCGCTCTTGTACCCGGACTGCAGGGCCAGGTTGACCAGGCCCTGGGCGAGCATCGAGTGGTCGGCCTCGCCAGCCGTGGTGGGCTGCATCAGGGTGACCGGCAGGATGTACTGGTTCCACTGGCCGAGCACGTTGAAGATGGCGACGCTGACCAGGCCGGGCTTGGCCATCGGCACCATGATCTGGAAGAACGCCCGGGTGTGCGAGCAGCCGTCCAGCATCGCCGCCTCGTGCACGGCGGTGGGCAGCGTGCGGAAGAACGAGTACAGGAAGAACACGGTGAAGGGCAGCGAGTACGCCACGTACACCAGGATCAGGCCGAGGTAGCTGTTGAGGCCGAGCAGCGGGGTGATCTCGCCCAGGTTGCGGACCATGAAGAACAGCGGGACCAGGGCGAGGTAGACCGGGAACATCGAGCCGGCCACGAACAGGTAGTAGATCGCCCGGTTGCCCTTGAACTCGTAGCGGGCCAGCACGTAGGCGGCCATGCCGCCGAGCAGCATGGTCAGCGTGAGCGAACCGGCGAGCACGATCAGGGTGTTGAGGAAGAACCCGCCGATGCCCTTGGACCAGGCCCGGGTGAAGGCGTCGAAGCCCCAGCTCGCCGGCCAGGACCAGGCGCTGCCGTTGATCTGCGCGTCGGTCTTGAAGGAGCCGAGGACGACCCAGACCAGCGGGAAGATGATCAGCAGGGCCCAGACGGCGAGGAAGCCGTGCGAGAAGACGTTGAGGACGCCGCCGCCCTCGCCGAACCGGGTGGTCCGGTCGGCCTTCGGGCGCCCCGCCGCCCGCTGGGCGGGGACGGCCGGGTTGGTGTCGGTGCTAGTGCTCATGTCGATGGCCCCGCTCAGTACTCGATCCGGTCACGCTTGGTGGCCCAGAGCGAGACGACGGACAGGATCAGCGTGAAGAAGAAGATCACCACGCCCATGGCGCAGGCATAGCCGGCCTCACCGTTGCGCAGGAAGCTGCGCATCAGGTAGGTGGAGATCAACTCGCTGTGGTGGTCAGGGCCGCCGCCGAAGTAGGCACCGGGCGTGATGCTGGAGACCAGGGCGAAGGCGTCCATGGCGACGATCGCGAGGTACACCCAGGCGGTCTGGACGGTCTCCCACAGCAGCGGCAGGGTGATCTTGAGGAAGGTCTGGCCGCGCTTGGCGCCGTCGAGCAGGGCCGCCTCGTAGATGTCCTTCGGGATGCCCTGCATGGCGGCCGAGAACAGCACCAGGTAGAAGCCGACGCCGGACCAGACCAGCACCGCCAGGACGCACCACATGACCATGTCCGGGTCGGACAGCCACTGCACCGGGTGGGCCGCGTCGGCCAGGCCGAGCTTGATCAGGACGCCGTTGGCCAGGCCCGCGCCGTCGGTGCGGTAGACCGCGCCCCACAGCACCGCGAGGATCGCGATCGACAGCACCTGCGGGAAGAAGAAGACCACCTTGTAGAACGAGGCCCCGCGCACGCCCTGGATGCCGCCGGTGCCGCCCTTGCCGCCGACGTTGAGCATGAAGGCGAAGAACAGCGCGATCAGGATGGTGACCAGCGGCAGCAGGATCAGCAGCAGCAGGTTGTGCCAGATCGCGCCGAGGAAGACCTCGTCATCGAGGAGTTTCGCGTAGTTGTCCAGGCCGACGAAGTTCATCTCCTGGCTCTGTCCCGACCAGTCGGTCAGGGAGTATCCGAAGGTCTGCGCGTAGGGCCAGAGCACCAGTCCCACGTACAGCACGATCGGAAGAAAGAGGAACCCCACGATGAAGGGGTACTTGCCGTGACGCATCGCCACTTCTCCTGTCCTCGGGCAAGAGGCACCGGGGGCGGTTCGGGGCCCCCGGTGCGCTCTGAAAACTCCGCTGGTCAGGCGGTCTTGTTCTTGGTGGCCGACTCCTTGGCCCGCTTGATCCACTCGGCGGGATCGATGCGCGCGGCCATCAGCTCACCCGAGGCGTTCTGCAGGTCCTCGTCGAACTTGCTGGCGGTGTTCGGGTACTGGAAGTTGAAGGTGTTGGCGCCGGCCGCCTTGAGGGCCACCACGGTGGACGCGGTGCCGGGCTTCAGCTTGACCTCCGGGCCGACACCGTCCTTGAGACAGGTGAGGCTGTTGGCGGTCTGGGCGAACTTGCCCGAGGCCTCCTTGGTCAGCATCATCCGCAGGAACTCCAGGCCGCCCGCGACGTTCTTGGCCTTGGCCGGGACGATGAACGGCTCGCCGGCGCCGGCCCGGATCGCCTCGAACGGCAGCTTGTCACCCGGCAGCGACGGCATCGGCAGGAACGCCATGTCGAAGTCGGCCGGGGTGGAGGCGAGCTGCTCGTTCTCCAGCCAGGAGCCGGACGGGATGAACGCGGCCTTGTACTGGTTCCACGCGGTCTGCGACTCGGTGTGGGTCATGCCGTTGGTGCCGGGGAGCAGGAAGTCCTTGGAGACGATCTGGTAGAACGCCTCGACCGCGGTCTTGACGGCCGGGTCGTCCCAGGCGGCGGCGTCCAGGCCGTCGATCCGCTTCATGAGGTCCAGGCCGCCCTGCTTGGCGATCATGTCCATCATGACGACGTTGATGTAGTACGGGTACTTGCCCTGGTGGGCGACCGGGGCGATGCCGGCGGCCTTGATCTTGCCGCAGAGCTCGATGAACTCGGCCCAGGTCTTCGGCGGGGTCCAGCCGTGGTCCTTGAACAGCTTGTTGGAGTACCAGAAGCCGAACACGGTGTAGACGTAGGACAGGTTGTAGACCTTGCCCTTGATGGTGCCGGAGTCGATGGTGCCCGGCATCAGCACGTCGCGGACCTTCTTCGACGGGTCGTCGATGTACGGCGCGTCCAGCAGCGGGGTGAGCTCGGTCAGCTGGTTGGAGTCGGCGAGCACGTCCAGCTTGATCTGCTTGGCGCCCGAGTCGTCGATGACGTCCGGCGGGGAGCCGGCGTTGAAGCGCGGCTGCAGCTTGCCGGTGACGTCCTTGTCGGTCTGGTGGTTGATCTTGGCGCCGGGGTAGCTCTTCGAGTAGATGGCCTCGAAGGCCTTCGCGTACTCGTTGCCGTAGCCGCCGTCGAAGATGAAGACCTCGAGGCCGTCGGCCTCCTTCACCCCGAACGGGTTCTTGGCGTCGCTCAGGTTGAAGCCGCCCGCCCCCTTGGAGCCCTTGTCACTGCTGCCGCCGGTGCCACCGGCGCAGGCGGCGAGCAGCGAGCCGCCGCCGGCCGCGAGCACGGCGATGCCGGCGGCCCGCTTGAAGATGTCACGACGGTTGTACTCGGTTGCAGAGCCCATGAGTGCCCAAACCCCTCGGTGTCCAGAGAAGAAGCAGACAGGTCTGACGGAGGGTCAATTCCTGTTCGGTCAGGCGCGCCTAGCGGCAAAGGTGCCGGTCAGAGGCGGTTTTCTTCGATGCGCAAAGGTATAGTCCACTGTTCATCTGGCGGCAATAGGCCGACCGCCCGATGTGCCGGGTAACGGTCAAAGCGTTGTCGGCGGTGCAGCATGTGCAATGTGCAGGGAGCCTGCATATTGCGCTCGCGCCCCGTCGATGACCGAGAATGTAGCGCGATCATGCGCGTTTGAACATAGAAACGCGCAGCTTCGCGCATCACCGAACCAGAACTGTGATGTGCGAAGCCGCGCGTCCCGGCCGCCGGCGTGCCGGCGCGCCGGCTCAGCGCCCGCTGCCGCCGAGCCCCCGGTCCAGGGCCCTGACCAGCGCGCCCTGGGCGTCATCGTTGTCCAATGCCCACATCATCACGCCCCCAAGCCCGTTCCAGCGGGCGTACTGGGCCTTGCGGGCCAGCAGTTCGGGGGTGTCGTACGACCAGAACTCGGTGCCGTCGTACTTCCAGGTCGCGCCGTGCAGCCGGTCGTAGTGCACCGTGCCCGGCAGGTCCTTGATCTGGTTGTACGGCAGGTTCCCGCCACGCGCCGGACCGGTGGCGCTCTGGTACAGCCCGGCCTTCGGACCGGCCGGCACGCCCGTCCAGCCGTAGCCGTAGAAGGGCACCCCGAGGACGGCCTGGCGGGCCGGCAGCCCCTTCTCCAGGTAGTGCCGGACCACCCGGTCCGCGCTGTAGCCCCGGTTGTCGGTGGCCGGGTCGGCGCGGTCGGAGTAGAGGTTGGCGTTGTGGTCGGTCGGCCCCTGCGCCTCCCAGGTGCCGTGCAGATCGTAGGTCATCAGGTTCAGCCAGTCGACCGACCTGGCGACCTGGCGGACCTCCAGCTGGTCGGCCCGCGCCTCGTTGGCGGGCACCGCGGCGGTGAGCAGGTAGTGCGTCCGGGACTTCGCGCCGAGCGCGTCCAGCTGACGGCGGAACTCCTGCATCAGCAGGGTGTAGTTGTGACCGTCCTCGGGGCGCACCACGTTGCCCGGGTCACCGCCGCCGCCCGGGTACTCCCAGTCGATGTCGATGCCGTCGAAGACCCCGGCGCCCGCGCCGGCGCCGCCCTCGGCGGAACCGAGCTGCGGCAGGTTCCCCTTGAGGTAGAGGTCGAGGCAGGAGGCGACGAACTTCTTGCGGGAGGCGTCGGTGAGGGCCGCGTCGGAGAAGTACTTCGACCAGGACCAGCCGCCGAGCGAGACCACCGCCTTGAGCTGCGGGTTGGCGGCCTTGAGCTTGCGCAGCTGGTTGAAGTTGCCCTTCAGCGGCTGCTCGGCGGTGTCGGCCCGGCCGTCCACCGACTCCTCGGCGCCGACCGGGCGCTGGTAGTCGGCCCAGGCGTCGCCGACGCCGGCGGCGTTGGCCTCGAAGCAGGTGCCGTCGGCGGACACGTTGCCGAAGGCGTAGTTGAGGACGGTGAGCCGGCCGGCCTGGCCGGAGTCCTGCACCTTCCTGGCGGAGAATCCGCTGTAGATGCCCCACTGGGTGAAGTAGCCCACCCGCTGCCCCTGCAGGTGCGGGACGCGGTCCTGGGCCTGGGCGGCGGCGGGGGAGGCGACGGCGGCGGCCACCGTGGCGGCGGCGAGGGCGGCTGCGGTACGACTGAACATGCGCATGCGAGAAGACCCGTGGCTTTCTCTGAATCAGCGTCAAATGGTCTGGACCAAGCTGACAAAGAGGTTTAGTCCACGAGCGGCACCCCGCACAAGGGGTGTGCCGGAACGCGGACCGGGCCGCACCCCGTGGAAGGGGTGCGGCCCGGTCGCCGTACGGGGTACGGGTCAGCCGTTGATCAGGCTGCGCAGCACGTACTGCAGGATGCCGCCGTTGCGGTAGTAGTCCGCCTCGCCGGGGGTGTCGATGCGCACGACCGCGTCGAAGGTGACGTCGCCCGCCGTGACCTTGACGGTCTTGGGGGTGCGGCCCTCGTTCAGCTCGGTGACACCGGTGAAGGAGAAGGTCTCCTCGCCGGTCAGGCCCAGGGTCTCGGCGTTCTGGCCGGCCGGGAACTGCAGCGGCAGGACGCCCATGCCGATCAGGTTGGAGCGGTGGATGCGCTCGTAGGACTCGGCGATGACGGCCTTGACGCCGAGCAGCGCGGTGCCCTTGGCCGCCCAGTCGCGGGACGAGCCGGAGCCGTACTCCTTGCCGGCCAGGACGACCAGCGGGACGCCGGCGGCCTGGTAGTTCTGCGAGGCGTCGTAGATGAACGACACCGGCGCGTCGGCCTGGGTGAAGTCGCGGGTGTAGCCGCCCTCGGTGCCCGGCGCGATCTGGTTGCGCAGGCGGATGTTGGCGAAGGTGCCGCGGATCATGACCTCGTGGTTGCCACGGCGCGAGCCGTAGGAGTTGAAGTCACGCTTCTCCACACCGTGCTCGGTGAGGTACTGCGCCGCCGGGGTGCCCGGCTTGATGTTGCCGGCCGGGGAGATGTGGTCGGTGGTGACCGAGTCGCCCAGCTTGGCGAGCACACGGGCGCCGGCGATGTCGCTGACCGGGCTCGGGGTGGGCGCCATGCCCTCGAAGTACGGGGGCTTGCGGACGTAGGTGGACTCGGCGTCCCACTCGAAGGTGTTGCCGGTCGGGATCGGGAGCGACTGCCAGCGGTGGTCACCGGCGAAGACGTCCTGGTAACCCTTGTCGAACATGGCCTCGTCGATGGAGCCGGCGACGGTGTCGGCGACCTCCTTCTCGGTGGGCCAGATGTCGGCGAGGAAGACGTCGTTGCCGTCGGCGTCCTGGCCCAGCGCGTCCCGGGTGATGTCGATGTTCATGTTGCCGGCCAGCGCGTAGGCGACCACCAGCGGCGGGGACGCCAGGTAGTTCATCTTGACGTCCGGGTTGATCCGGCCCTCGAAGTTGCGGTTGCCGGAGAGCACCGAGACGACCGCGAGGTCGGACTCGTTGACGGCGGCCGAGACCTCCTCGGGCAGCGGGCCCGAGTTGCCGATGCAGGTGACGCAGCCGTAGCCGACCAGGTTGAAGCCCAGCTTCTCCATGTACGGGAGCAGGCCGGCCTTCTCGTAGTAGTCCATGACGACCTTGGACCCGGGGGCCAGGGTGGTCTTGACCCACGGCTTGACCGTGAGGCCCTTCTCCACGGCCTTCTTCGCCAGCAGGGCGGCGCCCAGCATGACGGAGGGGTTGGAGGTGTTGGTGCAGGAGGTGATCGAGGCGATCACGACCGCGCCGTTGTCGATCGCGTACGAGGTGCCGTCAGGGGCGGTGACGGTGGTCGGCTTCGACGCCTCGGAGGAGTACGCCGGCAGCGCCTCGGCGAACTTCTGCGCGGCCTCGGAGAGGATCACGCGGTCCTGCGGGCGCTTCGGGCCGGAGATCGACGGGACGACGGTGGAGACGTCCAGCTCGAGGTACTCGGAGAAGACCGGCTCGACCGACGGGTCGTGCCACAGGCCCTGCTCCTTGGCGTACGCCTCGACCAGGGCGAGCTGCTGCTCGTCGCGGCCGGTGAGCTTCAGGTAGCTGATGGTCTCGGCGTCGATCGGGAAGATCGCACAGGTCGAGCCGAACTCCGGCGACATGTTGCCGATGGTGGCGCGGTTCGCCAGCGGGATCGAGGTGACGCCCTCGCCGTAGAACTCGACGAACTTGCCGACCACACCGTGCTTGCGCAGCATCTCGGTGATGGTGAGCACCAGGTCGGTGGCGGTGGTGCCGGCCGGGAGCTGGCCGTTCAGCTTGAAGCCGACCACGCGCGGGATCAGCATGGAGACCGGCTGGCCGAGCATCGCGGCCTCGGCCTCGATGCCGCCGACGCCCCAGCCCAACACGCCCAGGCCGTTGACCATGGTGGTGTGCGAGTCGGTGCCGACGCAGGTGTCGGGGTACGCCTGGCCGCCGCGGACCATGACGGTGCGGGCCAGGTGCTCGATGTTGACCTGGTGGACGATGCCGGTGCCGGGCGGGACGACCTTGAACTCGTCGAACGCGGTCTGGCCCCAGCGCAGGAACTGGTAGCGCTCCTTGTTGCGGCCGTACTCGATCTCGACGTTCTGGACGAAGGCGTCCGGGGTGCCGAACTTGTCGGCGATGACGGAGTGGTCGATGACCAGCTCGGCCGGGGCCAGCGGGTTGATCTTCGCCGGGTCGCCGCCGAGGTCCTTGACGGCCTCGCGCATGGTGGCGAGGTCGACGACGCACGGGACACCGGTGAAGTCCTGCATGATCACGCGGGCCGGGGTGAACTGGATCTCCTCGGACGGCTCGGCCGTCGGGTCCCAGCCGCCGAGGGCGCGGATGTGGTCGGCGGTGATGTTCGCGCCGTCCTCGGTGCGGAGCAGGTTCTCCAGCAGGACCTTGAGGCTGTAGGGCAGCCGCTCGGAACCCTCGACGGCGGAGAGCTTGAAGATCTCGTACGACTCGTCGCCCACCTGCAGCGAGCTGCGGGCGTCGAAGCTGTTCGCGGACACGACTGACTCCTTCTAGGTCCACCCAGTGGTAAGGTAAGCCTTACTTAGGCTCCGCCTCGCCACGATGGAAGGCGTGCGCCTCTCGGCAAGTATCTTGATGTCAAGATAAATCATAGCGTGGAGTTATCTCGACGTCGAGATAAACCATAGTGCATGCCCGTCGACGGGACGAAGGCAGGCATGCCCGGGCATCCTCTCCAAACTTCACCTGCCGACCGCCCGCCGCAACCGCAGCCGAGGCGGCGGACGGCGCGGTGGCCGCGCTACCGTGGACGGCGTTCGAAGATCCTTCAGGCAGGGGGCCGGCCCGGTGATAGTTGTCGACGCATCAGCACTGGTCCTGGCCCTGGCGGACGAGGGCGAACGGGGCGATGCCGCCCGGGCCGCGCTGGCCGCCGATGCCGACTGGGCGGCGCCCGAACACGTCCTGATCGAGGTGATGCAGTCCCTGCGCGGGCTCTACCTCGCCCGGCAGGTCGACGCCGGCCGGGTCGCCGAGCTGGCCGCGGAACTCCCCCGGATCGCCATCCGCAGGGTCGAGGTCACCGCGCTGCTCGGCCGGATCTGGGAGCTCAAGGACAACCTGACGCCGGACGACGCCGCCTACGTGGCCGTCGCCGAACAGCTCGGGGCGCCCCTCGTCACCGCCGACCTGCGGCTGATGCGGGCGAGCGGTCCGCGCTGCGAGATCCGGGGCATCGCACCGGCGGGCGGGCCGAAGGGCTGACCGGGCGGGGCGGGCCGGGCGCGGCGGCGCGCCTACGGTCTCATGCGGGTGGGCCGGCTCTCGTACGGGTGAGCTTGGACGGGTGTCGGCACGGCGGCGTGCGGCGCGAGGAGTCCAGGCGCCACGGTGGGCGGTGCCCGGCCCGCCGTCCGAAAGGTCCAGCCCGATGACCGTCCCGCTCGCCACCCTGGCCACCGCCCTGGCACCGCTCGCCCTGCTGCCCGCGGCACCGCTGCCACCGGCCGCCGCCGGACTGCCGGCCTTCCCGCGGCCGGTCGCGGCGCTGCCCACGGTGGTGGACGCGGACTTCGACCCGGCCTCGGCGTTCGTCCCGCCGGTGGCGATCAGCTACGCCCGGGACCTCGTGCCGTACGGCGCACACGCGCGGGTCACCGTCGAGCGCGGCGCGGGGCGGACGGTGGTCACGGTCGAGCTGGCCGGGGTCGCCCCCGGACACCGCTTCCCGGCCCACGTCCACACCGGGCGGTGCGGCGCCGACCCCGCCGCCTCGGGGCCGCACTACCAGGACCGAACCGACCCGGTGCAGCCGTCCACCGACCCCGCCTACGCCAACGACCGCAACGAGGCCCGCGCCACCGTCCGCACCGACGCCGCCGGGTCCGGCCGCGCCGTGACGGCCGTGCCCTGGGCCTTCCGGGCGGACGCGGCCCACTCCCTGGTGCTGCACGCGGGAGACCCGGCCGGGACGCACCCCGCGGCGGAGCGGGTGGCCTGCGTGAACGTCGACTTCTGAGCGCCGGGGCCGCCGGCCGCGGTCAGCCCAGGGTCGCGACCAGGACGGCCTTGATGGTGTGGAGGCGGTTCTCGGCCTGGTCGAAGACGACCGAGTGGTGCGACTCGAAGAGCTCGTCGGTGACCTCCAGCTCGGTCATCCCGGTCGCCTCGTACAGCTGCCGGCCGACCTCGGTACCGAGGTCGTGGTACGCGGGCAGGCAGTGCAGGAACCGCACCGCCGGGTTGCCGGTGGCCCGGACGGTGTCCATCGAGACCTGGTACGGCTTCAGCATCGCGACCCGGTCGGCCCAGACCTCCTTCGGCTCCCCCATCGACACCCAGACGTCGGTGTAGAGGAAGTCCGCGCCCGCCACCCCGGCCGCGACGTCCTCGGTGAGGGTGATCCGGGCACCGGTCCGCCCGGCCAGCTCCTCGGCGGCCTTGCGGACCTCCTCGGACGGCCAGAGCTGCTGCGGGGCGACGATCCGGATGTCCATGCCGAGCAGGGCGCCGGTGACCAGCAGGGAGTTGCCGGTGTTGAAGCGGGCGTCGCCGAGGTAGACCAGCGTCACATCGGCGAGCGGCTTGGTGGAGTGCTCCCTGATGGTGAGGACGTCGGCGAGCATCTGGGTGGGGTGCCACTCGTCGGTGAGGCCGTTCCACACCGGCACGCCCGCGTGCGCGGCCAGCTCCTCGACGATCTCCTGGCCGTAGCCGCGGTACTCGATGCCGTCGAACATCCGGCCGAGCACCCGGGCCGAGTCCTTGATCGACTCCTTGTGGCCGAGCTGCGAGCCGGCCGGGTCGAGGTAGGTGGTGGACGCGCCCTGGTCGTGGGCGGCGACCTCGAAGGCGCACCGGGTCCGGGTGGAGGTCTTCTCGAAGATCAACGCGATGTTCTTCCCGCGCAGCCGGGGCTGCTCGGTGCCCGCGTACTTGGCGGCCTTGAGCTGGGCCGCCAGATCCACCAGGTGCCGGAACTCCTGGGGCGTGAGGTCCAGCTCCTTGAGCAAGTGCCGGTTCCGGAGGTTGAAGGCCATGCCGGGCTCCTGGGTCGTCTGGCGGATCGGGGCGACTCGGCGGACCGAGACGGGAAGTGTATACGACTGGCAGAATTTATATGCATCCCGGGGATGGCGGCGGCCCCACGGCGCGCGGGACATCCCGGAAACTCCCGGGGCGCCCCGGCTGTTCGCCGTGGGGCCGGACGGCGCCGCGGCCGCCGAGCGGTGACGGTTGGCGGGGCTCGACGGCGGTGCCGGGTGGCGGTGGCGGTGCCGGGTGGCGGTGCCGGGTGGTAGCGGGGCTGCGGAGGGAGCGGGGTCGGGTCGGCGCCCGTTACGGGAGAGCGACCCGGCCCCGGCTACAGCCTCGGGTCCACCGGCTCCGACTCGAGGGCCAGCACCGCGAACACCGGCTCGTGCACCCGCCACAGCGGTTCCCCGGCCGCCAGCCGATCCAGTGCCTCCAGGCCGAGGGCGTACTCGCGCAGCGCGAGCGAGCGCTTGTGGCCGAGGAAGCGCTGGCGCAGCTGGTCCAGGTACTGGGTGTAGTCCGGGCCGTAGATGATCCGCAGGTACTCACGGCCGCGGACCTTGACTCCCGGCTGGACCAGTCGGCCGTCCGCACCACCGCGGACCAGCGAGGCCAGCGGCTTGACCACCATGCCCTCGCCGCCCGCCGCGGTGAGCTCCTCCCACCAGGCCACACCGGCCGCGACCGAGGCCTCGTCCGCGGTGTCCACCACCAGGCGGCCGGTGCGCCGGAGGATCGGCGCGGCCGGGTCGTCCGCGTCGACGAGCCGGTCGATCCAGCCGAGGTGCTCGTCGTGCGGGCGCACGGCGAGGTTGGCACCCTCGGCGGCCAGCACCTGGAACGGCGCCAGGCGGATGCCGGAGAGCCCCTCGGTCGGCCAGCAGTAGCGGCGGTAGGCGGCGGTGAACGCCTCCGCGTCCGCCGCGCGCTGCCGCTGCTGGGCCGTCAGTTCGGCGACCTCCAGGCCGCGGCCGGCGGCCAGCTCAAGCGCCGCGAGCACCTGCGGCAGTGCGGCGCCGGCCGCCGCACCGACCGCCGCGTACTGGCGACGCAGCAGCTCGGCGGCCTTGAGCGACCAGGGCATCAGTTCGGCGTCGAGCAGCAGCCAGCCGGTCTCCAGCTCGTCGAACAGCCCGGCCCGCTCGGCGGCGGCGCGGACCCGGTCGAGGACGGCCGCGGTCAGCTCCTCGTCGCCGAGGAACGCCCGGCCCGTCCTGGTCCAGATCGCACCGGGGCCGGCCAGGTCGAACCGCTTCTCCAGCGCGGCGTCGTCCCGGGCCACCAGCACCACGGCACGCGAACCCATGTGCTTCTCCTCGCACACCACCTGCCGCACCCCGTCGTGCGCGTAGGCGAGGAACGCCTCCTCGGGGTGCTCCAGGTAACCCTCGCGGCGCGAGGTCGCGCAGGGCGCCATGGTCGGCGGCAGGTAGCTGAGCAGCCTGGGGTCGAGCGCGAACCGGCTCATCACCTCCAGCGCCGCCGCCGCGTTCTCCTCCCGGATCGACACCCGCCCGTGGTGGGCGGTCTCCACGATCCGGCGGCCAGCCACGTCGCCGAGGTCCAGCGGGCGGCCCTCCCGGGAACCGGGGGCGTCCGTGTGCATCGGACGGACCGGGGCGTACCACTCCTGCTCGGCGGGCACGCCGACCAGCTCGCGCTCGGGGTAGCGCAGGGCGGTGAGGCTGCCGCCGAAGACGCAGCCGGTGTCCAGGCAGATGGTGTTGTTGACGAAGCTCGCGACGGGCACCGGCGTGTGGCCGTAGACCACCAGCGCCTTGCCGCGGTACTCCTCGGCCCACGGGTAGCGCACCGGCAGGCCGTACTCGTCGGTCTCGCCGGCGGTGTCGCCGTAGAGGGCGTGCGAGCGCACCCGGCCGGAGTTGCGGCCGTGGTACTTCTCGGGCAGGCCGGCGTGGCAGACCACCAGGCCGCCGCCGTCCAGGAGGTAGTGGCTGACCAGGTCGCGCATGAAGGCGCGGACCTCGGCGCGGAACTCCTCCGGCTCGGCGGCCAGCTGGTCCAGCGACTCCTGGAGGCCGTGCGAGACGGTGACCTTGCGGCCGGCCATGTGCCGGCCGAGCTTGTTCTCGTGGTTCCCGGGCACGCAGATCGCGTGGCCGGCCCGGACCATGCCCATCACCAGGCGCAGGACGCCGGGGGTGTCCGGACCGCGGTCGACCAGGTCACCGACGAAGACCGCGGTACGGCCCTCGGGGTGCACGGCGTCGACCGGCCGGCCCTGGTCGTCCCGGGTGAGGGTGTAGCCGAGGCGCCGGAGCAGGGTCTCCAGCTCGGAGCGGCAGCCGTGGATGTCACCGACGATGTCGAACGGGCCGGTGAGGTGCCGGAGGTCGTTGTACCGCTTCTCGGTCACGATCTCCGCCGCCGCCACCTCGGCCTCGCCGCGCAGGATGTGGACCTTGCGGAAGCCCTCGCGTTCCAGGCCGCGCAGCGAACGGCGCAGCTCGCGCTGCTGGCGCGGGATGACGTGCGGCGGGAGCTGCCGGTCGGGGCGGTGCCGGTTGCGCTCGGCGCAGACGGCCGGGGGGATGTCGAGCACGATGGCGATCGGCAGGACGTCGTGCTCGCGGGCGAGCGCGACGAGCTGCTTGCGGGCCTCCTGCTGCACGTTGGTGGCGTCCACGACGGTGAGCCGGCCGGCGGCGAGCCGCTTGCCGACGATGTAGTGCAGGACGTCGAAGGCGTCGGCGGAGGCCGACTGGTCGTTCTCGTCGTCGGCGACCAGGCCGCGGCAGAAGTCCGAGGAGACGACCTCGGTGGGCCGGAAGTGCCTGCGGGCAAAACTGGACTTGCCGGCGCCGGTGGTCCCGATCAGCACCACGAGGGAGACGTCGGTGACGGGCAGGCGGCGCGGCTCGTGCGCCGGGGTGGCGGCGTCGGCGTCGGCGGGCACGGTGTCGGGCGTGGTTGCGGGCGGTGCCGTCACGATCTCGGTCTCGGGCACGGCTTCGGCGTTGCCGGGCTGCGCGGCCTCGGCGGGCTGTGCTGCGTCGGTGGTCATCGGGTCGCGCTCCCTTCCTGCGAAGTGGTGGTGTCCGCTGCCCCGCCGATGCGGAACAGCGCGAGCTGGGTCGGCGCGCCGACCTCGTCGTCCCAGGGGCCGACCGGACGGAGGCCGACGGTGTAGCCGTACTTGCGGGCCACCTCGTCGGCCCAGGAGGCGAACTCCGCGCGGGTCCACTCGAAGCGGTGGTCCGCGTGCCGGACGTGGCCGGCCGGGAGGGTCTCCCAGCGGACGTTGTACTCGACGTTGGGTGTGGTGACGATGACGGAAGCCGGGCGGGCGGCGCCGAACACCGCGTACTCCAGGGCCGGCAGCCGGGGCAGGTCGAGGTGCTCGATGACCTCGGAGAGCACGGCCGCGTCGTAGCCCTTGAGGCGCGCGTCGGTGTAGGTCAGGGCGCCCTGGACCAGCTTGACCCGGGCCGACTGACGCTCGGTCATCCGGTCCAGGCGCAGCTTACGCGCGGCGGCGGCCAGGGCACGGGAGGACACGTCCACCCCGAGCACCTCGGTGAACCTGACGTCCTTGAGCAGCGCGCCGACCAGCTCGCCCTGCCCGCAGCCCAGGTCGAGCACCCGGGCGGCCCCGGTCTCGTGCAGCGCGGCGACGATCGCCTCGCGGCGCTGGACCGCGAGCGGGACGGCCTTGGCCCCGGCGGGCGGCATCTCGACGGACGTGGCCTCGGCGGACGACGCCTCGGTGAGCGGCGTCTGGATGGTGCCGGCGGTCTCCTGGTCCTCGGGAAGGTCGTCGACCGCGTTGTCCACCTCCTCCGCCTCTCGGTCGTCGGCCTCGGCCAGCCGGGCCAGCGCCAGGCGTTCCAGCGCCAGCCGGGTGAGCGACCAGCGGCGGGCCAGGTACCGACGGGTGATCAGGGCCAGCTCGGGGTGGGTACCCAGCCAGCCCTCGCCCGCGGCGAGCAGCTTGTCGACCTCGTCGGGCGCCACCCAGTAGTGCTTGGCCCCGTCGAGCACCGGCAGCAGCACGTACAGCTGCTGGAGCGCGTCGGACAGCCGGACCGTGCCGGTCAGGGTGAGTCGGACGTAGCGGGAGGCGCCCCACTCGGGGAAGGTCTCGTCCAGCGGGAGCTGAGCCGCGTCGACCTGCCAGCCGAGCGGTTCGAACAGCCTGGTCACCAGGTCCGCGCCACCACTGTCACCGGCACCGTTGGCGGGCACCGCGGGAAGCGAGATCCGCAGCGGCAGCGGATGCCCGGCGAGACCGGGACGCAGCTCGCAGACGCCCTTCATCGCGGACCGGAAGACCGTCCGCAGCGCCACCGCGAGCAGCGAGGACGCGGCGTAGGGCCGGTCGTTGACGTACTGGGCCAGGGCGAAGTCGGGCGAACCGCCGCGACCCTTGCCCCGGCCCTGGCGGACCAACGCGACGGGGTCGACCTCGAGGAGCAGCACTGCCGTGCACACCGCCTCGGTCGCCTCGGGGTAGAGGACATGGGCCACGCCGTGGGACGTCGAGAACCGCTGCACCTTGTCGGGGTGCTTGTGGAGCAGAAATCCCAGGTCAGTGGCGGGCCGTTCGGCCGTGCCTGTGGTGGAGATCGAGATGAACACCTGTCCGAGTATCGCGGAGCGGCGCCTCGCCGGTCACCGGGTTTTGGCCGGTGCGCCGGTGCTCGGGCGCCGCCGGGAGTGCTGCCCGCGGCCCGGCAGGGTGCTCCGGCGGTGCTCGGGCGGGGCCCGGCACGGCGTCCGCACGATGGGCGCTTTCGGCAACCGTGACCGGGATTGGTTAACGTGCACCGTGTGACTGCTGAAACCTCCTCCCTCGCACGCGGTGCCGTCGCCGCCGGTCTGGCCACCGTCACCGCGGACGGCACCATCCTCGACACCTGGTACCCCGCGCCGGAGCTGGCCGACGAGCCCGGCCAGGCCGGCACCGTACGGCTGACCGCCGAGGAGGCCGAGGCCGCGATCGGCCCGGGTGCCTCCGAGGCGCTGCGCGGCGACGCCCGCCGCGGCGTCGAGATCGTCGCGGTGCGCACCGTGATCTCCTCGCTGGACGACAAGCCGCTCGACGCGCACGACGCCTACCTCCGGCTCCACCTGCTCAGCCACCGTCTGGTCAAGCCGCACGGCCAGAACCTGGACGGCATCTTCGGTCTGCTGGCCAACGTCGCCTGGACCAGCATCGGTCCGGTGCCGGTGGACCGGGTCGAGCAGGCCCGGCTCGCCGTCCGCTCGCAGGGCGGCCAGCTCGCCGTGTACGGCATCGACAAGTTCCCGCGGATGACGGACTACGTCGCGCCGGCCGGCGTGCGGATCGCGCACGCGGACCGGGTCCGGCTCGGTGCCCACCTGGCCGAGGGCACCACCGTGATGCACGAGGGCTTCGTGAACTTCAACGCGGGCACCCTCGGCACCTCGATGGTCGAGGGCCGGATCAGCGCGGGCGTGGTGGTCGGTGACCACAGCGACATCGGCGGCGGCGCCTCGATCATGGGCACCCTCTCCGGCGGCGGCAAGCAGGTCGTCTCGGTCGGCGAGCGCTGCCTGCTCGGTGCCAACGCCGGCATCGGTATCTCGCTCGGCAGCGACTGCGTGGTCGAGGCCGGTCTGTACGTCACCGCCGGCACCCGGGTGACCACCCCTGACGGCAAGATCGCCAAGGCGGTGGAGCTGTCCGGCCAGGACAACCTGCTGTTCCGCCGGAACTCGCAGAGCGGCGCGGTCGAGGTCATCGCCCGCTCCGGCTCCTGGGGCGGTCTCAACGCGGAGCTTCACGCGCACAACTGATCTCCTCTCCTGTCTCCTGTGCCACCCCGGGCCTGCTCTCCTGCTGTCGGACGACAGCAGGAGAGCAGGCCCGCTGCCGTCGTCACGGCCACAGCCACGGCCACAGGCGCTGTCACAGCCCTTGGTGGATGCGACGTGGTGGGTACGGCGTGGTGGGTACGGCGTGGTGGGTGCGGCGTGGTGCACCGGACGGCCGGCGCGCTAGCCGAGCGGGGCGGCGGACCGCAAACCCGGCTCACCCCTGGGGCTGACGCCGGACGGGGGTTGGACCTCATTGGGTGGTCTGCGGTGACCGGCCGCCGCCGGGGCTCGTTGGACCGGCGGCACCGACATCCGTCGCATCACACCGCACTACCGAGCTGGAGGGGCCCCCTCATGTCCGAGCCCTGGTCCGAGACGCCCGCCGCGCCGCAGGGGCCTGCCGCCCCCGCCGTTCCGACGGCGCCCACGAGCCTGTTGGAGCAGATGCAGGAGTTGCTCGCCTCCATCAGCACCGACCTGGCCGGGCTCAACGCCGACCTGCAGTCGGCCGGAGCCAGGGCTGCCGACGAGGCCACCGCTCCCGAGGGTTCGGTCTCCGGTGTCCCGGCCGCCGCGGGTTCGTCCGAGGCCACCGCCCCCGGTCGGTAGTCACCGGCGCCGGGCGGCCCGAGCGGGACGACCAGTATCGGCAGCGGTTGCCCGGCCAGCTGCCCGGCCGCCGCCACCACCGGCTCCCTGGCCCCGGTGCCGGGCGTACCCGTCACCCGGGACGTAGGAGGCAGTGGCGGCAGGGCCGCCGCATGTGCCCCGTCCAGGACGTCAGTCAGGTCCAGCTCGTCCGGCAGGCGCCCGTCGTCCACCCAGCCGTCCGTCGGGTGGTCCGCCGAGTCGGCCGCCGAAGCGTCCATCAGTCCGTCGGCAAGGCCGTCCACGAGGCCGTCCGCAAGGTGCCCGGCCTGCGGCTCATCGACGTCCTCCGGCCCCTCCGACCCCTCCTGCTCCCCCGGCGGCGCCCCGGACTCCCGGCGGACCGTCCGGAGCAGCTCGGCGACCAGGTCCTTGCACTCGGCCCCGGCGTCCACGCCGTCGATGCAGCGCCAGTAGACACTCTCGGCCTCCGCACCGCAGGCGAGCACCACCAGCGTCTCGGCGACCTCGTTCAGCAGGCTGCCGAGTGCGAGCAGGACGGGCTCCAGCTCGCCGAGCTCGCTCATCCGCTCGACCCGGCCGTTCCCCGACCACTCCGCGGACCACTCGTCCGGCCCGCACCACTCGCCCTCGACCTGCGCGGACCACTCCGCCTCGGCGTCGGGCGGCTGCTCCAGGCAGCCCGCCGTATGGCTGCCGGCGTCGCACAGCAGCTGCCCGAGCGCGGCCAGCTCGCCGGCCTCCCGCCCGGCGATCCGTGCGCCGACGGCCTCGGTCAGCAGACCGGCCTGCCAGGCCTCCAACAGGGCGTCCGGGACCGTCCTCGCCTCGGCCAGGGCGTGCCGGGCGGTCTTGATGAGTCGCAGCGCGTCCATACCCGCCGCTCCCTTCGCTCACGTCGGACCGCCGCCGTCGGGGGCGGCGGATCACGACGCAAGACTGCTGGCCGGGCCGGACTCCGTCAGCCCCCCACCGGATTCCTGTGGACAACTCGGGCCTGTGGATAACTCAGGTCCCCCACACGGGTGTACCGGAGCAGCCTCATGGAGGGTCAGCCGTCCGTGGCACCCCGCCCGTCGGCCCCATCCGCCCCGCCCGTCCGATCGGTCCCGTCGGCCCGGTCGGCCCGGTCGGCCCGGGCCCCAGGAACCGGGAAGCGCAGCTCGTTCCGGTCGATCTTCGCCGCCAACGCGGCCAGCGGATCGACGCCCACCGATGCACAGAACTGGAGCAGGTAGGCCAGGACGTCGGCCACTTCGTCCCGTACCCGGTGGGCTTCGGCGGGATCCGTCATCACCGTGGCCGCCTGCTCGGGTGTCAGCCACTGGAAGATCTCCAGCAACTCCCCGGCCTCCACGCTCAGCGCGGCAGCCAGGTTCTTCGGGGTGTGGAACGGCTGCCAGGCCCGCGCCGCCGCGAACGCGGCCAGCCGCTCCTGCAGTTCCACCAGCGAGGGCGCCCCGCCGCCGCCACCTGCGGGAACATGGTCAGCGGGGTCGGCGGCTGAGTCACGGGGGGACCCGGCCGGGCCCGGGGTCTGTCGTTCGGTCACCCATCAGGTCTACCTCATCCCACGCAGCCCGCGTCCCCACGAGCCACGCATCCCCACCAGCCACGCGCACCACGCGCACCACGCGCACCACGCCCGCCCCGCCCGCACCGCCCGCCAGGTGCACCAGACCCGCCAGGTGCGCCAGACCCGCAGCGTCAGGGCTGCCGCGCGTCCGCGCTCCCCTGCGGCGGCACCCGCAGGGCCTCCGGCCGCTGCAGCACGCTGTGCCCGGTCGCCGGGTCCCGGCGGCACTCGACCAGCTCCACCCCGGCCACCTCGCGGGCGGCGGCCGGCTCCTGCAGCGCACCCAGCACGCGGATGTCCTCCTTGGCGCACACCTCGCTGGCCAGCCGCAGCAGCGAGGCCGTCTGTTCGGTGCCGAGGCCGGCGCCCAGGTCCTCGGCGAGCAGGGTCAGCTGACGGTGTGCCGGCGGGATCTCGGCCGCCGGGTCGACGTCGATCACGCCCGCCCCGGTGAGCAGCACGGCCGCGAACGCGAGCAGCCGCAGCATGCCGTCCGAGGCCTGGTCGGCGCCGGTCCGGCCGAGCACGCCCTCGTCGAAGACCGCGAGCAGCCGCTCCTGCGCCTCGCTCCCGCGGAAGGCGATGTCGAGGCCGAGCAGGGGGTGCGGCGCCGCCGCCTGGACGGCCTTGAGCAGCCGCCCGTAGCGACGCGTGCACTCGGCCTTGAGCCGGGCCAGTACGGCGGAGATGTTGGCGGCGGTGCCGATCAGCCGGGCCTGGGGGTCGGGCCGGGTCCAGCCGCGCATCGCGGCGGGGACGGGGTGCAGCGGGAAGACCTCCCGCAGGGCGGTCAGCAGGTGCTCGGCGGCGGTCACCACCTTCTGCTCGCCGGGCGAGGAACCGGCGACCCGCAGCGGGATCTGCGCGGTGATCAGGCTGCCGCTCGGGAAGGGGGCCCGGATGTCACCCTGGCGGGTGTCGTTGTGCCAGGTGACGTTGACCCGGCCGTGCGGCACGTCCTGCTCGCCGGTCTCGACCAGGGTCTCGCCGCCGAGCGTCAGCCACTCCCGGGCGATCCGGACCTGGCCGTCGGTGCGGACCACCACCTCCAGCCGGATCGGTCCGGCGTACGAGCGGACGGTGCAGCCGAGGATGATCGCGTTCCGGCCGTGCGGGACGCAGCCGAGCAGCCCGCCCCGGACGGGGGCGGCGAGCGGGCCGCTGAGCGCGCCGGTGCCGTCCAGCGAGGGCCTGATCTCCTCGCCGAGGGCGAGCCGGGAGAGCACCGCGAGGGCGTCCAGCGCGTTGGACTTCCCGACGCCCGAGGGTCCGTGCAGGACGGTCAGCGGCGAGAGCGGGAGTGTGGCCCTGCGGTAGGACTTGAAGGAGGTGAGCCGGAGTTCCTCGACCGTCGGACGGAGAGTGGAACGGGGCGCACACTGGACGGCTTCGCTGGTCACCCAGAGGACCCTAGCCCGCGCCTGATCAGCAGAAACGTGCCTCCGGCGGCCATTCACCCCAATGAGTCAGCGGTGGGTGGCGGGGTGGGCGGTAAGTCGTCGTGGGCAGCGGTGGGTGGCGGGTCGGCAGTGGGTCGCGGGTCAGCGGTAGGTCGACACCAGCACCGAGCCGGTCACCTCGACCGGCTCCGGCAGCGCGGCGAGCGCGGCCGCCAGCCTGGCCGGGTCGGTGTGCCAGGCGCTGGGGCCCATCCCGACCACCGCCGCCGCGTCCTGGTGCGACAGCCGCAGGCGGAAGTCGACCTCCACCCGGTCCGAGCGGTCGAACCAGGGTCCGAGCTTCTCGTCGATCCGGCGCTCCTTGTCCTCGTCGACCGAGAGCAGGCCGAGGCCGCCGACCAGTTCGCGCAGGTGCCGGGAGGTCGGCGAGACCACCAGCAGGCGTCCGCCCGGACGCAGCACCCGGCGCAGCTCGGGACCGTTGCGCGGGGCGAACACGTTGAGCACCAGCTCGGCGCAGCCGTCCAGCAGCGGCAGCGGGCGCCAGGCGTCGCAGACCACCGCGCCGATCCGCGGGTGCGCCTTGGCGGCGCGGCGCAGCGCGTACTTGGAGATGTCGAGGGCGGCGCCCGGCCGTTCGCCGCCGAGGCGGTCGAGGACGTGCGCCAGGTAGTGGCCGGTGCCGGCGCCCAGGTCGGCGACCAGGCCGGGGCCGGCGCCGCGGGCGGCCTCGGCGAGCGCGTCGGCGACCGGTCGGTAGTGGCCCGCCGCCAGGAAGTCGGCGCGGGCGGCGACCATCTCGGCGGTGTCGCCGGTCCCGGTGTGCGCGTCGCCCGGCAGCAGGCTGACGTATCCCTGCCTGGCCTGGTCGAAGCTGTGCCCGGCTTCGCAGCGCAGGGTGCGGCCGTGCAGGACGAGGTGCTGCGCGCAGTGCGGGCAGGCCAGGTGGGGCTCGATGTCCTGCAGCAAGGTGGTTCGTTCCTCATGGTCCGGGGCGGGGCCCCAGCCTACTCAGTCCCGCCCGCGGTCCTGCCGTGGCCGTCCTGCCGTGGCCGTCCGGTCAGTCGTCGTCCTCCTCCTCGCCGCCGACCTCCTCGCCCTCGGCCTCGTCGACCACCCAGGCGGAGAGCCGTTCGGCCACCCCGGTGACGCCGAGTTTGCCCTCCCGGATGGCCCGGGCCAGGCTGCGCACCTCGCGTGCGGTGGTGGCGACGCTGCAGCCGCTGGCCACCAGGTAGGAGTACGCGACGGCGGTGGCGAACAGCTCGTTGCTGCGCTCCAGCGCGGGGACCCGGATGAGCTGGTGCATCAGGGCGGCGGCGCGGTCCTGCGGCTCGGGGTAGACCGCGATGTCGAAGATCTCGGCCTGGTGGCGGGCGACCGCGGCCAGCAGTGATCCGTAGTCGATGACCTGCGGATCACCGGGGGTGTACTGCTCAGCGGTCATGAGCAGCCACGAGAGGTCGACCTCGAGGTTCAACGGCGCCCGCCCTGGGACTCGCCGGGACCGTGCTCGCCGAATTCGGCCAGGAAGGCCGTCTCGTACTCCTTCATGAACTGTGCGGCGGTGTCGACGAACAGTCGCCCCGCCTCGCCCATGTCCTGCTGGACGAGCTTCTCGATGTACTGGTTCATGCTGATCCCCTGCTGCTCGGCCCGCTCACGGGCCATCTCGGCGGTGGTCGCATCCACCCTGACGTTCAGCTGCTTCTTGGCCATAGTTCAAGCTAGCGCTGGGGTGCTAGCACGGCAAGGGCGCACGGGGGTCGCCGCCCGCTCCCCTGAGATGTCCGCTCACGCCCGGCCGGAAACCAGCCACCGGGCGTACCGTTCCTACGCTTTCCCCGCAGGCGAGTTGAAGGGTGATCAGGGCTGCGCCCCGCTCGGGTCCGCGGACGCCACCCGGTACGGGGGACCGGATGGCGGGAGCCACCGGAAACCGCACGTCCGGCCGCCGGACTGCCTCGGCCGTACGCCGTCGCCCGCCCGCGGCCGGACCCGGGCCGGGGGCCGCTCCGGCCCGTCCGCGCCGGGGGCTCCGGCCGCCGCCCGCGGCGGGGCGCCGGTGTCCCGGCTCAGGATGCCGCGCCCGCACGGACCAGGTGCGGGGCACGCCACTGGAGCGCGGTCGGCAGGAATGTCCAGAAGTCGCCCCCGGTGTCCCCCGGCACCCGCGTACCCGGCGCCCCGCGCCCCGCAACGGCACGAAACGACCGGCCCGGTCGAGTCCGTGGACTCGACCGGGCCGGTCGGACGCCCCGAAGGGCACTGCTTCACACCCCGGGCTCAGGCGGTACGGGCGCCCTGCGCCGGCTCCAGGATCGCCACGCACTCGAAGTGGTGGGTCATCGGGAACAGGTCGAAGGCCCGCAGCGAGACCGGCCGGTAGCCGCCCTCGCGGAAGTAGGCCAGGTCGCGGGCGAGCGCGGCCGGGTCGCAGGCCACGTACGCGATCCGGCGGGCCTCCAGGCCGGACAGGTGCGCGATGGTCTCCCGGCCCGCGCCCGCGCGCGGCGGGTCCAGGACGATCAGGTCGGTGGAGGTGATCCCGGTGCGCGGCAGCAGGGTCTCCACCTTGTCGCACTCGATCCGGACGTTCTCCAGGGCGGCCAGGTTGTGCCGGGCGTCGAGGACGGCCTGCTTGCCGGACTCGATGCCGAGCACCGCGCCGTCGTCACCGACCCGCTCGGCGAGCGCGCCGGCGAACAGGCCGACACCGCAGTACAGGTCGAGCGCGCTCTCGCCCCACTGCGGGTCGAGACCCTCCAGCACCGCCGACACCAGGGTGTCCGGCGCCTCCGGGTGGATCTGCCAGAAGCCGCCGTTGGAGACCCGCCAGGTCCGGCCCGCGGCCACCTCGCGCACGAAGGTGCGGCCGTGCACCCGGTGGAAGTTGTCGTGGTCGTCGATCCGGGAGATCGACACCGGCCGGTCCAGCTCGACGATCGGCAGCTGGGCGCCCACCTCGGGGACCAGCACCACCTGGCGGTCCGAGGACCCCGTCGCCGCGATCACGTCCACCGACTCGACGCCGGGCCAGCTGCGCGCCTCGACGCCCAGCTCGCTGACGCCCTCGGCGGCGATCAGGCAGCGGTCCACCGGCTGGATGTCGTGCGAGCGGTGCTTGCGCAGCCCGACCGACCCGCTGGCCGGGTCGACCACGTACTGCACCCGGGTGCGCCAGGCCGGCACCGCGCCGGGCGGCAGCTTGCCGCCGACCGGCTCGACGCTGCCGTCCCAGCCCGCCTCCGCCGCCGTCAGCCCGGCCAGCTTGGCGAGCTGCTCGGTGAGCACCTGGCCCTTGAGCTTGCGCTGGCCGCCCGGGGTGACGTGCTGCCAGTCGCAGCCGCCGCACTTGCCGGGGCCGGCGAACGGGCACGGCGCCTCGATCCGCTCCTTCGCGGCCTCCAGCACCTCCACCGCGTCGCCGCGCAGGAAGCGCGACTTGGTGGTGCCCTCGGTGATCTCGACGATCACCCGCTCCCCGGGCAGGGTGTGCCGGACGAACAGCACCCGGCCCTCGTGCCGGGCCACGCAGTGCCCGCCGCCGTGCGCCACCGCGCCGACCTCGACCTCGTAGCGCTCGCCGACCAGCGGCTCGCCGGGCGGGGCCTTCACCACGGTCTCGGCGGTGCGCAGCGCCTTCGGCGGCCGCACGGCCTGCTTGCGCGGCTGGCGGGCCTTGGGCGCCGCCGGGCGGTCCTGGCCGTCGCCCGCCGCACCCCGGGCCGGCTTCCCGGCGCCAGCGCCCTTGGCGGCGGCGGACCCCTTGGCGGGGGTGGCCTTGCCGGCCTCGCCCTTCGCCTTCGAGGCGGACTTCGGGCCGCCCTTCATCGCGCTCTTCGGCACGGCCGTCGGCCGGTCCTCGGACCGCTCGGACTCGCCGGGCGCCAGCGGCGCGGTCTGGGCGGTGAAGCCGTCGCGGTCGGTGGCGGACGGCCTGGCGGGCCGGTTGCTCCACCGCGGGTGGGCCACCTGCCCCGGCTTGCCGCCGGTCTTGGCGCCGGTCTTGGCGCCGGGCCGGCTCGGCCGGCCGGAGGAGCGGGGCGGGGTGTTGCGGGTCACTGGCATGCGTCCTTACGCGAGCGGTGCGGAGTCGTCGCGCGGGCCGGAACCCACGCTCTGCTGGTCGTCGGAGCTGGCCGCGGGCCGGTGCCGGGGCTCGCCACGGCGGACGGCACCCGGAGCGGACCAGGCCTTCTGCGGCTTGCGCCGCTCGGAGGACTCCAACTGCCAGGGTACGGAAGTCACCATCACCCCGGGCTTGAACAGCAGCCGGCCCTTGAGCCGCAGCGCGCTCTGGTTGTGCAGCAGGTGCTCGTACCAGTGCCCGACCACGTACTCCGGGATGTACACCGAGACCACGTCGCGCGGGCTGGAGCGGCGCAGGTTCTTGACGTACTCCAGCACCGGGCCGGTGATCTCGCGGTACGGCGAGTCGAGGACCTTCAGCGGCACCTCGATGCCGCGCTCGTCCCACTCGCCGCGCAGCGCCGCGGTGTCGACCGGGTCGACGTTGACGGTGACGGCCTCCAGCGTGCTCGCCCGGGCGAGGCGGGCGTACGCGAGGGCGCGCAGGGCGGGCTTGTGCAGCTTGGAGACCAGCACGATGGCGTGCACCCGGGTGGGCAGCACCACGTCGTCCGGCTCCTCGGCGGCGACCAGCTCGGCGGAGACCCGCTCGTAGTGGCGGCGGATCGCCTTCATCATCACGAACAGCACCACCATGGTGGCGATGGCGATCCAGGCGTGGCTGATCTTGGTGGCGAGCACCACGATCAGCACCGCCATGGTCATCACCAGGCCGAAGGTGTTGATCGCCCGGCTGCGCTGCATGTGGGAGCGCTTCTTGGGGTCGGTCTCGGTGCGCAGCAGCCTGGTCCAGTGCCGGATCATGCCGGACTGGCTCATGTTGAAGGAGACGAAGACACCGACGATGTACAGCTGGATCAGCCGGGTCGGGTCGGCGTCGAAGGCGACGATGAACAGGATCGCCGCGCCGGCCAGCAGGATGATGCCGTTGGAGAACGCCAGCCGGTCGCCGCGGGTGTGCAGCTGCCGCGGCAGGTAGCGGTCCTGGGCGAGGATCGAGCCGAGCACCGGGAAGCCGTTGAAGGCGGTGTTGGCGGCCAGCACCAGGATCAGGCCGGTGACGGCGGCGACGAAGTAGAAGCCGGGCGTGAAGTTGGAGAAGACCGACTCGGAGATCTGCGCCAGCGCGGTCTTCTGGTGGTAGTCGCCGGGCGCCCCGATCAGCTGCTCGGTGGGGTTCTCGGCCATCTGGACGCCGGTCAGGCGGGCCAGCCAGATGATGCCCATGAACATCACGACCGCGATGGAGGCCATCATCAGCAGCGTGGTGGCGGCGTTCTTGCTCTTCGGCTTGCGGAAGGCCGGCACGCCGTTGGAGATCGCCTCCACACCGGTGAGCGCGGCACAGCCCGAGGAGAACGCCTTGAGCAGCAGGAACACCATCGCGAAGCCGGCCAGCGACTCGTTGCCCGGGGTGGCCTCCAGGTGGAAGCCGGAGCTCTCGGCGTTCATGTCCTGGCCGAGCCCGAAGTGACGGAACGCACCGTAGACGACCATGCCGATCACGCCGACCATGAAGGCGTACGTCGGGACCGCGAACGCGCTGCCGGACTCCCGGACGCCGCGCAGGTTCATGCCCATCAGCACGATCACCACGACGACCGACAGTCCCAGCTCGTGGCCGCGCAGCGACGGCACGGCGGAGACCACGTTGGCGACGCCTGAGGTGGTGGAGACCGCCACCGTGAGGATGTAGTCCACCAGCAGGGCGCTGGCGACCACCAGCCCGGAGTTCGGGCCGTGGTTGACGGTGGCGACCTCGTAGTCGCCGCCGCCGCTGGGGTACGCGTGCACGTTCTGCCGGTACGACGCGACCACCGCCAGCATCACGATCGCGACGACGACGCCGATCTGCCAGGAGAAGTGGATCGCCGAGGCCCCGGCCAGGGACAGGGTGAGCAGGATCTCCTCGGGGGCGTAGGCGACGGACGACAGGGCGTCCGAGGCGAACACGGGCAGCGCGATCCGCTTGGACAGCAGGGTCTCCCCCAGCTTGTCGCTGCGCAGCGCGCGCCCGATCAGGATGCGTTTCGGAAGGTCAGCAGGCATAGGCACATCAAGGAATCGTAGGGGCTGCCGACAACGGAGCCGACGACCGGTGCCCCCTTGGTCGAGCCTGCGTTCGGCCGACCGGCTAGCGTGTCGGATGATGAGGTTGCGGGCAGCACTCCAGTTGCCCCTGCACAGACCCGGTTCGCGCACTTGAAGGCGGAACCGACGGATCGCCCACGAAACCAGGGCGCGGAAGGACGATGAGCGGTGTTTGCGCAGGTCATTAACCCAACGGACAGGGTGAGGTAGTCCCGTGCACATCGTCATCATGGGTTGCGGCCGCGTGGGCTCGGCCCTCGCCAGAGCACTCGAGAAACAGGGTCACTCGGTCGCCGTGGTCGACCAGGACCCGACCGCGTTCCGGCGGCTGGGTGCCGGATTCAACGGCCGCCGGGTGACCGGCGTGGGCTTCGACCAGGACACCCTGCGCGAGGCCGGCATCGAGGAGGCGGGCGCGTTCGCCGCCGTCTCCAGCGGTGACAACTCCAACATCATCGCCGCCCGGGTGGCCCGGGAGAACTTCGGCGTCGAGCACGTCGCCGCCCGGATCTACGACCCCCGCCGCGCCGAGGTCTACCAGCGCCTGGGGATCCCGACCGTCGCCACCGTCCGCTGGACCGCCGACCAGATGCTGCGCCGGCTGCTGCCCAGCGGCGCCGAGCCGCTGTGGCAGGACCCGAGCGGCAGCGTGCAGCTGGCCGAGGTCGCGTTCGCGCACGAGTGGGTCGGGCACAAGCTGAGCGCGCTGGAGGAGGCCGCGGGCGTCCGGGTCGCGTTCGTCACCCGGCTCGGCGAGGGCACCCTGCCCACGCCGTCGATGGTGGTCCAGGAGGGCGACCTGGTCCACGTCATGCTGCGCCGCTCCGAGCTGGCGTCGGTCGAGGCCGCGTTCGCGCAGGGCCCCGAGGAGGAGGGTCACTGATGCGAGTCGCCATTGCCGGGGCCGGTGCGGTCGGCCGCTCGATCGCGGGCGAGCTGCTGGAGAACGGCCACGAGGTCCTGCTGATCGACAAGAACCCGAACTCCATCTCGGTGGAGCGGGTCCCGATGGCCGAGTGGCTGCTCGCGGACGCCTGCGAGATCACCTCGCTGGACGAGGCCGCCCTGCAGCGCTGCCACGTGGTGATCGCCGCCACCGGCGACGACAAGGTCAACCTGGTCGTCTCGCTGCTGGCCAAGACCGAGTACGGCGTGCCGCGGGTGGTCGCCCGGGTGAACAACCCGAAGAACGAGTGGCTCTTCAACGAGTCCTGGGGCGTGGACGTCGCCGTCTCCACCCCGCGCCTGATGTCGGCCCTGGTCGAGGAGGCCGTCAGCGTCGGCGACCTGGTCCGGCTGATGCGCTTCAGCCAGGGCAACGCCAACCTGGTCGAGCTGACCCTGGCGGACGACGCCCGGCTGGTCGGTACCCGGGTCGGGGACGTCGAGTGGCCGGTGGACACCGCGCTGGTGAGCATCATCCGCGAGGGCCGGGTGCTGGTGCCCGCCAAGGACGACACCCTGGAGGGCGGCGACGAGCTGCTCTTCGTGGCCGCCCAGGAGCGCGAGGAGGAGCTGGAGGACCTGCTGTCCGCCGAGACCGGCGCGAAGTAGCTCCTGCTGCCCCCGCACACGCCGGAGGGGCCGTACCCGGTCGGGTACGGCCCCTCCTCGCGTCGGTCGGGCCCGCTCAGTCCTCGATCTCCGCCTTGATCGGCGCCGGGGCCTTGAGCAGGATCCGCCAGGTCACGTACATCGCCAGCGCCAGGGCCGGGATGCCGAGCGCCGTCTTGAGCCAGCCCAGCAGCGAGGTGTTGTGGGTGAAGTACAGCGGGAAGAGGATCACCGGCTTGATGCCCATGATCACCACCCAGGCCCAGGTGGCCTTGGTGTACGCGGCCAGCCGGCCGGGGTTCTGCTTGCGCCAGGTGAACATCTCGCCGGTGACCGGGCCGAGCATCAGGCCGACCAGCGGCCAGCGCACCAGCGCCGAGACGGCCAGCACCAGGCAGTAGCCGACGTTGTAGAGCAGCCCGGGCAGGTAGAAGTCCTCGGCCTTGCCGGTCTTCATCGCGATCCAGGCGCCGATCGCCACCCCGAAGACGCCGCTGAAGGCGTGCTGGATGGTCTCCCGCCGGGCCAGGCGCACCACGACGAAGAGGGCGCTGAGGCCGAGCGCGGCCCAGGCGGCGGCGGCCACCTGGTGGGTGATGTTGAAGGTGAGGATGAAGACCAGACCCGGGAGGGTCATGTCGATCATTCCCCGGACCCCGCCGAAGGCCTTCATCACGGTGTCGGCGGCCTCCTTGGAGGCCGCTTCGTCCGCTGCCCTGCGGTCGGCCTCGGACTGCTCCCACTGCTCGGCGGCCGACGTCACCACCGTCTCGGTCAGCGTGTGGTCGACGTATCCGGCGAGGTCGTCGCCGGGGGCGGCGGTGCGGGCGGCGGGCTCGCCGCCGGGCAGGTTGGTCACGCTGATTCGCTCCCGTGTCCGACCGGACGCAGCTCGTACCGAGGGTTGAAGAGCACGCGGCGGCCGCGTGCGTGGCTGATCCGGCCGCTGGCGATGAGCCGGCGGCCCGGCTCTATGCCGACGATCGAACGGCGGCCCAGCCAGACCACGTCGAGCGCGTCGCTGCCGTCGAAGAGCTCCGCCTCCAGCGCGGGCACCCCGGCCCGGGGCCGGAGCGTCACGGTGCGCAGGGTCCCGGCCACGGTGACCACCTCACGGTCGCCGCAGCTGGCGATCGGCGTGCACCCGGACTCCGCGGTGTCCTGCCGCAGCTCCTCGGCCTCGAGCTCTTCCGGGGAGGAGGTCAGCCGGCTGAGCATCCGCCGGAACCGGCCCTGCGGCTGCACGCTGCTGTTGTCACCACTCATGCCGGAAGGGTACCGGTTTCGCCGCCCCCGGTGGCGGGTCTCCAGGTCAGCGCCGCGGGCGGTCACGGCTCGAAGCGGTAACCCATGCCCGGCTCGGTGATGAAGTGCCGCGGGTGCGAAGGGTCGGCCTCCAGCTTGCGGCGCAGCTGCGCGAGGTAGACCCGCAGGTAGTTGGTCTCCTTGTGGTACGCCGGGCCCCAGACCTCCTGGAGCAGCTGGGTCTGGCTGACCAGCCGGCCGGAGTTGCGGACCAGTACCTCGACCAGGTGCCACTCGGTCGGGGTGAGGCGGATGTCGACGCCGTCCCGGTTGACCTTCTTGGCGGCCAGGTCGACGGTGAAGGTCTCGGTGGTGACCACCGAGTCGTCCTCGCCGGCCACCGGTTCGGCCCGGCGCACGGCCGCCCGCATCCGGGCCAGCAGCTCGTCCATCCCGAACGGCTTGGTGACGTAGTCGTCGGCGCCGGCGTCCAGCGCCTCGACCTTCTCGTCGGAGGCGTGCCGGGCGGACAGCACGATGATCGGCACCCTGGTCCAGCCGCGCAGCCCGCGGATCACGTCCACGCCGTCCATGTCGGGCAGGCCGAGGTCGAGCACCACCACGTCGGGGTGGCGGGCGGCGGCCAGTTCGAGGGCGCTCGCACCGTCGTGGGCGGCGTCCACCTCGTACTTCCGGGCCTTCAGGTTGATCACCAGGGCGCGGACGATCTGCGGTTCGTCGTCCACGACGAGGACCCGGGTCATACGGGCTCCGCCTTTCGGTCGGTCGGCATCGGCTGGTGGTCGGGCAGGTCGACGGCGGGCAGGGTGACCACCATGGTGAGCCCGCCGCCCGGGGTGTCCTCGGCGGCCACGGTGCCGCCCATCGCCTCGACGAAGCCGCGGGCGACGGCCAGGCCGAGGCCGACGCCGGCGCCGCGCGGGGCGTCACCGTAGCGCTGGAACGGCGCGAAGATCCGCTCGCGGGCCTCCTCGGGCACCCCGGGCCCGCGGTCGACGATCCGCAGCTCCACCCGGCCGTCGGCGCCGGCCGGCTTCAGGGCGTCCGCCTTGACCAGCACCCGTTGGCCGTCGGGGCTGTACTTGACGGCGTTCTCGATCAGGTTGGCGAGCGCCCGCTCCAGCAGCCCGGCGTCGGCGTGGATCATCGGCAGGGTCTCCGGCACGTCCAGCCGGACCTCCTCGGGCGGCACCCCGCCGAGCGCGTACGGCACCACCTCGTCCAGGTCGGTGGGCTGGATCAGCGGGGTCACCGTGCCGGTCTGCAGCCGGCTCATGTCGAGCAGGTTGTTGATCAGGTGGTCGAGCCGGTCGGCGCCGGTCTCGATACCGGCCAGCAGCTCGGCCTCGTCCTCCTCGTCCCACTCGACGTCCGCCGAGCGCAGCGAGGTGACGGCGGCCTTGATGCCCGCCAGCGGGGTGCGCAGGTCGTGCGAGACGGCGGCGAGCAGCGCGGTACGGATCCGGTTGCCCTCCGCCTCGCGGCGGGCGGCGGCGGCCTCCCCGGCCAGCCTGCGGCGGTCCAGCAGCACCGCGGCCTGGGCGGCGAAGGCGCCGAGCAGCCGGCGGTCCTCGGCGGGCAGCACCCGGCCGCGCAGCACCAGCGCCAGCCGGTCGCCGACGGGTACGTCCACGTCGGCCTGCTCGGGGCGCGCCGGCGGGCGCACACCACTGGCCGCCAGGCTCTGCCACGGGCCGTGCGGGTCCGGGCGCTCCAGCAGCGCGGCCGCCTCGGCCTGGAAGGTCTCCCGGACCTGGTCGAGCAGGGCGGTCAGCACGCTGTCGCCGCCCGGTAGCGCCTCCCCGGCGGGCGCGCCGCGCAGCACGGTGCCGGCCAGGGCGCTCAGGGTCTGCGCCTCGGCCTGGCTGCGGGCGGCCTGGTGGGTGCGGCGGGCGGCCAGGTCGACCACCGAGGCGACCGCGATGGCGACCGCCGTGAAGATCGCCACGGCGAGGATGTTCTGCGGCTCGGAGATGGAGAAGGTGTGCAGCGGCGGGGTGAAGAAGTAGTTCAGCGCGCTGGAGCCGATCAGCGCCGAGGCGACGGCCGGCAGCAGCCCGCCGACCAGCGCGGCGCAGACCGTCAGCGACAGGAACAGCAGCATGTCGGTGGGCAGCCCGAAGGAGTGCACCTGGGTGAGCAGCAGCGCCAGCAGCGGCGGGCCGGCCACCCCGATCAGCCAGCCCGCGACCGTGCGGGTCCGTCCGAGGTCGGTGATCCGCCGGACCGGGATCCGGCCGCGGCCCGCCGCCGCGTGCTCGTGGGTGACCATGTGGACGTCGATGTCGCCGGAGTCCCGGGTGACGGTCGAGCCGACCCCGGGGCCGTACACGTACTGCCAGGGGCGGCGGCGGCTGCTGCCCAGCACGATCTGGGTGGCGTTGACGCCGCGGGCGAACGCCAGCAGGCCGGCCGCCGGTTCGTCGCCGAGCACGGTGTGGAAGCTGCCGCCGAGGCTCTCCACCAGCGCCCGCTGCTCGATCAGCGCGTGCGGCGAGCCCTCGCCGGACAGGCCGTCCGAACGGGCGATGTGCACCGCCAGCAGTTCGCCGCCGGCCCCGCGGTCGGCGATCCGGGCGGCCCGGCGGATCAAGGTGGCGCCCTCGGGCCCGCCGGTCAGGCCGACCACGATCCGCTCGCGGGCCTGCCAGGTGCCCTGGATGCCCTGCTCGGCCCGGTAGCGCTGGAGGTACTCGTCGACCCGGTCGGCCGTCCAGAGCAGGGCCAGTTCGCGCAGCGCGGTCAGGTTGCCGGGACGGAAGTAGTTGCCCAGCGCGGCGTCGATCTTCTCCGGGGCGTACACGTTGCCGTGCGCGAGGCGGCGGCGCAGCGCCTGCGGCGACATGTCGACCAGTTCGATCTGGTCGGCCCGGCGGACCACCTCGTCCGGGACGGTCTCGCGCTGCCGCACGCCCGTGATGCCCTCGACCACGTCGCCGAGCGACTCCAGGTGCTGGATGTTGACGGTCGACACCACGTCGATGCCGGCCGCCAGCAGCTCCTCGACGTCCTGCCAGCGCTTGGCGTTGCGGCTGCCGGGCACGTTGGTGTGGGCGAGCTCGTCCACCAGGGCCACCTGCGGGCGGCGGGCCAGCAGCGCGTCCAGGTCGAGCTCGGCGAACCGCGCGCCCCGGTGGGTCAGCAGCCGCCGTGGAACCGTCTCCAGGCCCTCGGCCAGCGCGGCCGTCAGCGGACGGTCGTGGTCCTCGACCAGACCGGCCACCACGTCGGTGCCGCGGTCCTGCCGCCGGTGCGCCTCGGAGAGCATGGCGTACGTCTTCCCCACGCCGGGGGCGGCCCCCAGGTAGATCCGCAGCCTGCCACGTGCCATGAGCACCATTCTGGTCCGGCCCGGGGGGCATCACCCCGGACAACTGTTCGCCACCTGCGAGACTACGGCTTTTCGAGTGAATCTCCCTGGTTCGATACGGTTCAACGGCGGTTTTAGCACGTTATTGACGGCCCGGCCGGCGGTTCACGCCGCCGCCACGGCCGCGCAACACCCCGCCGGGACAATCGACCGCATGCTCTCCCTGGTCGCCCCCGTCCCCGCCGGCCGCGCACCGCTGCCCGTAGAGGGCGGCGGCGTCGGCGCCGTCCTGCGCACCGTCCTGGCCGACGGACCGCTCACCCGGGCCGCCCTCGGCCGGGCCACCGGCCTCAGCCCGGCCGCCGTCTCCCGGCACACCGCCGACCTGAGCGCACTCGGCCTGCTGCGCGAACTCCCGCCCCGGGAAGGCCCGCCCCGGGCCGGCCGCCCCCAGCTCCCGCTGGACATCGACACCCGCCACCACCTGGCGGCCGGCGTCCACATCGGGGTGCCCTGGCTCACCTTCGGCCTGCTGGACCTGCGCGGCCGGGTGGTCGCCCACGAGCGGGTGCCCCGGCGCGGCGACGCCGCCGCCGTGCTGCGCACCGTCCGCGGCCACCTGCCCGGCTTCGTCGCCCGCCGGGCGGCCGGCCGCTCCCTGCTCGGACTCGGCGTGGTCACCGGCGGCTGGGTCGACTCCGAGCGCGGCACCGTGGTCGAGCACGGACCGCTGGGCTGGCACGACGTCCCCGTCCGCGACCTGCTGGCCGGGGCCACCCGGCTGCCCGTCCACCTCGACGGGCACGCCCGCGCACTCGCCCAGGCCGAGCTGCTGTTCGGCGCGGGCACCGGAGCCACCGGGCTGGTCCAGCTGTTCGTCGGCAACGTGGTCGACGCCGCCATCGCCACCGGCGGCACCGTCCTGCGCGGCCACCGCTCCCGGGCCGGCGACATCGGCCACCTGCCGGTCCCCGGCTCCACCGAACCCTGCACCTGCGGGCGGACCGGCTGCCTGGAGGCCACCGTCTCGCAGGACACCGTGGCCCGCCGCGCGCACACCGGCGGGCTGATCCCGGCACCCGACTTCGACCTGCTGCTACGGCTGGCCGCCACCGGCGACCGCGGCGCGCGCCGGCTGCTGGAGGAACGGCTGGAGCGGACGGCGCCGGCCGCCGCCCTGCTGATCGACGTGCTCAACCCCGACGTCCTGGTGGTCAGCGAGGGCGGCCTGCTGACGCTGCCCGACCTCACCGGCCACCTCAGGGAACACGTGCTGCGGCACACCAGGGCGCAGCCCCCGCCGCTGGTCACCGGCGCCTCCTTCGGCCGGGACATCCTCGCCGTCGCAGCCTGCGCCGGGGTCCTGGACAGCGCGTACCAGCGCCCGATGGAGCTGCGGACCGCACGCGCACTGTGATGCTGCCGCACCGTCAACGCGGCATTAATTCCACGGCCCGGCGAATCGTTGTCCGGCCCGCCGACCGCCTGGACGATGGCAGCTGACCCCTTCACTCCTCCGGAACCGGAGCCGTTTCGCCATGCCCGAAGACCGCCAGCTGCACTTCAACCTGTTCCTGATGGGCGTCGGCCACCACGAGGCCGCCTGGCGCCACCCGCGGACCGACCCCGGCCGGGCCGCCGACATCGCGCACTTCCAGCACCTCGCCCAGGCCGCCGAGGCCGCCTCCTTCGACTCGGTCTTCCTCGCCGACGGCGTCGAGGCCCGCGCCGCCGGCGGCTGGGGCCTGATCAGCCACTTCGAGCCGTTCACCCTGCTCACCGCACTCGCCGTGGTGACCGAGCGGATCGGCCTGATCGGCACCGCCTCCACCGGCTTCTCCGAGCCGTACAACCTGGCCCGCCAGTTCGCCTCGCTCGACCACATCAGCCACGGCCGGGCCGGCTGGAACATCGTCACCTCGGCCGGCGACCGCGCCGCACAGAACTTCGGCCGCGACGCGAACCAGGAGCACGCCGTCCGCTACCGGCGCGCCGACGAGTTCCTCCAGGTCGCCACCGCCCTGTGGGACAGCTGGGAGGACGGCGCGCTGCTGCTCGACCGCGAACGCGGCACCTTCGCCGACCCCGCCAGGGTGCACGAGATCGACCACGTCGGCGAGCACTTCAAGGTCCGCGGCCCGCTGAACATCCCGCGCAGCCCGCAGGGCCACCCCCTGCTGGTGCAGGCCGGCTCCTCCGACAACGGCCGCGCCTTCGCGGCGCGCTGGGCCGAGGCCGTGTTCACCGCCCAGCAGACCCTCGCCGAGGGACAGTCCTTCTACGCCGCCCTCAAGCGGCAGGCTGCCGACGCCGGCCGCGACCCGGCCGGCCTCAAGGTGCTCCCCGGCGTGGTCCCGGTGCTCGGCTCCACCGAGGCCGAGGCCAAGGCGCTCGACCAGGAACTCGACGACCTGATCGACCCGGCCCGGGCGATCGGCGTCCTGTCCACCGTCCTCGGCGTCGACCTCACCGACCACCCCCTGGACGCCCCCCTGCCCCCGCTGCCCCCGGTC
>NZ_JAIZ01000041.1 GCF_000710465.2 Kitasatospora sp. MBT63 | reverse complement strand
CAACCTCACTCTCACCAGTGAAGATCACCAACAGCATCCCTCCGGTGGGTGCGGGTCACGGGCACAGGGCCCGGTCCACCACCGCCGTGAGGTGCTTCAGGCCTGCCTCGTCGGTGGGTTGGACGGTCACCGCGACGTTGGCGGCGCGGCCGGTCTCGGTGACGCCGCCGCGGGTCTCGTAGCCGGGGATGCTGCCGCCGTGGCCCCAGTAGACGCCGCCGCAGGACAACGGGATGCTCGCCAGGCCCAGTCCGTAGCGGGCGCCGGGGCCGAAGGTGCTCTCGGCGGGGACGGTGGTGCGCATCTGGGCGAGTTGGGCGGGCGGGAGGAGGTCGCCGCGCAGGAGGGCGGTGAAGAAGCGGTTGAGGTCGGAGTTGGTGGAGATCATCTGGCCGGCCGCCCAGGCCCAGGAGGGGTCCATCTCCGTGATGTCGTGCAGCGGTCCGCCCGCGGACTCCTGGTAGTAGCCGTGGGGGTGGGCCTCCCGGATGGTCGCGTCGCCGGGGGCGGGGAAGGAGGTGTGGCGCAGTCCGAGGGGTTGGATGATGCGCCGGTCGATCTGTTCGGCGACGGTGCGTCCGGTGACCTTCTCGATGATCATTCCGGCGAGGATGTAGTTGGTGTTGCTGTACGCCCATGAGGTCCCGGGGGCGAACTCTGCCTTGTGGCGCAGGGCGAGGTCGACGAGTTCGCGGGGCTGGTAGGGCCGGATGTCGTCGTCGAGGTAGTCGGTGTAGTTGGGGAGTCCGCTGGTGTGCTGGAGGAGTTGGCGGACGGTGATGCAGCGGCCGTCGATCCCGTCGCCGCGCAGCAGGCCCGGCAGGTAGCGGTCGACCGGGGCGTCGAGGCGGAGCCGGTGTTCGGCGGCCAGTTGGAGGACGACCACCGCGGTGAAGGTCTTGGTGTTGCTGCCGATCCGCACCTGGCCGTCGGCCGGTACCGGCGAGCCGGTGACCACGTCGCCGACGCCCGCGGTGTAGGTGCGGGTGCGGCCGGAACGGTCGGTGACGCTCGCCAGCGCGGCGGGGACACCATCGGTGTGCACCAGTGCGTCCAGGCTCCGCTGGAGGGTGTCCGGCCCGGGCGCGGCCGAGGCCGCGGGCGCCACCAGCGCGCCGAGCGCCAGGACGCCCACGGCGAGGGCGGCCGCGACGGGTACGGTACGGCGCCGGCCGCGGCGCTGCCGTCCGGACGGGCGGTCGGTCTGCGATGCCTGCTGACTCACGGGTCGGCTCCTCGGGGATCGTCGGTGGACCATCGGTGTCCGCCGTGCCAGCCTCTCCGAGGTGCGCCGTCCGGGGCGATCCCGCTGTCCCCCGGCCCCCGGTGGGGCTACCCCCCGGGGGTCCGCACCCGAGTTCCCGGGCCGTACGCACTGTCCTGACGCTCCCTCACTCCCCTGCGCGCGAGCCGGGGGTGCCGTCGGCATGCGGGTCATGCGGGTCATGCGGGCGAGGTCGGACACCGCTGGTGCGTCGCTGGTGGCGAGCGCGGCGATCCGCGTGAGGATGAGCACGCCTGCGGGCAGCCCGGACCGCCCGACCGGGTCGACGGTCCTGGCGGCCACGGTGCCGAGGACGGAGCTGCCCCTCGAAGGCAGCACGAGCAGCACGACGGTGAGGGCTGAGGGTGTCCGCAGCGGGGTGCGGCCCGCCGCCGAGGTGGCGCGGCGCGTCCCAGGTCAAGGGCTTCAACCGCCGATGGGTGGGGCGCTCCCGGCGGTGGGTGCCGACGGTCGTGAAGCGGAGTCCTCCGGTGGCGTGTCGAGGAACTCGCGGATGGCGAACCCGGCCAGTACCACGACGACGATCCACACCACCACGGCCGCCGTCGGGTAGCTCCACGTCGCGAGGACGATGGCGGCCACGGCGAGGACCGCCGCCCCAATCCAACGCTTGTACCGGTGCACGAAGCGGCCGACCGGCCCGAGGCGCATGCCGTGTGCCGTCGACACCTGACGCAGTGCACCGATCGCCGAGCTGCAGCCGTTGCGGATCGTGACGGCGACCCTGGACGGGCCGATGAGGAAGGCGCCGACGGCCGTCACCAGTGCGGTCACACCGACGGCGCGGATGCTCGCACGCAGGAAGCGGATCAGGGCGTCGTAGATCGCGCCGGCGGCGGCCTGGGACGCTCCGGGCGGCAGGTGGTCGAGGTAGATGGACCGGAACACCGTCAGTACGACGCCCAGCAGGAGCATGGCGACGGCCACCCCGAGCGCTGCGCCGATCAGGCCGCGCCGCCGGTTCACCGCGGTGAACACACCGGCGGCGGCGACCAGCACGGCGATGACCGGGAGCCAGGTGCCCATGATCTCCAGGAGCCGGAAGTACGTCTTGAACTTCCCGATGTCGTTCGACTGGTAGACCACGAAGCTGGTGTGCACCTCCGGGATCTTCGCGGCGGGTCCGAAGCCGGAACTCACCAGCTGGTCCTTGACCTTGGCCACGAACGGGCCGATGTCGATGGCGACCTGGTTGTTCTCCAGCGACACCGCGCCGCCGCCCTTGCCCGTCAGCGCCTTGTCGAGCGTGGAGTGCACCGCCCGGTTGGCGTCGACCCACAGGGTCGCGAACTGGTCACTGGTCACCACCTTGCTCACGGTGTTGCTGACCAGCTGGGTGAGGCCGCTGGTGATCGGCCCGCTGAGGCCGCCGATCAGCTTGCCGAGTTCGGGCGGCACGCCCTGTTCGACGGCGGCCTGGGAGATCTGGTCCACCACCGCCTTCACATCGATCTGGGCCAGCACCTCCGACGTGACCCGGCTGGTGATCGCGGCCTGGACATCGGGGTTGCTGGCCAGCGGCCCGACCGTGGCGACGTACCGGTTGGTGTCGCCGATGATCGAGTTGGTCCAGACCGCGATGACCGCGAGCAGGGCCAGCAGGGAGGAGATGACGATCAGGACGACCGAGCCGGACGTGCGGAGGCGGTGGTGGCGTGCCCTGGGCGGTGGTGTGGACGCCTCGAGGGCGGTGAGCCGGTGCCGCAGCTCGTCCAGCTCACTGCGCTCGCCTGGCGAGAGCTCGGCCGGCTTCGGCGAGCCGGCGGCACCCGGCTGGCCGCCCTTCGGCGGCCCGTCCTGCGGCCGCGCGTCCCCCGATCGCTCTGGATCCGGCTCTGACGTATCGGCGGGCATCGCAGGCTCCCTGGGTCGGTTGTCCTGAACGACGTGGTCGGCGATCGGCTCGCCTTCTCCAGGAAAAGCTCGACGCGCCGGGAGGGCCACCGGGAGTGGTCACACGGGTGGCGGCCGAGCGGGAGTCCCACGTCGTTCGTGACCCGACCGCCCGGCCCGGGAAGAGGTCGAGCCGGGCGAGGCCCGTCATCCGGGGAAACACGGACGGCCCAGTCACTCCCACGTGGAAGGCGCCGTGTCCGCCGCGCGCGGGGCGACACGCGCGAACTCGCCCCGACGGAGGGCAGCAGCTACGGGCTTCCGCCACCCGCACCACCGCGAAGGCCGCGGGCTCCTACTGCAGAATGTTGATCGCGCGAGCGATCACCAGCCCGCCGATTCCGAGGGACGCCACCGATTCCGTCATCATCAGCAGCTTGGGCCACCGCTTGATCGCGGAGATGTCGGTGGGGCTGAACGCGGTGGCGGTCCAGAAGGCCAGCACCAGGTAGTCGGCGAAGATCGGCACCCAGGCGGGCGGCGCGTAGTCCCGGTGCTGCATCTCGGGGAACACCAGTGCCGGATTCGCGTACGGCTGGTGCGCGCGGGCAGCGGCACCACCGCGGTCCAGATCCCAGTACCACAGCCCGAAGGTGATCACGTTCGTCGCCCAGATCACTCCGCCGGTGGCCAGGAGCCCGGTGGCGTTGTTGGCGAACAGCTTGTTGTTGGTCAAGATGTCAGCGATCAGGCGGCCGGCGGCAAACAGGTTCGCCACCGTCAGGAAGGCGATGACGAGACGGGTCGTGACCCGTAGCCACGGCTTCTGGCGGTCGATGCGGCCCGGGTCTCCGATGATCAGCGCGCCCATCAGCAAGGTCAGGACGACCGGGACCACCCAGGCGGGGTTCACCCGGTACTTGGCGGGCAACCCGACGTGGAGGAGCGCGGCGGCCAGGATCGCCAGTGCCACCGGCCACCACTGCTCACCCCGCTCGCCGGCGCGAACCGGCGTCGGCGGGGGCGGAGCGACCGGGTTCGGGCCTGATGCCATACCGCATTCTGGCCTCGCCGGCTCCGACGCCGAAGCAGTGACGCGCCGCACGAGAGCGGCTCCGCCGTCCTAGCGCACCTCCGAACCGGGCCGGCGGCTCACGCCCCGCCGGATCTCCCCGTCCCAAGCGCGACGGAGCGATACCGCTCCGCTCCCCCGCGGACGGACCGTGCGGAGCGGATCGCGTGGCTGCCGGTGACCGCGGCGACAACTCACCCCTTCGAGGGGTTTTCGCCCCGGTGCGGTAGTGACTGCCTGGAACAGGTGTACCTATGACCATCTGCGGTGCTTTGTTGGCCGGCAGCACACACGGCTGCGGCCCGACGGGAGTGGCCATGACGGGTAAGAAAAAGGGCGTGGCGGGCGGGAAAACTGATGCGGCGGCATCCACCCGAGCCGCGGCGCCCGCGGCGGCGCAGCCGTTGAGCCGGGCGGATCGGGTGGCACTGGGGAAGGACGCCCGCCGGGCGGCGCCTCTGGAGGCGCACGGGGAGTTCCAGCCGGGCAGATCACGGGATCCGGTCGGGCTGCTGCTGGGGCAGGCGGCATCGCGGGTGCCGGAACTGGTGCCGGTACGGCACGGGCGCATGCTGGTATCGCCGTTCACGTACTACCGGGGGGCCGCACTGCCGATGGCGGCGGACCTCGCGGCCACGCCCACCTCGGGTCTGCAGGTCCAGCTGTGCGGAGACGCGCATCTGTCCAATTTCGGCGCGTTCGCCTCGCCGGAGCGGCGACTGGTCTTCGACGTCAACGACTTCGACGAGACTCTGCCCGGGCCGTTCGAGTGGGACGTCAAGCGGCTGGCCGCGAGCCTGGCGGTCGCGGGGCGCGACAACGACTTCTCCGACAAGGCCCGCCGCAGGATCGTCCTGGCGGCGGCCAAGGGCTATCGCAAGGCGATGCGCCGCTTCGCGAAGCAGCCGTTCCTGGAAGTCTGGTACGCGCACGTCGACATCGAAGAGGCCATGAGGCAGTTCAGGTCCAAGATGAAGGCGAAGCGGTACGAGGCGGCCGAGGAACTACTGGCCAAGGCCCGCACCCGCGACAGCACGCAGGCCCTGGGCAAGCTCACCACCGTGGTCGACGGGCGGCGCCAGATCGTGAGCGACCCCCCGGCGATCGTCCCCGTCGAAGAGGTCTTCAGCGGTGTCCAGGCCGACGCGATCTACGAGCTGATCCGCACCGTGCTGGGCAAGTACCGGCGCACCCTGCAGTCCGACCGGCGATACCTGCTCGATCAGTTCACGCTGATCCAGATGGCCCGCAAGGTCGTCGGGGTCGGCAGCGTCGGCACCCGCGCCTGGATCGCGCTGTTGGCCGCCGGGGACGGCGTCGAACCGCTGTTCCTGCAAGCCAAGGAGGCCCAGCCCTCCGTCCTGGTGGAGTACGCCAAGCGCAGCCAGTACAGCAACCAGGGCGAGCGCGTCGTCGCCGGGCAGCATCTCATGCAGGCCCAGAGCGACATCTTCCTCGGCTGGACCCGTGTCACCGGCGCGGACGGGGTGGACCGCGACTTCTACGTACGCCAGTTGCGGGACTGGAAGTTCTCCGCACCGATCGAGACGATGATCCCATCGGGCATGGCGCTGTACGGACGGCTGTGCGGCTGGACCCTGGCCCGAGCGCACGCCCGCTCCGGTGACCGGGTCGCGCTGGCCGCCTACCTCGGCGGCTCCGACCGGTTCGACGAAGCCATCGCGGACTTCGCCGAAACCTACGCCGACCAGAACGAGGACGACTTCGCGGCCCTGCAGACCGCCGTGAAGGAGGGCCGCGCCAAGGCCACCACCGGGATCTGAGGTCCGTCTCGTCCTGTGGTCCCGTCCGGTCCCGGGCCGGCTTCCGCGTCGGACCGGGCCGGGCCGCCGGTGGCCCTGGCGGCCACGAGGTCGACAGGCGGTTGCCGGTGCCGTTGCGGTCCTGCCCGCCAAGGTGGCGGCGCGTGCGGGCGAGGGGCCGGAAGCAGGATGCGGTCCGTCCTGGCGACGTTCCCCGGCCGGCCGAAGGGACGCCCGGTTGATCCCGTGCCGTGCCTGCGGCCGTCCCTTCGCCCCGGCGGAGGCGTACCGTAAGGGGTACCAGGGCGTTCCGTGTCCCGCCCGCCGCAAGCCGAACCTGCGGTGGAGCACGGCACCGTCCGGACGCCAGGAGGTGTCCCCGGATGACTCTCTCAACGCGCGATCAGCAGATCCTCGCCGAGATCGAGCGCGAGACCATCGCCCACGATCCACGCCTCGCCCGGCTCCTGTGCTCCTTCGGCCGACCTGCGTCCATCTGGCGACGAATCGCCGACGCCCTGAGACGCCCCAGGACGTAGCCGCGACGTCCGACGGGCGGCCGGCGAGCCTCTGCCAGAGCGTCTCGGCCTGGTGTTCTTTCGCCGCGTCCCCTTGGTGCAGGTGGCGGGCCGGTCCGAGCCCGGCGCGCGGACCTCGTGGGTCACCTCGCCGCGCAGCAGGTCCAGCGCCTCCCGGATGGTGCTGCCAGCCTGGCTGCGACCTCCTCGGGCGGCGTCGCGTACCAGGGCCGCACCCGGCCCGCACCCGACGGATCGGCCTGCGCCGTGATCTCCGCACCTCCGACAGTCCGTTCCTCCCGGCGGGTCCGCCCCCGCAGCGGTCAACCACGGTGCCCGGCCGCGTACGGGTCGCGGGCGGCGCCCTCGGGGGCCTCCTGCTCCAGCAGCCGCTTGGCGGCACGCAGTTCCTTGCGGGCCTTCTTCCCGACGGTCGGGTACCGGGGGTCGATCTCCATCAGTGTGTGGGCGAGCACCGCGGCGGCGCAGATCCGCGCGAACCACTTGCGATCGGCCGGCACCACGTACCACGGCGCCCACGGGGTGCTCGTGGCCGAGAGCATCTCGGAGAAGGCGTGCTGGTAGTCGTCCCACCGCTCGCGCTCGCGGAGGTCGGCCGCCGAGAACTTCCAGTTCTTCTCCGGCAGGTCGATCCGCTTCAGGAAACGGGTGCGCTGCTCCTCCTCGGAGAGGTTGAGGAAGACCTTCACGACCCTGAACCCGTTGTCGCAGAGATAGCGTTCCCAGTCGTTGATCTCCCGGTAGCGGCGCGCCCAGACGTCGTGCCCCTTCGCCTCCGCGGGCAGCCGCTGGCGGTCGAGGTTCTCGGGATGCACCCGCACCACGAGGACCTCCTCGTAGTGCGACCGGTTGAAGATCGCGATGTCCCCGCGGGCCGGCAGGCGCGACGCGTAGCGCCACAGGTAGTCGTGGTCGAGCTCCTCCGCGGACGGCACCTTGAAGCTGCTGACGTGCACGCCCTGCGGGTTGACCCCGCTCATCACATGGCGGATCGTCCCGTCCTTCCCGCCCGCGTCGATCGCCTGGAGGCAGAGCAGCACGCCGAAGGTGTCCTGGGCTGCCAGCCTCGCCTGGTACTCGGCGAGCAGGCCGACCCCGGTGCGCAGCAGCCCGGCTCCGTCCCGCTTCTTGATCCCGGCCTTGTAGCGGGGGTCGAAGTCACGGGCGAGATCCACCACTGAGCCCGGCTCCACCCGCAGCGGCTCGATGAACTTCGCGATCCGCCTGGCCTGCTTGTCCGACATCGCCGACGCCGCTTCCTCTCGGTCCGCGACGGCTGGGGCCGACCGCCCCGGCTCGTGCCCCCGCTGCGGTCCGGTCGGTTCCGGTACCCGGCGCGGGGTGGTCCCGCCGCGGCTTCGATCCGGCCCACCGTCCGGTGGACTTCGCCGCCTGCCAGCCTCCGTCCGGTCGGTGGGGCCGTCAATCCGCGCACCGCCGTCCGGGTGACCGGCCGCGCCGTGTGCGGGCTGTCGCCGCCGGAGCTGCTCGGCCCGGACCCGAGCGGTCGAGCGGGAGCGCACAGTGGGGGTCCCGTCGGTGGGCCAACGGCCTCCGGGCTCGCCTACCGGCGGTACCGGCACAGCTGTCCCGTGCCGGCTGGTTCGGCCCGGGCCGACGGTGCCTGTCGACCGGGCCGGGCGATACTTCCACGCATGAGAGTCAGATGCTTGGAGATCGTCCATCCCGACGGCGACTTCCCCGTCGCGGAGTTCGACGGGATCCGGGTGGGTGGCGTCTACCCGGTTCTGGAGATGGTCACCGACGACGACCAGTGCTACATCCGTGTGCTCGGCCCCGACTCGCCGGACCCCGGACTGGAATGGGACCCCGTCTCCTTCGAGACGGTGGACACCCGGATACCGCCCGGCTGGACCCTGACCATCGCCGGTGGCCGCACCCGCCTCACCGATGCCCGCTGGCAGCGCCCCGGCTTCTGGACCGACTACCACCGCGGCGACCCGCAGGCCCGGGCCGACTACGACAACGTGAGGCGCGAACTCCTCGCAGCCGGCCCGCCGCACGAGGACTGACCTGCTCGGGCCGGCTCGAAGGTAAGCCGTCACCCGACCTCAGCGGCGCGGCCGTCCGCCTCGTCGGCACGGCCGTGATGCCGTACGCCCCGCCCGGTCAAGGACCTGCCGCCCCGAAACGGGGGACGACCGTACTGTCAGCAGGCGCAGGCGCAGCCGGTGGCAGCCTTCCGCGCGGGTTCGACCGCCTGCTCGTCGGGGGTGCAGCAAGTGGCCGGTGCGGCAGGGGTCCTGCGCAGGGTGTCGGCGTCGGCCTTGACGACGTAGACCTCCCAGGGCTCCTGGCCGGGGCCGGTCACCCAGACCTTGTCCTGCAGCGCGTAGCAGCAGGAGGTGTCGTTCTCCTGGGAGGTGGCCAGGCCCGCGTCCTGGAGGCGGACGGCGGCGGCGGAGACCTGTCCGGCGTTCTCGACCTCGACGCCGAGGTGGTCGAGGCGGGTGGGCTGGTCGGGCTCGCCCTCGATGAGCACGAGCTTGAGCGGGGGTTCGGTGATGGCGAAGTTCGCGTAGCCGGGGCGAAGTTTGGCCGGCTCGGTGTCGAACAGCTTGGCGTAGAAGGCGATGGAGCCTTCGAGGTCGGCGACGCGCAGGGCGAGCTGAACACGGGACATGGCGTTCTCCTCGGTCCGAGGTTCTGTTTCGACATCTGTCGATACAGCGAGCTTGCTCTCCACTTAGATGACTGTCAACATAGATGCATGTCGAAATCTGAGCTGGTCGTCCTCGGGCAGGACGACGCGGTGGTGTGCTGCTCGCCGATGGTCCGCGAGCCGCTGGGGGAGGTGGCGGCCGCCGACCTGGCGCGGATGTTCAAGGCCCTGTCCGACCCGGTCCGGCTGCGACTGCTGTCGCTGATCGCCTCCCACGAGGGCGGCGAGGCGTGCGTCTGCGACCTGACCGGCCCCTTCGACGTCTCCCAGCCGACCATCTCCCACCACCTCAAGGTGCTGCGCGAGGCCGGCCTGGTCGGCTCCGAGCGCCGCGGGACCTGGGTCTACTACTGGGTCCTGCCTGCCGCTCTGGCCAAGCTGTCCGCCCTGCTCCAGGCCCCGACCGGCACCACCGCCGAGGCCCCCGCGGCCGTGGGGGGTGCCGGATGAGACCGATGGCGCCACTGGGCCGGCGGACGGCCGTCGAGTTCGTCGGCACCGGAGCGCTGGTCGCGATCGTGGTCGGCTCCGGTATCCAGGCCACCGAGCTGTCGAAGGACGTCGGCGTGCAGCTGCTCGCCAACTCACTGGCGACCGTGTTCGGCCTGGGCGTGCTGATCGTCCTGCTCGGCCCGGTCTCCGGCGCCCACTTCAACCCGGTCGTGACGCTGGCGGCATGGTGGACCGGGCGCCGCGACGGCGACGGTCCGACCCTGCGCGAGGCCGCCGCCTACCTGCCGGCGCAGGTCGCGGGGGCGATCGGCGGCGCCGTGCTGGCGAACGCGATGTTCGCCCGGCCACTCGTTCAATGGTCGGCCCATGACCGGTCGGCCCCGCACCTGTGGCTGGGCGAGGTCGTGGCGACCGCCGGCCTGGTCCTGCTGATCCTCGGCCTGGCCCGGACCGGGCGGGCGCACTTCGCGCCGGTCGCGGTGGCCTCCTACATCGGCGCGGCGTACTGGTTCACGTCCTCGACCAGTTTCGCCAACCCGGCCGTCACGATCGGCCGGGCCTTCACCGACAGCTTCGCCGGCATCGCCCCCGCCTCGGTCCTGCCGTTCCTCGCCGCCCAACTGGCCGGTCTGGCCGTCGGCCTCGTCCTGGTCGCCGTGCTGTTCGGCCGTCCCACGCCCGCCGCGGAGGACGTCGTCGTTCCGCACAGCGAGCACCGGGCCGCCGCCGCGGGCCGCTGACCGGCCCTCCCACAACTGCCGCCATCCGCCGACCGCCGTCATCCGCCGTCCCGACCGAGAAAGCATCCCGCCGTGAGCACTCCCGCCGACCTGCCCGTCCCCGCCGTCCCGTCCGTCCTGTTCGTCTGCGTCCACAACGCCGGCCGGTCCCAGATGGCCGCCGCCTTCCTCACCCACCTCGGCCAGGACCGGGTCGAGGTCCGCTCGGCCGGCTCCGCCCCCGCCGCCACGGTCAACCCGGCCGTGGTCGAGGCGATGCGCGAGGTCGGCATCGACGTCTCGGCCGAGGTGCCGAAGGTACTCACCGTCGAGGCGGTGCAGGCCTCCGACGTGGTGATCACCATGGGCTGCGGCGACGCCTGCCCGTACTTCCCCGGCAAGCGCTACCTGGACTGGCAGCTGGACGACCCGGCCGGCCAGGGCGTGGACGCCGTCCGGCCGATCCGTGACCGGATCGAGCAGCGCATCCGCGGCCTGCTGGACGAGCTCGGCGTCCGGGCGGCCGGGTGAGCGCCACCGGCGTGACCGTGGCCGCGATGCTCCCCGAGCACGCCGAGCAGGTACTGGCGATCTACCAGGCCGGGATCGACGGCGGCGACGCCACCTTCGAGAGCACCGCACCCACCTGGGAGGCGTTCGACGCCGCCCGGCTCCCCGCTCACCGCCTGGTCGCCCTCGGCGGCGGCCGGGTGCTGGGGTGGGCCGCGGTGGTCCCGGTCTCCGACCGGTGCGCGTACGCGGGCGTGGTCGAGCACTCCGTCTACGTCCGGACCGACGCCCGGGGGCGGGGCGTGGGGCTCGCCCTGCTGCAGGCCCTGCTGGCCTCCACCGACGCCGCCGGGATCTGGACCGTGCAGTCCGGGGTGTTCCCGGAGAACACGGCCAGCCTGGCCCTGCATGCCCGGGCCGGCTTCCGCGTGGTCGGCACCCGCGAGCGGCTCGGCCGGCACCTGGGCCGGTGGCGCGACGTCGTCCTCGTCGAACGCCGCAGCCCGGCTGTGGACTGAGCCGCGGTCAGGACCGGTCGAGGTGGGCCCCGGTGTGCTGTACCCGGGCGGTGTCGGCGCTCACGCCGGACCCGCGCCACCTGGACGGCGCCTGAAAAGCGGATGCCGCCGCAGGAAGTCTGGTCGGTGGGTGCCAGGGATGGTGCTGGCCGGGGCGGCCTCCGCGCGCGGCGGGCGGAGGCCGAAGAATCCCGGGGTGTCCCCGGAGAGGGGCCGACGAATCCCGGACCCCCAGGGACGCTCCGCTCCCCCGATGAGGTGGCGGCCTGCCGATTTGAGGCGGATCCGGCTGGTCGCGCCCTACGGAGGCTGATGAGGCTTCACGAGAACGGCCAGGCCTGCTCACTGTTCCCCTCATGGTTGACCGCGGCCCGAAGACGTGTTCCGGGCGATGTAGAGAACCGTGTGCCGACTCCGTTGAGGGAGCGAGTGCGCCACACTGGGCGCGCCGACGATCAAGGAGTGCAGATGCCGAAGTTCCTGCTGATGGTCAACCACGACGGTGGAGCGTTCGAGGAGCCGATGGACGAGTGGGCGCCCGGCGATGTCGCGGCGCATTTCGACTACTACGCCGCCCTGACGAAGGAACTGGTCGCGAGCGGGGAGATGGTGCAGTTCACCCCGCTGGCCGATCCGCGGCTGGCCCGGATCGTCCGCTCGGACGGCACCTCGGCCCCGGTGGTGACCGACGGTCCGTTCCCGGAGTCCAAGGAGGTGCTGGCCGGGTTCAACGTTGTCGACGTGGACTCCGAGGCCCGTGCCCTGGAGATCGCCGCCAGGATCTCGGCCGTGCCCGGCCCGGGCGGGCTCCCGACCCAGCAGCCGGTCGAGGTGCGCCAGGTGATGACCGACGCCGCGTTCGACCTGTGACCGACCGGCCCGTCGTCGTCGAGGACCTGCTGCGCTCGCTGGCGCCGCAGGTCCTCGGCGTGCTGACCCGGCGCACGGGCGACTTCGACGCGTGCGAGGACGCCCTCCAAGAGGCACTGATCGCCGCCGCCCGGCACTGGCCCGCCCAAGGCGTGCCGGAGAACCCCCACGGCTGGCTGCTGAAGACCGCCACCCGCCGCCACACCGACAGGATGCGCAGCGACGCGGCGCGGCGGCGGCGCGAGGAACGCACGGCGCGGGAACCGGCGCCAGGCCGGGCCCGGGTGGCCGACGACTCCTTGGCGCTGTTGTTCATGTGCTGCCATCCGGCGCTCACCCCGGCCTCTGCGATCGCCCTGACGCTACGGGCGGTCGGCGGCCTGACGACCGCCCAGATCGCGGCCGCCTACCTGGTGCCCGAGGCGACCATGGCGCAGCGCATCAGCCGGGCCAAGCAGCGCTTGAAGGCGTCCTCGACGGTGTTCGAGGTGCCGGTGCCGGGCGCACCGGACCGGCCCGGGCGGCTGCGGAACGTGCTGCACGTCCTGTACCTGATGTTCAACGAGGGCTACACCGCCTCCGGCGGGCCGGACCTGCACCGTGCCGATCTGTCCGGCGAGGCCGTCCGACTGACCCGCCAACTGCACGGGAGCCTGCCCGCCGAGGGCGAGGTGGCCGGTCTGCTGGCGCTGATGCTGCTGACCGAGGCCCGACGGCCCGCGCGCACCGGGCCGCACGGCGAGCTCGTCCCGCTCGACCTGCAGGACCGCGCCCGCTGGGACCACGTCCTGATCGCGGAAGGAGCGGCGCTGCTCATCGGCTCGTTCTCCGGCCGGGAGCGTCCGGGCGAGTACCGGGTGCTGGCGGCCATCGCCGCCGTCCACGACCAGGCCGCGCGCGCCGACGAGACCGACTGGCCGCAGATCCTCGGCCTGTACGGGCTTCTCGAACAGGTGGCACCCGGCCCGCTGGTCACGCTCAACCGGGCGGTCGCCGTGGCGATGGTCGACGGCCCTGCTGCTGCTCTGGCCCTGCTCGACCGGCTCGACGCCGACGGCGGGCTTCCCGAAGACCTCCACCGGGCGCATGCCGTACGGGCCCATCTCCTGGAGATGGCGGGAGAGACAGCGTCCGCGCTGAGCTACTACCGCTCAGCGGCCGCCCGGACCACCAACACGCCGGAGCAGCGATATCTGATCACCAGAGCCGCCCGGCTGGAGCGGCGCGCCCGGCCGACGACCGCCGGAGAGGCTCGGTGCCCTGGGGAACCGGGGTGAGCAGGTCCGGCCAAGGCGGTCGATCTCAGGTGCTGTGGTAGCCCGTTCGGTGGAACTTGCGATTCGATCGTGGTCGAAGTTGTGTTTCGCGGTCCGCCCGGAGAGACGGATCCGACCCATGAGCATCGGGCCGATCCCTTCGCTCGCCCGGAGCCGCCCGTGTCCACCTCTCCCAGCAGCCCGCCGCCGAACCGTGCCACGTGGGGACGGTCCCAGGTAGCCGCCGCGACGCTCGCTGCGGTCCCCTTCGTCCTCGCGGCCGTCGCCGCCGCCGGCATCGACAGACCCGCGCACGAGGCGATGCAGCACGGCGGCCGGCTCGCCGTCGTACTGACCTGCTCCGTCGTCGGCCTGGCCCTCGTGGCCTGGCTACTGCTGCGACCGATCCGCCAAACCCTCCTCCCTGGGCTGGTTCAGCGCCACCGTCAGCGCGCTGTGCCTGCTCGCCACCGTGTTCATCTGGGTCGCGGTCGCCGCCGACGACACCCTCACCGGCGCACCCGGCACCGTGGTCACCGACCAGGACGCCGGCACCTCCTACCTGCGCGACGACGGACGCGACGGGATGCAGCAGATCCCCACCGGCGTGATGATCCAGACGGCCCAGTTCACCGACGCCAACAACATCCGCCTCACCGGCTACCTCTGGCAACGACTTCCCGCCGGCGCCGACACCAAGACCCCTGCCGTGGACCTTCCCGCCGCCGTCGACGGCAGCGGCGTCGGCGAACAGGTCTTCCTCCACGCCAACAGCGACAACACCCAGACCGTCGGCTGGAAACTGCGCACCACCCTGCGCGAACAGTTCGACTACGGCCACTACCCCCTCGACCAGCAGGTCATCTGGGCGACGATGTGGCCCAAGACCCCCGGCACCGTCCTCGTCCCGGACTTCGCCGCCTACCCGCCCTGGGAACCGGAGCACAACCACGGCCTCTACTCCGGCATGGTCACCGGCGAGTGGCGCACCCACTTCACCACCTTCTCCATGGGAGAGTCCACGACCGGGACCACCTTCGGCCACACCGACGCCACCCCCGACTCCACCATCGCCGCACTGCACTTCGACGGAGGCCCGCAGCGACTTCGTGCGCAACCGCGGCGCGTACGCCGGGCCCCTGGACGGTTCTTGATGACCGCTCTGCTGCCTGCGCCGAGAGCGGCAGGCAGCAGAGGCCGCCTCGAGGAGCCTCGACTCGGCTGGGCTCGAATGGTCGCGGCGGACGGCGTGCTCAAGGATCGTCCGTACCGCGTATCCGCCGGGTGACTTCGCTGTCCGGGCGATGAGACGCGTGGCGAGGTCCCGGGCTCCGTGGGCGTCCGGGAGCGTGGCCGGATCTGCAATGACCTCGTCATTGCAGTCACCCTGCGCCGGGCCCCATGATCAGGCCATGCGCCAGTCGCCCCACCGAGTCGTCGTTGCCGCCTTCCCCGGCGTCGAGCTGCTGGACGTCACCGGACCGGCGGAGGTGTTCTCGGTAGCCACCCGTGCCGCCGGACCCGACCGGCCCGGCTACGTCGTACAGATCGCGACCGCCGACGGCGAACCGGTCGCGACCTCCAGCGGCGTGCGTCTGATGGCCGACCTCACCCTCGGCGCGGTGGACGGCCGGGTGGACACCCTGCTCGTGGCGGGCGCGATCGACCTGGTCGGCGGCGGAGTGGAGCCGGTGATCGACCTGGAAGTCACCGCCTGGCTCCGCACGGCGGCGCCCCGGGCAGGCCGGGTCGGGTCGATCTGCGCGGGTGCGCACCTGCTGGCCGCGGCGGGGCTGCTCGACGGCCGACCCGCCACCACCCACTGGCTGACCGCGGCCCGCCTGGCGGCCGAGCACCCGCAGGTCGCGGTCGATCCCGATCCGATTTTCATCCGCTCCGGGGCGGTGTGGACCTGCGCCGGCGTCACCTCGGGGATGGACATGGCGCTCGCGATGGTCGCCGAGGACCACGGCCACGCGCTCGCGCTGGCCACCGCCCGGATGATGGTCATGTACGTCAAACGCTCCGGCGGGCAGAGCCAGTTCAGCGTGCCGCTCTCCGTCCAGAGCGCCGGCGGTGACCGCATCGACGACCTGCGGGTGTGGATCGCCGAGCACCTGACCGAGGACCTCTCGGCCGAAGCCCTCGCCGCCAGGCTGCACTTGAGCGTGCGCCACTTCTCCCGCCTCTTCCGCCAACGCACCTCCACCACCCCGGCCGCCTACGTCGAGTCCGCCCGGCTGGAGGCCGCCCGCCGGCTGCTGGAGGAGACCGACCTCGGCCTCCCGGAGATCGCCGCCGCCAGCGGCCTCGGCTCCGTCGACACACTGCACCGCTCCTTCCAGCGACGCCTGGGCACCACCCCAGCCGAGTACCGCCGCCGCTTCTGAGCATCCGGGCGCGCTCCCACGTCCCGCCACCTGCCAAACCCACCGCCGCCCAGCGGCCCCCAGCCATGCCCGCACCAGCCGACGCACCACCCACACTCCGGAGCCCCTCATGTCCCGCACGAAGGTCATCCCGATCCCGGTCCTGGGCCGGCACGCCATCAACGCCTACCTGCTGGTCGGCCGACGGCCCGTCATCGTCGACGCCGGGATCCCCGGCAGCGGCCGGAAGATCTACGACCAGATCGCCGCACACGGCGTCGACCCCTCCGACGTCTCGCTGATCATCCTCACCCACGGCCACATCGACCACTTCGGCTCGGCCGCCGAACTGCACCGCCTCACCGGCGCACCCGTCGCCGGCCACGTCGCCGACCTCGGACCGTACCGCACCGGCCGGGTCCGCGAACCGTACCTGCCCACCGGCCCCATGGGCCGCCTCATGGACCGGAACAAGAACCTCCACGCCCAGGCCGAACCCGTCGAACCCGGCGTACTGATCAGCGGCGAGACGAGCCTGGAGGTCTTCGGGGTCGCCGGCCGCATCATGCCCACCCCCGGACACACCGCCGGATCGGTCTCCGTCCTGACCGACGAGGGCGACCTCGTCGCCGGCGACCTGATCGCCAACTCCTTCATGGGCCTGATCCCCGGCAAGCCCGCGAACCCGCCCTTCCACGACGACCCCCGGCAGAACCTCACCAGCCTGCGCGCGATGCTCGCCCTGGGCCCCACCGCCCTCCACGTCGGCCACGGCACCGCGCTCGAACCCGACCGGGTACGACGCTGGGCCGAGCGCGAGCACGACCGCCTGTCCCGACTGGAGTCCGCAGGCCGCCTCACCCACCGCACGCAGGACGCGGAAGAACCGTCCCGCTGAACAGGGCTGGGCGGCGGCGTCCTTCGGACCAGATGGCCACCTTGCCGAGCGCGGCGACTCGCTCTGCTACGGCGTCCCGGCGGGCAAGGCGCGGCCCGGGTGATCACTGGGCGCAGCGGGCGCGTCCGAACGGAGCCGGGTGGCAGCCGACACGGCACCGCCGGTCCCGGAGCCGGGCGTAGCCGCGTCCGTGGTACCGAGAACCGCGGCCACTGCAGGTGGAGGGCTCGGCTCGACTTCCCCGGAGGGACACCATGCCGAGGGTTCCGGACCGGGATCACCACGCGGGACCGTCAGCCCGAAGCCCCAGTCGACCTGCAACCAGAGCCCGGGCTGTTGGTGATCCAGCGCCGGCAAGTACAGCGAAGACCGGCCCGCCACCGCTCCTTCGCCGCCGCGGCCGCTCGGCGGGGCGTGCGCTCGTCCCCGGCGAAGCCGAGCAGCACCAAGCGCTCGTGCAAGTTGTCCGAGCGCCCGATGCACTGTGAACGTTCCATCCACTCCTCGCCCCTGGGCATGAACGGGTCGAGGAGCCGTGGTCGCAGGGTCGCCCTGGTGTGGCGGGCCCGCGACACTCGCACCACCTCAGCGGACGATCAGCTCGCGGACCGCGTCGCTGACCTCGGGCAGCTCGCCCGGGAGGGCCCACTGGTACGCGTCGTGTTCGGTGAGGATGACCGGTTCGGTCTTCTCCACGGTGCCGGCGAAGTTGAACTGGCGGGTGGTGGTGCCACGGCTGTTCCGGTAGTCGAAGTGTCCGATGTAGCCGGTGACCTGGTCGATGGCCAGGCCGGTCTCCTCGGCGGTCTCGCGGTGCAGGGCGTCCAGGATGGTCTCCCCGGGCTCGACCCTTCCGGAGGGGATCTCCCACAGTCCGCCCAGGTAGTCGTCGGGCTTGCGCCGTACGAGCAGGATCCGGTCGTGGTGGGTGATCACCGCGGCGGCCACGAAGCCGGTGATGCCGGCGGCTTCGGCGTCGGCCGCAAGGCCGGCCACGAACTCGGGGGAAATGACGGTCACAGCAGCTCCTTGTGATGGTCGCTGATCTTGATGGCCGCACGGACGTACTGGTCGGCCAGCTCCAGATCCTGCTCACGATGCCAGACCGGGAGTTTGATCGTGTGGGCGTGGGCGTGCTCGGCGACCGGGAAGTCCCCGGCGTTGTAGTGGCGGTGGGAGTGCGGGTGACCGGAGAACAGCACGGCCGGCTCCTGGTACAGCGGGAGCGTGTTCATGGGGCAGGTGGAGCCGGGCCGGTCGAACTCGGTGGCGCCCTCGGCGACCAGTGCCTGGTGGAACCTCTCGATCGGCAGCCCGCCGAGTTCGTCGGGTCGGTAGGTGAGCGTCAACCCGTACCAGGACGGAAGCACTCCTTCGGGCATCTCGCTGACCTCCAGGCCGGGTATCCGGGCCAGGTGGACGGTGAGATGGCGGGCGATCTCGGCCCGGCCGGCGAGGTGGGCGAGCTGGTCGTGGGCGATGGCTGCGGCGAGGGGGTGGATGCGGAGCGTGCGCAGCACTTCCGGCGCCGGATGCACTCCATCGAGCAGATCCGCCAACGGGCCACGGCCCGCGGCGAGAACCCCCCCCACCCCTGGAGCAGATCCTCGACCAGCTCGTCGCGCCGTTCTACCTGCGGGCGATCTTCGGCATCGACCCGCCGGCCACCGGCTACCCCGGGCTCCTCGTCGACCGACTGCTCGGCGGCGGGAGTATGGGCCCCGCCGGGAACTGACGCACTGTGGGCGCGCGACGGTCACCGCCGCGGGAGGTGCCGGGTCACCCGCGCGGTGGGCCCTGCTGGCTGTCGTAGTGCTCCTGGGCGGCGAGGAGTTCGCCGCCGTGCCGGCCGAACCACTGGATGAGTTCGGTCAGCGGCCCGGCCAGGCCGGTGCCGAGGTCGGTCAGGGAGTAGGTGACCTGGGGCGGGTTGGTGGGCGCGACCTGGCGGTCGACGAGCCCGGCCCGGGCCAGTGCCTTGAGGTTCTGGGACAGCATCTTCTGGCTGATGCCACCGACTCGCTGGTGCAGTTGCGCGAAGCGGTGCGGGCCGGCGACGAGGGCCGAGATGATCAGTGTCGCCCAGCGGCTCGTCGTCTGATCCATGATCGGCCGGAGCGCGCACTTCTTGTCGAAGGTGTCGTGGGCCAGGAGCCGGGCGGCCGTCGCGACCTGCTGGGTTTCCATCACAGCACGAGCTTACAAAAAAGTAGGTACTTCCTAATAGTAATTCGCGTTCCTACGGTGACTTCCGCAAGCATCAACGTTCGAGGAGCCACTGTGAGCAGCAACAACACCGCCCGTGCGGCGATCGTCACGGGCGCGTCGAAGGGCATCGGCGCGGGCATCGCCAAGGCCCTCGCCGGGACCGGCGCGGCCGTCGTGGTGAACTACCGGGAGGACGCCGAGGGCGCCGAGCGGGTCGTCGCGGGTATCACCGCCGCCGGCGGCCGGGCGATCGCGGTCCGGGCGGACGTGGCCCGCGGCGGCGACGTGCGCCGTCTGTTCGATCGGGCGCGCGAGGAGTACGGACCGGTCGACGTACTGGTGAACAACGCGGCCGTCGCCACCTTCGCACCGCTGTCGGACATCACCGAGAAGGAGTTCCAGCGCGAGATGACCACGAACCTGCTGGGGACGATCCTCACCACGCAGGCCCTGGCCGGGCAGGACGACATCGGCACCGCGTCGATCGTCAACGTCTCGACGGCCGGCACGCTCACCCACCCCCTGTACTCCTCGCTCTACGTCGCGTCCAAGAGCGCCGTCAACGCGTTCACCATCGTGGCGGCCAAGGAGCTCGGTCCGCGCGGCATCCGGGTCAACGCGATCATGCCCGGACCGTCGGACACCGAGGGCACCAGGGCCATGGGATTCCCCGGCTCGGCCCAGGAGGTACAGGCCGTCGCCGACACCCCGCTGGGCCGCACGGGCACCCCTGACGACTACGGCCCGCTGGTGGCCTTCCTGGCCTCCGACGACGCGCGCTGGATCACCGGGGACGTCATCCTCGCGTCCGGCGGCCTGCGCTGACGTCCCGTCCGTTCGGGCCACGGGACTCCACCGCGCACCTGCTGCCGGCGGGGCCCGTGGCCTGATCGGCGAACGCCGGCAGGAGCTGCGTGCGGCAGATGCGGATCGCGCCGGCAATCAGGCGCGCTGCAGGCGCGCGGCCGCCTCCCGCCGGGCAGGGACCGGTCAAGGTCAGGTCAAGGATTGGGTTGCCGGGGCGACCGGGGCCTATGCTGATGCCGGTTTGAACAGACACCTCGTTCGGTGAGGCGTCTTCACGGACACAGGCCACTGATCCCACCCGTCGAGAGACGCTCCGGATCAGGACAGGTCTCCCCGACCTAAGGGGTGACCCCAAGTGGCTTCCCCGATCGGCCGGGGACACGCCGTGGAGTGCCAAAGCTCTGACGAGTTGGGGTGTGCCGGGTCGTTCCCGGCTCTCACCTTGCCGCGCCGCCATGACATCGAGTCGTGGCCGGGACCGGAAGGAGGCGTGATGGACAGTAGTCCGGGCCATAGTCGGCCCTTCACCGTGTTGTCCTCGCCGTCCTTCAGCGACCCGCGGCAACCGCTCCTCCTCTGATCGCCGCGCACCCGGCGCTCTCCCCCACCGGCCCGTCCGGCGGGGGTGCGCCGCCGTGCTCCCGGGCACTCCACAGCCTGCGGCCGGAGGATGCAGTGGGCTGTCCCGGGCTGCCCGATGCCCCGTTCCGACCGGGGCGAGGGGGTGTTCCTCGTGGCTGCCACCACTCTGCTCATGTCCACCACGGCCCGGCTTCGCGACCGGCGGGCCGAGAGTTCGCGCCGCACCACCGCGACCCGCGCCGTCCGTGCCTCCCTGGTGTCCCTCGCCGGACTGATCGGCGGCCCGGTCACCAACCAGTCCGGCGAGGAGGTGGGCCGCGTCGTCGACGTCGTCGCCCGCCTCTACGGACCCGAGCCCTATCCGCCGGTCACCGGTCTGATCATCCGCATCGGACGCCGCCGGGCCTTCCTCGCCGCGAGCGCGATCGACACCGTCGGCGCCGGGCAGGTACGGCTGCGCACCGCCCGCGTCGACCTGCGCGACTACGCGCGGCGCCCCGGCGAGGTCCTGCTCGCCCGGGACGTGATGGACCACCAGCTCGTCGACGTCGACGGCATCCAGGTCACCCGCGCGGCCGACCTCTACCTGACGCCGCTGGCCGGGCGCACCGTCCTGGTCGGCGTGGACGTCTCGCTGCCGACCCTGCTGCGCCGCCTGGGCCCGCGCCGCTGGCAGGTCCGGCCCACCCCGGAACGCGTCCTGGACTGGCAGTCGGTGGCCCCGTTCGGCGAGCAGGCCACCCACGGGCCGGCCGAGGTGCAACTGCGCGCCTCCCGCTCCGCCCTGCACCGGCTGCGCCCGGCCGACCTCGCCGACATCCTCGAGGACCTCGGCCGCCACGAACGCCAGCAGTTGCTCGGCTGGCTGGAACCCGAGCAGGCCGCGGACGCCCTGGAGGAGATGGAGCCGGCCGAGCTGGAGAACCTGCTCCGCGAGGCGGCGCCCGAGCACGCCGCCCGGCTGGTCGACGAGATGGAACCGGACGAGGCCGCCGACGCCCTGCGCGACCTCGACCCGGGTGAGCGCGAAGCCCTGCTGACCCGCATGCCCGCCGATGAGGCGGCCGGACTGCGCACCCTGCTCACCCACCGGGAGGGCACCGCCGGTGGCGCGATGACCACCGTCCTGGTGACCGCCCGCCCCGACCGGACGATCGCCCAGGTGCGGGCGGAACTGGCCGCGCAGGCCGAGCACCGCACCGAGATCGACGCGGTCGCGGTCCTGGACGAGCACGGCCGGCTGGTCGGCGACATCCCGCTGTTCGACCTAGCGGTGGCCGAGGACACCGCACTGGTCGGCGACCTGGCGGAGTGGCTGGCGCAGTTCGCGCCGCCGGTCACCGTACGCCCGGACACTCGCCTGGCCGAGGCCGCCGACCACCTGGTCGCCGCCCGCGCCAGCTCCCTCCTCGTAATCGACGACGCCGGCCGCCCGCTCGGCCGGATCCTCGCCGACGACATCCTCGACGCACTGCTGCCCGAGCGCGGCCGCCTGCACTTCCGGAGGCTCCTCAAGTGACCCGCGACCTCACCACCCCGACCGTGCCCGCCACGGTGGCCACCTCCCCCGCCACCGCGCTCCCGGCTCCCTCCGCACCTACCGCACCCGGTGCACTTGCCGCACCTGCCGGCCGCCGTCGGGGATGGCGCCGCATCGCGGCCGTCGCCATGGTCGCCGGACCGGGTCTGGTGGCGGCGAACGCCGGGAACGACGCCGCCGGCATCGCCACGTACGCCAGTGCGGGCTCCCAGTTCACCTACGGCACGCTGTTCTTCATGGTGCTGGTCACCGTCGCGCTGGTGATGGTGCAGGAGATGGCGGTCCGGCTCGGCGCCCACACCGGCAAGGGCCTCGGCGCGCTGATCCGCGAGCAGTTCAGCCTCCGTCTGACCGCGCTCGCGGTCTTCTGCCTGCTGCTGGCCAACACCGGGCTGGTCGTCAGCGAGTTCGCCGGCATCGGCGCCGCGTTCGAGCTGCTCGGTGTCCCCAAGTGGGCGGTCATCCCGCCGGCCGCCGTCCTGCTGTGGTCGCTGGTGCTGTTCGGCTCCTACCGGTGGGCGGAGCGGATCTTCCTGATCATGTCGCTGGCGTTCTTCGCCTACCCGGTCGCCATGGTCCTCGGTAACCCCGACTGGGGGCAGGTCGGCGAACACCTGGCCGTCCCGCACCTGGAGCCCGGCCGGGACTTCATCCTGCTCGCCGTCGCCCTGATCGGAACCACCGTCAGCCCGTACATGCAGTTCTACGCCGCGGCCGGCGTGGTCGACCGCGGCGCCAAGCCCGCCGACTACAAGCTGATCCGCGCGGACGCCGTGCTCGGCGCGGTGTTCGCCTGCGTGATCAGCCTGACCATCATCATCGCCACCGCCTCCGCGATCGGCGGCAGCGGCCCGCTGGAATCCGCCGCCCAGGCCGCCGAAGCCCTGAAGCCGGTCGCCGGGCACGGCGCCGAGCTGCTGTTCGCCTTCGGCCTGATCGGCGCCTCCGCCCTGGCCGGCGCCGTCGTGCCGCTCTCCGCCAGCTACGCCGTCGGGGAGGCCGCCGGCGTGGAGCGGTCCGTCTCCCGCAGCTTCCGCGACGCCCCGCTGTTCCTCGGCCTGTTCACCGCCCAGATCGCGCTCGGCGCGATCGTCGCCCTCACCCCGGTGGACGTCATCCAGCTCCTGATCGGCACTCAGGTCCTCCAGGGCCTGATCAGCCCGATCGTCCTGGTCTACCTCCTCGTCCTCACCAACCGCCGCTCCGTCCTCGGCGACGCGGCCAACGGCCCCCGCTACCGCATCGCGGCCACCGCCGTGGTCGTCGGCGTCGCCGCGATGTCCACCATCCTGCTCGTCCAGACCGTCCTCGGCTGGCTCGGCCTCGCCTGACGAACGACTCCCCATCGCTGCACGGCACTTGGAACCAGCTCCCGGAAGACTTGCTCCCCCTGCGGCTCACCACTACGGCTGGGAGCAGGTGAACACCGAGTCCGACCGACCGCCCGGCTTCCTGGCCGCTCGGCCGACGCCCCGTCACCAGTTGTTCGGGGACCCGCCCGACCTGAGACGCACGATCCGGCCCGTCCCCGGCGGCCACCGCCCGCGCCGGCCGCGATTGCGATGCGGTCCGGTGCGGGAGCGGGTCCGGCCGTACTTCCGGGCGTTCGGGCCCGGCCGGGCGGTCAGCTGGTGGGTACCTCGAACCCGAGGGCGGCCAGGGCCTCTTCGGCGGCCTGCTGGTCCTGCTGGTAGCTGCCGCCGGAGATTCCGAGGCCTCCGACGCACCTGCCGTTGTCGATGATCGGGTAGCCGCCGCCGACCGCCATCAGGCGCGGGTGGCCGGCCAGCGGCGCGATGCCCGGATCGGCGAGGTAGCCGTTCCACGTGTGGGTGGGGGTGCGGAAGGAAGCTGCGGTCCAGGCCTTGTCGGCGGCGACCTCGGCGGTGAGGAAGGGCGCGTCATCGGCGCGGTCGAACGCCTTGAGGTGCCCGCCCGGGTCGGTGACGGCGACGGCCGCCGTGAAACCGATCCGGGCGGCAGCCGTGTGGACCGCTGTGATCAGTGCACCTGCTGCGGCCCGGGTGATCGAGGAGGTGGGGAACGACAGTGCGAGTGTGTCCGTGCTCATGAGTGGTTCCTTTACGGCTGTGCTGTTCGGGTGGCGCCGCTGCGGGCGCCCGTGGTGCGGGCCGGTCACTGCAGTGGTGAGACGGGGGTGGGGACCACGCGGGTGACAACGGTCCGCTCGGGGATCAGCAGGCCGTACACGACCGGGCCGATCTCGTTCCTCCAGCGGTCGTGCTGGTAGACGGCCGCAGACAGGGCCTCGCTCCGGGCCTCGTCCTCGAACCGGCGGATCCAGATGTAGCCGTCCTCGTCCTGGTCGTCGACGAAGGAGGCGGTCACGTCCATGCCCTTGGACGTCTGGAACGGGATGACCACGTCCTCCATGTAGCGCACCCACTCGTCGCGGCGTCCGGGCTGCGCCTGGTAGCGGCGGATCTCGTAGTACACGTGCGACTCCGATTTCTGCGTCGGGTGGTCAGTTGGTGAGGGTGAGGACGAGCTTGCCGCGGGTGCGCAGGTCCTCGCCGCGGGCGTGGGCGGCGCCGACCTGCTCCAGGGGGAAGGTTTCCGCCACCTCGACGGCGACCTCGCCGGCGTCGATCAGCCCGGCGATCGTGGTCAGCGCGGCACCGTCCGGCTCGACCAGGAACGGGGTCACCCGCACGCCCGCCGCCTCGGCGGCCTGTGCCAGCTCGGGCGACACTCCCTGCGGGATGGCGACCAGCAGGCCGCCGGGGCGCAGCACCTTCAGCGAGCGGGTGCTGGTCATGTCGTGGGCGTCGCCCACCAGGTCGATGACGACGTCGATGTCCTTGGCGGCGTCTTCGAAGCGGGTGCTGGTGTAGTCGATGCTCTCGTCGGCGCCGAGTTCCTTGAGCCAGGGGTGGCGTGCGGCACTGGCGGTGGCGATCACGTGGGCGCCGAGATGCCGGGCGAACTGGACTGCGAAGTGGCCGACCCCGCCGGCGGCGGCGGTGATCAGGACCCGCTGGCCGGCTTGCAGGTGAGCGGTGTCGACGATGGCCTGCCAGGCGGTCAGTGCGGCCAGCGGCACGGCGGCGGCGTGCACGTGGTCGAGGGTGGCGGGCTTGAGGGCGAACTGGCGGGCCGGGGCGGTCACGTACTCGGCGTAGGCGTTCGCGGCGCGCGGGAACCACGGCATGCCGTACACCTCGTCGTCGGCCTTCAGCGTGGTCACGCCGAAGCCGACCTCCTCCACCACCCCGGACACGTCCCAGCCGAGGGTGAACGGCGGCTCACCCAGCAGCCCGGCCATGCCGGAGCCGCCGCGGGTCTTCCAGTCCACCGGGTTGACCCCGGCCGCGTGCACCCGCACCAGCACCTCGGTGGGCAGTGGTACCGGGCGCGGGACCCGCTGGACGCGCAGCACCTCCGGACCGCCGAAACCGTCCTGGACCACCGAGCGCATCGTGTGCGTGGACATGCGTCATCTCCTGAAATGGCTTTCTGCGGAGGGCCCTTGGCGGCCCCCCGGTTTACGTCGCCGACGCTATCCCCGGGGACATAGTTACCATCAAGGTCCACTACTTCCCGATGGGAAGTGACCTGGTGAGAAGAGCGCGATCATGACGACCACCTGCCCCAGCGGCCAGCACTCGCACCACGACGTCTACGCCGCCCAGTGCCCCTGCCGGGCCCTGCTCGACCTGCTCGCCAACAAGTGGTCCGCACTGGCCATCGGCGCCCTCGAGGACGGGCCCCGGCGATTCGGCGAACTCCAGCGCAGACTGCAGGGCGTCAGCCCCAAGGTGCTCACCCAGACGCTGCGCCGCCTCGAGGACTTCGGCATCCTCGACCGCACCGTCTACCCCGCCGTCCCCCTGCACGTCGAGTACGCCCTCACCGCCCTCGGGCAGAGCGCCGCGATCCCGCTCAACGCGCTTCGGTCGTGGGTGGAGGAGAACATCGACCACGCCTCCCGGCCCGAACCGGTCGCGTCGTAGCGCGGCAGACAGTCCCGCGTCCCGGCACACGCGCGAACCCCGGCGCCGCGGCGTGCGGCACCGAGTGTGCTCCCGATGCGACGGCCCGTCCCGGGCAACGGAGGAGGGCGCGGCCCCCACTGGTCGACGGGCCATTGCTCACCGGACCAGTCCTGCCAGGTCGGCACCCGGGTTTGCCGAGGCCGAGTCCGGGGCCCGGGCCCGGGCCAGGGTGCGCTCGGCGCCAGCCCCGCACAGCACCAGCGCGGTCTGGGCGGCGGGGGTACCGGCCAACAGGCGCAGGTCCTCGAGTGCGGGGGCGGCGATGCGGTGGACGTCGTCGATCAGCAGACACCCGAGTTCTTGAAGGCGTCGGTGAGCGGACGGTCGGCCGCGCCTGTGCGGTTCGTCGGTGCGCCGGCCGGCGGGCCGAAGGCGGTGAGCAGCGCGGCGCGCAGCTGCGGGGCCGGCTTCACGGCGACTGCGCCTGATGGACGGGCGGGTGGCGGCGGCGCGGTCGGCTGCGGGGAACACGGTGATCCGGGGGCTCCCGCACTCCAAGGAGGAGGGGGCACGGGCGGCGAGAGGCTCGCGTGAGGTGGGCGCTTCAGCCCTGGGAAGGGACGCCACCTGCGGCAGGGCCAGAAGTCGGTCGGCGCGTACGGGCAGCCTGACCCGATGCTGGTGTGATGCCGACTGTCCCGCCACGCGCATGGCGCTGAGGTTCCGAACGAACGTCGCGGAGGTTCAAGTACCTGCCGTGTCGGTAATCCTAGGATTCAAGGGCAGAAGGGAAGCCCGGGCTGCTCCTGGACGGGTACGCACCAAGGACAAGAAACTCATGGAACAGGAGACGTCCAGCCGCATGGCCGTCATCGCAGACACCGGCGCCGACATGGCCATCTCCAAGGGGGCGCGCTCGCTGCTGATCCGCCGGTTTCATGCCTTCTGCGCGCCGAGCTCTGAGGCAGCCGAGCAAGGCACAGGGCCGACCTGTGGACAACCATCCCGACTCTTCGGCCACTTTAATACATGCACGTAATCAGCTTTTTGATCGTCGATGAGCCTTTTTACTGAAACCCGGTGGCCGGACCGCGCTGCCGTGGGAAGCGGAGACGTGATGGGCCAGAGTCCCTATGACTATGTCGTTGTGGGAGCGGGGACAGCCGGGTGCGTGATTGCCTCCCGGCTTTCGGAACGCCCCGGCGTGCGGGTGCTGTTGCTGGAGGCCGGAGCCCGGGACGCGACCGAGGCGATGGCATCTCCATGGGGGTTCCTGGGGTTCGACCCGTCATCCCTCTGGCTGGGCGCCTCGGCCGTGCAGGCCGGTACGGGCAGGGCCGCTGACGTGCTGCGCGGTAAGGCACTCGGCGGATCGTCGAGTATCAACGGCCTCTACCACCTGCGGGGGCACCGCTCCGGTTACGACGAATGGCCCGGGCTCGGTGCTCCGGGCTGGGGTTTCGACGATCTGCTGCCCTACTTCCGCCGCAGCGAGAGCACTCGCGGCCGTGATGCCTCCGTGCGGGGCACGGACGGGCCGGTCGTGGTCGCCCCGGTTCCGGAACCCCATCCCCTGGCCACGGCGGGTGTCGACGCCGCGGTGCAAGCCGGGTTCACACGCGCCGACGACATCGGCGGCGGCCTGGAGACCGGGTTCGGGTGGAGTGACATGAATCTGCCCGGCGGCGCCCGTCAGAGCGCGGCGGACGCCTACATCCGTCCGTTCCTCGACCGGCCGAACCTCGACGTCGTCACGGACGCGACCGTGCAGCGTCTGCGCATCACGGCGAGCCGCTGCACCGGCGTCGAGTACACCGTGGGTGGCGAGCACGTGTCCGCCGAGAGCGCCGAAGTCATCTTGACCGCGGGGGCCATCGGCTCCGCGCACCTCCTGATGCTGTCAGGGATCGGCCCGGCAGGACACCTCGGCGAACACGGCATCGACGTCGTCGCCGACCTGCCGGGAGTGGGATCCCATCTGCAGGACCATCCGATGGCGGGCGTGGTGTACGAGGCCGGCCGGCCCGTACCGTTCGTTCCTGCCAACCCGCCGGCCGAAATGATGGGCCTGTTGTACAGCGACCCCGCCGCGGCCCGGCCGGACCTTCAGGTCTACATCGTCGCCGCACCGCTCCCGTCGGCATGGGGCCGGCCGCCGGCCAACGGCTACTCCATCGCCTTCTCCGCGATGGCTCCGCACAGCAGCGGCACCGTGCGCCTGGCGGACGCCAATCCCGCCAGCGCTCCCCTCGTCGACCCCGGCTACCTGAGCGACGACCGCGACCTGGAGGTCATGCGCAGGGGCCTGGCAGTCGCACGCCGCATCGGGGAGGCCGACGCGTTCGCCGGCTGGCGCGAGCGGGAAGCGGTGCCGGGCGCCGTGACGAGCGGAGAATCCGTGGACGAGTTCCTCCGCAAGGCCACCGGCCCCTACTTCCACTTCACCGGCACCTGCCGGATGGGAACCGACGCCGATGCCGTCGTGGACCCTGCGACCCTTCGCGTCCACGGGATCGCCGGACTGCGGGTCGCCGATGCCTCGGCGATGCCGTCCATCCCCTCGGCCAACACCAACGCGACCGTCTACGCCATCGCCGAACGGGCCGCCGAACTGCTCGACTGAGCCTTCGTCCGCGCCCACGGCGCTTCTGCGACGCCCTTCATCCGCCGTCGTGCGCCGAATTCCGCCCGAACTCCGGCTCATCGCCGGGGCGTTGACATGCAGACACTCGGCCACCCTGACAACGTGCCCTGCTCCGGCAGCGTCGAGCGCCGGAGCAGGTTCCCATCCAATTGCATGCGAGTAATCCCAGCCGTACTTGACATGCATTTGAAGTTAACGACGAGGCTGCCTACCGTTGAGACGAACGCGCAGGAACGGCCGCACAGTTCGGCCCGATCAGCCTCATAGCCCCTATCTCATAAGGGAGTTCGCCCATGTCCGAATCGCTTCTCACCACTGACGTTGCCCTCTCCGACGCCGATCTGCTCGACCGCACCGCGGACGC